>DATBLZ010000048.1:0-12159 GCA_036555065.1 Gammaproteobacteria bacterium
TCGCCCCGGGTTCCCGAGCGGCGGCAGGTTCAGATGGCGAATTGCCGGATGATCGCGCGGCCCGTCGCCGTTCGGCACTTGCCACGCGATCTCGCCTGCACGCATGTCGAATGCCGTGATGCGGCCGTAGGGCGGCTTGAAGAGCGGCAGCCCCTGCGGCCCGCCCATCCAGAGCCGCATACCTTTGACGTAGCGCAAGTCGGTGAACGCGGGATCGCCGGGGACTAGGTCCGCGACGAATGGCGAGTACATCGACGGCACGTAGAAGCGCTGCGTCTCCGGATCGAACGCGGCGCCGTGCCAATTCGCGCCCCCTTGCGATCCCGGCATCTGAATCGTGCCGAGATTGCGCCCTTCGTCGTCGCGAACCGTCGGCGGAGTGAACAGCGGCCCCGTCGTGTAGCGCGCGACGATCTCGAGCGCTTCTTTGCGAAGCTCGGGTGTGAAGTCGATGAGGTTTTCCTCGACCGAGCCTTGGAGATCGAACGCGGGCGGCTTCGTCGGAAACGGCTGCGTCGGCGACGTGCGCTCGCCGGGCACGTTCGAAGCCGGCACGGGACGTTCCTCGATCGGCCAAACGGGCTCGCCGGTCGCGCGGTCGAGCACGAACACGAACGCATGCTTCGTCACTTGCGCGACGGCCTTGATCGCGCGGCCGTCGACTTCGATGTCCATGAGCACGGGTGCGGCGGGCAGATCGTAGTCCCACAGGTCGTGGTGAACGGTTTGGAAGTGCCACCGGCGCACGCCGGTTTTCGCGTCGACGGCGACGAGGCTTTGGCTAAATAGATTGTCGCCGAGCCGATGGCCGCCGTACATGTCGTTCGTCGGCGCTGACAGCGGCATATAGAGAAGCCCGAGCTCATCGTCCGCGCTGAACACCGACCAGACCGACGCATGGCCCGTGTAGGTCCACGAGTCGTTCTCCCAAGTCTCCGTGCCGACCTCGCCGCGCTGCGGGATCACGTGGAATACCCAGGCAAGCTTGCCGGTGCGCACGTCGTAGGCGCGCACGTCGCCGCGGCCGGCGGTTTTGGAATCGAACGTATCGTTCGTCGAGTGGCCGACGATGACGACGTCGCCGACGACGATCGGCGCCCCGCTCCACGCATGGGTAAGCCCGCGCTCGAGCGCCGCAGAGAGATTCACGCGCCCGCCGGCGCCGAAATCCGGAAAGTGCGCGCCGGTCTTGGCATCGAGCGCCATGAGGTATTCGCCGCGCTGCACCAAGATCCGCTCTTCGTCGCCGTCGGTCCAATAGGCAACGCCGCGCGTGACCGTGCCTGCGTATCGATTCGGCCCCTCGTCGAGCGGCGCCTCGACCCAGAGCGTCGCGCCCGTACCGGCATCGAACGCCTCGACGAAGCCGATGCCGTCCGGCGCGTAGAGCCTGCCTGCGATCATGAGCGGCGTCGCCCGGTAGCTACTGCCGTAACGGAGGTCGGGCACTTGCGCAAGGATCGATGCATCGACGGCCGGGCGCCGCCATGCAATTCGCAACTGCGCGGCGTTGCCCGCGTCGATCTGCGCGAGCGGCGAATACTTCGTCGCGCCGTTGTCGCCGTTATACGCGCGCCACTCGCCGTCGGCGGCACCGTGCTGCGCCGCTGCCGTGCCCGACGCGAGCCATGCGGCCAGCGCATAGCCGAGCACTCGCGGCCGACTTCTCTTCATTGCGTCCAGTTACGCTCGAGGCATTCGTACGGGTGCACGCTCATCTCGGGCTTCCAGACGAAGTAGCGGGTCAAGTCGAACGGCGCCGTGAAATACATGGGGTCGGTGACGGTGATGCGGTAGTCGAGCCGATCATAGGCCGCGTTCGGCGTGAACCGCTCGACGGTGCGTATCTCCTCGCTCTGGGGAACGCCGTCGGGATCGAAGTACTGGGCTTGGATGTGATCGGTCTCGACGACGAGCGTTTCGCCTTCGAAGCGCCCGCGGGAGAACCCCATCTGTGTGTGCTCGGCAGGTGCTGCGGCGTCCGGATTCATGTGAATAACGCGGAGGGAATCGTATTCCTCGATGCGCATGCGGATCGTGTCGCCGTCGCGCACGAACTCGATCGGCGCCGGCGTAATCATTATGAGCGGCTGGCCTTTCGTTCCGCAGTGAATGAGATCGTTGTGGAACGGGTCCCACTCGGCGACGACGGCCTTCGCTGCGTCGTTGACTGGATAGCCGCCCTTGAACATCGGGAACGCCGCGGGATCCGTCATGTTGGTTGCCCAAACGCGAAAGATGCCGTCGGCTTTCGCCTTCGCTTCCTCGACGTTCGAGTCATCGTACGCGCGGCCGATGAGGTTGCCGTTCTTGCCCGCGGGGAAGTGGGGTTCGTTGTCGCCGAAGGCAAGTTCGTAGCCGCTCGAGAGCAAGATGTTGCGCGCGGACATCGCATTCGCGGTGCGGCGCGCGGGCGAGCCGGCCATCGTGATGCGGTCCCCGACGCTGATGAGATCGTCGCTGATGCCAAGGATTCGCAGCACGACGATAGCCGGAATCTCCGCCTCCCAAAGCGCCGTCCCGCCCGTTTCGTTCTCGGTGCGGATCACGAGATGCCCGTGCGGATTGCGCCACGAGATTTCCTCGACCGTGCCGGTCGCCTCGACGACCTGGCTCGAATCGTAAATCGCGACCGTGCTGTGGTGAGCGACGGCGCCGGCCGCGCTACCCAAACCGACCGCGAGCGTCACTATTCGCAACATGGAATCCCCTCTGCCCGCAGCGCGGGCGCCCGAGAAAGTCTACACCGGTGCGGGAACCCGCGCCTTCCGGTGGCGCGCCCCGAGCCGGAGAGGTAGTCTAAACGACGATGTCGCGGATGAAGTTGTTCTTTGCCGCCGCGGTGCTCGCGTTGAGCGCGTGCGGCCCGAGCGCGCCGCCCGACGAGCCCGGCGCCGCGGCGCCGGGGGCACGATCGACGGCCGCGCTCGCCGCGGCGCTCGTCGAGGCCATGGGCGGCCGGGCCGCGCTCGAGGCCATCGACACGCTCGTGCTCACGGGCGAAGGCACGCGCACGCGCATGGGGCAGATCGCCGTGACGGGCGGCGAGGACCCGATGGGCTCGCTTGCCGGCGTTACCGAGACGATCGATCTCGAAAACGGCCGCGCCGCGTTCGATTACGAGGTCGCCTTCGGCGACTTCCGGATGCACCGCACCGAGGTGTTGACCTCGTTCGAGGGCAAGCCCGTCGGCTGGAACACCGGGCCCGATCGGCCGAACGTCGCGGTCTCGCCGAACGGCTTATTCAGCTGGGCCGCGCAAAACTCGCCCGAGATGCTGCTGCGCCGAAACGTGGTCAGCGTCGCGCTCGCGGCGGCCGCAACCGCGTCCGCGGAGCAGGTGGCCGAGGAGCGTGCGTTCAACGGTAGGGTGTCTTTGTACGGCACGGCCACGCTGCCGTCGGGTGAAACCGTCGAGCTCTATTTCAATCCGACGACGGGCCTCCTCGACGGCTTCGCGACGCTCGACACCGAAACGACGCTCGGCGACGTCGACGCCGAGTACGTCCTCGCCGACTATCGTCCCGTGATGCGCTGGACGACTCTCGAAGGAGGTGCACCGCCAGACAGTGCCGCTTCCGCGGAACGCGCGAGCGACGTCTTGCTGCCGTATTCGATCACGATCCGCAAGCAGGGCCGCCCCTACTCATCGATGGTCTATAGCATGATCTCGGTCAACCGTCCCACGGCGCACGAGACCTTCACGATCCCGGAGAGCGCTGTCGAGCAAGCGCGCGAAGTCGTTGCGGCCGACGGCCCGTGGGCGCCGCTCGCGTGGAATGAAGTTGCGCCGGGCGTTTATCACGCCGTCGGCTACTCGCATCACAGCATGGTCGTCGAGTTTCCGACGTTCGTCGCCGTCATCGAAAGCCCGTACACGGAAGCGCAAGCAATGACGCTCGCGCGGCGCATCGACGAGGAGATCGACAAGCCCATTCGCTACGTCACGCCGACGCATCCCCACTATGACCACACCGGTGGCATTAGGGCGCTCGCGGCCCTCGGTGCGACCGTGCTCGTCGCCGCAGGGCACGAGGCGGAGCTCCGCTCCCTCGTCGAGTCGCCGCACACGAATCCGCCCGACGAGCTCGCGCGCGCATTGGCGGCCGGTAGCGAGGTCGGCGCCGTCGAAGTGTTCTCGGGCATGACCGTGATCGAGGAAGGCGGCCGCCGGCTCGAGCTCTACGAGGTCACGACGATCCCACACGTGAACCCCATGGTTCTCGCGTACGTACCGGACGCCGGCGTGATCTTCCAGAGCGATATATTCTTCGGCGCGGCCAGCCCCGATGCGACCGCACTGTACGCCGCGATCCGCGAGCGCGACCTCGACGTGCGGGAAATCGTCGGCGGCCACGGCGGCGTGCTGGCGTTCGCCGCACTGGAAGCCGCCGCGGCACCCGCGCGGTAGTCATTTCTCCAAGCTCGGAACGAACTCCGGCCCCGGCAGCGGCGCACGCGCGCGCTCGAATACGGCCGCGATCTCGATCAGCAGCGCCTCGCTCTGGGGCCGGCCGATGAATGAGATGCCGACGGGCAATCCGCGGACGAGCTCGGCCGGCACGGTGACGCTCGGGTAGCCCGAGACCGCGGCAAAGCTCGAGCTTGAGAGCGAGAAACTGTCGCCGTTGACCCAATCCGTTTTCCACGCCGGCGAATTCGTCGGCGCGACGAGCGCATCGAGCGCGTTCGTCGCCAAGAGCTCATCGAGCCGCGTGCGCATGCCGACGTTGCTCGTCTCGAGCGCCGCGCGGTAGGCCGCTTCGTCCGTAGCGCCCTGCGCCCGCTCGAAGAGCTCTTGGCCGAAATGGGGCATGACCTCGGCCGCATGCGTTCGGTCGTAGTCGATCAGCGCCGCGAGCGAGCCGGGTCCCGTCGCAACACCCGCGAGATACGCATCGAGACCGAGTTTGAATTCGTGCAGCAGAACCTGAAGCTCCGGGTCGTTGTCACTTTCGGGCACCGCGACCTCGATCGGATCGACGAGCTCGGCGCCGGCTTCCGCGAGCAGCGCGAGGGAGCGCGTGACTACGGCTTCGACGTCGGGATTCGCGCCCGCGCCGGGGTGATCGCGAACGACGCCGAGCCGAACGCCGCGCAAATCGGAGCGCGCCGTCGCGTACGCGCCGGGAGCGGTCGCAACCGTCTGCATCGCCGCGAGCAGCAACGCGGCGCCGGCCACCGTGCGCGCCATCGGCCCCGCCGTATCCTGGCTCGCCGCGATCGGAATGATGCCGTGTTGGCTCACGAGCCCGAGCGTCGGCTTGATGCCGACGATGCCGTTCGCGCCCGCGGGGCAGACGATCGAGCCGTCGGTCTCCGTACCGACCGCAAGCGGCACCAAACCCGCGGCGACGGCGACCGCCGAGCCGCTCGATGAGCCGCACGGGTTGCGGTCGAGCACATAGGGATTGTGCGTCTGCCCGCCCAAGCTGCTCCACCCGCTCGTCGAGTGCGTCGAGCGGAAATTCGCCCACTCGCTCAAGTTCGCCTTCCCGATAATCACCGCGCCGGCAGCGCGCAGGCGCGTAACGAGCTCGGCGTCGGCGGCCGCGTGGTGCTCGGCAAGCGCGAGCGACCCGGCGCTCGTCGCCATCCTGTCGGCCGTGTCGATGCTGGCCTTGAGCACGACGGGGATGCCGTGCAGCGGGCCGACGGGACCTGCGGCCGCGAATCGCCGGTCGAGCTCGCGCGCGATCTCGATTGCGTCGGGGTTCGTCTCGATGACCGCGTTGAGCTTCGGCCCCGCGTCATCGAGCGCGGCAATACGCGCGAGCGCCGCGCGCGTCACGCGCTCGGCGGAGACTCTGCCGGCCGCGATCTCGACCACGAGCGCGGGCGCATCGAGAGCGAGCAATGCCAGATCCGTATCGTCGGGCGCGCGCGTGCACGTGCTTGCTCCGACCAGAAGGACAAGCACGACGACGCGCGAATGACGCATGGCCGCATTCTCGGTCCTTGCGGTGCCGGGCGCAAACGGCTCGTCGCGTCAGTCTTCGGATGGCCGCAGGCGGTAACCCAAGCCCGCTTCGGTCACAAGATGCTTCGGCCGATGCGGATCGGCCTCGAGCTTGTCGCGAAGATTCTTGATGCAGCCTCGGAGGCTGCCCGTGTCGCCGATTTTGCCCGGCCCCCAGGCTTCGCGGAGCAACTGATCTTGCCGCACGATCATCCCGCTGTGGCGTGCGAGGCTCTCGAGCACGCGATACTCGAGGGGCGTCAGGTGAATGGGGCCGTCACGGCCGCGCGCCTCGCGCCGCGCGAGGCTGATCTCGTTTGTACCGAAACGCAGCACGGCGTCCGGCTCGGTGCTACGTACGCCGCGGCGGAGCGCCGCGCGCACGCGCGCGAGAAGCTCCGCCGAGCTGAACGGCTTCGTGACGTAGTCGTCGGCGCCCGCATCGAGCGCCGCGACTTTCTGCGGCTCCAACGTTCGCGCCGACAGCACGATGATCGGCATCGGCGACCAGGCGCGCACGCGGCGGATGACTTCGAGCCCGTCGCCGTCCGGCAAACCGAGGTCGACAATCAATAAGTCCGGCTTGTGCGAACGCGCCTCGATCTCGGCTCGCTGCGCCATGCTTGCTTCGACGACACGGTAGTTCTCCGCCGTCAACAGGACGCGCAGAACGTCGCGAATGCCGGCATCGTCTTCGACGACGAGAACTTGGTGCATCGCGCGAGTCACGCTTCGGGCTCCGTCACCGGCAGCGTGAGCTCGAAGCGCGCGCCACGTGTCGGCCGCTGCTGCGCCGTGATGGTTCCGCCGTGCGCGAGCACGATCGCGCGGCAGATCGCAAGTCCCAGGCCCGCGCCGACGACCGTTCCCTCCGGCGCGCCGCGGCGGAACTTCTCGAACAGGAGCGCGGGATCACCGGGCGGCAACCCCGGTCCGTCGTCGTCGACCATGACGCGCACGAACTCGCCGTCGGGCGTGGCGGATACATAGATGCGCGTGCCCGGCGGCGTGTATTTGGCGGCATTGTCGAACAAGTTTCCGAAGACCTGCACGACGAGCGCGGGATCGACGTGAACAGCGGGCAAGTCGTTCGGCAAGCGTACCTCGACGGGGTGCGCGGCCAGTTGCGCCTCGTGCTGATGCAGCGCCGCGCCGACGAGATCGTCGAGTGACTGCCAGTCTCGGCGTAGGACGATCTGCCCAGAGTCGAGGCGCATGAGATCGAGGACGTTCGACACGAGCTCCGACATCTCGCGCGCTTTAGTCTCGATCGAGCGCGCGAGCGTCAGGCGCGTCTTGGCGTCGAGCGCCCCGCCGCGCTCGGCGAGCGTGCTCGCCGCACCTGCCATGACCGCGAGCGGCGTACGCAGGTCGTGAGAGATGGATGCGAGCAGTGTATTGCGAACGCTTTCGGCCTCGGCGGAGATCCGCGCAGATTCGGCTGTCTCGGCGAGGCGCGCGCGCTCGAGCGCGAGCGCGAGCTGCCCGGCGAACGTCTCGAGCAGATGGCGCTGCTCCGGAAGGAGCACGCGGCGCGGATTGTTCGGCAGCACGGCAAGCACGCCCACCGTCTCGGTACTTGTGCTCAACGGCAAGTACAGCGCGGGGGCGGCCGGCAGCGTGTCCGATCCGAGCCCGGCGCGCCGGCCGTGGTCCATGACCCATTGGGCGACCGCAAGATCGGCGCCGCGGAACGCGTTCTCGCTCGGAGCCTCGCCACGTGGGTAGCGCAGCCTTCCGTCGCCGCCCGGAAAGAGCACGACGACGCTGCATTGAAACACCTCGGCCACGTGCTTGACCGCGACGCGTGCCATGCTTCCCGAACCGCGCGTGCCCGCGAGCTCGCGGCTCATCGCGTAGAGAAGCGCCGTGCGGCGCTCGCGTGCGCCGGCGACACGCGTCTGTTGGCGGACGCTCGCAACTAGGTTCGCGATCACGAGCGCGACCGTAAGCATGACGCCGAATGTCACGACGTACTGCACGTCGGAAACCGCGAACCTGAAACGCGGCGGCACGAAAAAGAAATCGAACAGCACGACGTTGAGCACGGCCGTCAGTGCGGACGGGCGGCGGCCGAGGCGCAAGCCCGACACTGTCACGCCGAGCAAATAGACCATGACGAGATTCTCGAGCTCGAAGAACGGATACATGACGGCTGCGATGACCGTGCAGCCGAACGAAACTGCCACAGCCCAGGTATACCGGCGCACGTGAACTGGTTGTGCTACGTCGATCACGGCGCCGCGTGCCGCCTCGGGCGCGGCTCCTGCGCCGCGGGGCTCTGCGGCGGCGATCGTGACGACATCGAAACCGCGCGCAAGGCGCGTGAGCTCGGTCGCCGTGGAACGGCGCAATAGCGCGCGTACACCGCGCCGCTTCGGCGCCCCGACGATCACGCGCGTTGCTTTGCGCGTCTGCGCATACTCGACGAGCGCCGCGGCAGCCGTCGGTCCGCTCAACGTCACCGTCTCGGCGCCGAGCGACTCGGCCAGCTTCAGCAGGTCGATGCGCCGATCGCGCTCCTTCTCCGAGAGGCGCTGTAGCCACGGCGTCTCGACGTAAACGACCATCCAGTCGGCATTGAGCGCATCAGCCATGCGCTTTCCCGCGCGTACGAGTTGCTCGGCCTGCGCGTCGGGCCCGATCGCCACGATGAGGTTTTCGCGCGCGAGCCACTCGCGCGACGTCACGTCGCCGGCAAGGGAGACGCGCGCCGCCGCTTCGACGCGGCTCGTCATTCGCCGGAGGGCGAGCTCGCGCAGCGCGATCAGGTTCGGCAGGCGAAAGAAGCGGTCGACCGCGCGCCCGACGTCCTCGGGTAAGTAGACCTTGCCGGCCTTGAGGCGCCCGAGTAAATCATCGGGCGGCAAGTCGATGAGCTCGACCTCGTCCGCTTCGTCGAAGATCCGATCCGGCACGGTTTCGCGCTGCTTGACTCCGGTGATCTGCGCGACGAGATCGTTCAGGCTCTCGAGATGCTGGACGTTGACGGTCGTCCAGACGTTGATTCCTGCCTCGAGCAGCTCCTCGATGTCCTGCCAGCGTTTCGGATGGCGGGGCGTCGGCTCCCCGCCGAGCAGATTGGAGTGCGCGAGCTCGTCGACGAGCAGAATCGCGGGGCGGCGCGCTAGGGCGGCATCGAGATCGAACTCGTGGCGCACGATGCCGCGATAGTCGATCGGCAGCGTCGGCAGCCGCTCGAGGCTCTCCATGAGACGCTCGGTCTCGGCGCGGCCGTGCGGCTCGATGTAGCCGATGACGACGTCCGTCCCCGCCGCGCGCACCGCCCGCGCTGCCGCGAGCATGCCGAAAGTCTTACCGACGCCGGCCGTCGCGCCGAAGAAGATCCGGAGCTTGCCGCGGCGCGCTCTGGCCTCCTCGGCCTTGACGCGCGCGAGCAGCTCGTCGGGGTCGGGCCGGGTTTCGACCATCATCTCGTGTGGTGCCTCTGCGACATACGGTCGCGCAACACACGCCAGCTTACGCCGGGATCACCGCGCCGTCTTGCCGTCGAGCGGGCGGTTGAGCTCGAGCGCGCTGACGCGAGGCTCGCCGAGGATGCCGAAGGTGCGCCCTCGGTCAGTGCCCCCACGAGCGCGCGCGCTTCATGCGAGCCCGAGCAGCGTGAGCAGCATATCGATGAGCTTGATGCCGACGAATGGGACTGCGACTCCACCGAGACCGTAGATCAAGAGATTCCGGCGCAGCAGCGCAGGCGCGGACGCAGCGCGCGTCTTGACGCCTCGGAGCGCGAGCGGCACGAGAAAGACGATGACCAGCGCGTTGAAGATCACCGCGGACAGGATGGCGCTTTCGGGGCTCGCGAGCCGCATTACGTTGAGAGCGTCGAGCGCCGGATAGGTCGCGACGAGCGCCGCCGGGATGATCGCGAAATACTTGGCGAAGTCGTTCGCGATGGAAAACGTCGTCAACGCGCCGCGCGTGACCATCATCTGCTTACCGACGTCGACGACCTCGATGAGCTTCGTCGGATTCGAGTCGAGATCGACCATATTTCCTGCTTCTTTGGCTGCCTGCGTACCCGTGTTCATCGCGACCGCGACGTCCGCCTGCGCAAGCGCCGGGGCATCGTTCGTGCCGTCGCCGCACATGGCGACGAGACGGCCGTCGGCCTGATTCTTCCGGATCAGCTCGAGTTTCGTCTCGGGGGTCGCCTCGGCGAGGAAATCATCGACGCCCGCCTCGGCCGCAATGGTCGCGGCCGTGCGCGGATTGTCGCCGGTGACCATGATCGTCTTGATGCCCATTTGGCGAAGCTCCGCGAACCGCTCGCGGATTCCGCCCTTCACGATGTCACGCAGCTCGATTGCGCCGAGCACGCGCCGGCCGTCGGCGACGACAAGCGGGGTCGCGCCCGTACGCGCGATCGCATCGACGGATTCGGTGACTTTCGCAGGCCACGCGCCGCCTTCGGCTTCCACGAATTGGCGGATCGCGTCGGCCGCGCCCTTTCGAATCCGGCGGCTGTCGAGGTCAACGCCGCTCATCCGGATCTTTGCCGAAAACTTATGGAATACGTGCGGCGTCGCGGCGAGATCGCGGCCTCGTAGTTGGAACTTCTGCTTCGCGAGCACGACGATCGAACGGCCTTCGGGCGTCTCGTCCGCGAGCGACGCGAGCTGCGCGACGTCGGCAAGCTCTTGCTCTTTGATCCCGGCCGCGGGATGGAACGCCGTGGCTTGCCGATCGCCGAGCGTGATCGTTCCGGTCTTGTCGAGCAGCAGCACGTCGACGTCGCCGGCCGTCTCGACCGCGCGGCCCGAGGTCGCAATGACGTTCGCGCGCACCATCCGATCCATGCCGGCGATGCCGATCGCCGACAGCAGCCCGCCGATGGTTGTGGGAATCAAGCAGACGAGCAGCGCGACGAGCACGGTAACACTCACCATCGATCCCTGCCCTGCGGCACTCACGGCATAGCTCGAAAACGGTGCAAGCGTCACGGTCACGAGCAGGAAAACGAGCGTCAGCATCGCGAGCAGAATCGTAAGCGCGAGCTCGTTCGGCGTCTTGCGGCGCTTCGCGCCCTCAACCATCGCGATCATGCGGTCGAGGAAGCCCTCCCCCTCCTTGCTCGTGACGCGCACGATCAGCCAGTCGGACAGCACCTTCGTGCCGCCGGTGACGGCGGAGAAGTCGCCGCCGGCTTCGCGCAGCACCGGCGCCGACTCGCCCGTAACCGCGCTTTCGTTCACGGAAGCGACGCCTTCGATCACCTCGCCGTCGGCCGGAATCGTGTCGCCCGTTTGGACGAGCACGACGTCGTCGCGGCGCAGCGTGCCGGCTTCGACCATTTGATACTCATCGCGCTTGCCACCCAGCAGCTTCTTCGCGTGCACGTGGCGCCGCATCGACCGGAGCGTGGCGGCCTGCGCCTTTCCGCGGCCTTCGGCGACGGCCTCGGCGAAGTTCGCAAACAACACGGTGAGCCACAACCACGCCGCGATTGCGAGTGTAAACGCCGGCGAGCCGGCGTCTTCCAGCAATCCCGCGGCAGAGCCGACGCCGAGCACGGTCGTGAGCACGCTGCCGATCAGCACGACGAACATTACGGGGTTGCGGAACTGAGCGCGCGGATCGAGCTTCTTGAGGGCGTCGACGGCGGCGCTGCGAAGGACCGGCGCGGAGAGATGAATGGATGCGAGTCGCGTAGCCATGGTGTTTCAACCTCGCCTCGACGCTACCGCTCGAGGCTCGTGGAATTTGGGCGACCGAGCGCGTCGAGCGCGACGTTCAACTCGAGCACGTTGACGATGCGATCCGGCGTCAGGACCCCGCCCGGCGCAAAAGCCCGTTCGGCGATGAGCGCCTCGACTCGCGAGGCGGCGAGCCCCCGCGCTTGCGCGACGCGCGCCGCCTGATATACCGCTGCGCGCTCGGTGATGTGCGGGTCGAGCCCGCCACCGGACGCCGCCGCCAGATCCGTCGGTAGCGGGTTCTGCGCGGTCGCGCCGTAGCGGCCGACGAGCTCCTGCGCGCGCTCGGTCAAGTCCGCGCTCGTCGGCGATTTGTTGCTGCCCGCGGCGGCCGACGCGTTGTAGCCGGCTGCCGACGGCCGGGGCCAGAAATAGCGCGGCTCGTTGAACGCTTGTGCGACAAGCCGGCTGCCGACGATCGTTCCGTCATCCTTCGAGATCAATGAGCCTTCTGCGGTCTCGGGCGTCACGACGTGCGCGATG
>DATBLZ010000067.1:0-46782 GCA_036555065.1 Gammaproteobacteria bacterium
GCCTTCCTTGGGGTCATCGAGAAAGGCGACGCGCACACCCATCTCCGGAAGAATCCTCGCATCGCGTTCATCGAGTGCAACCCGGACTTTAACCGTCGCTTTCGCGCGATCGGCCGTCGGAATGATCGCGATCACGCGTGCTGGAATCTCCCAGCCTGGATAAGCATTGAGCTTGACGGACACGTCCTGGTCGGGATGTACGCGGTTGATGAAGTTTTCGCTGACATCGACTTCGACTTCGAGAGATTCCATGTCGACGATCGTGCCGATCCCCGTGCGCGTGAAACCGCCGCCGGCCGAGACCGGCGACACCATTTCACCTTCCTGGGCCGCTTTGACCGTGACGATTCCGCCAAAAGGGGCGCGCACCACCGTGTCGTCGAGATTGCGCTGTGCGAGGGCGAGGCTCGCTTCGGCGACCTCGACGGCGCGCGCTGCGACTTCGAGGCTCGTTCGGGTCGTATCGTAATTTGCTTTGGCGCTATCGAAGTCCTGCGCACTGATGATTTGCCTGGTGAATTGCTCTTTGTTGCGCTCGAACGTGGGACCGGCATTCTCGAACGCGACTTGCGCGGCCCGGAGGCTCGCGACGGCCTGCTCGCGCTGCGCAGTCGATTGAGCGACTTGCGCTGCTGCATTCGCATCGTCGAGCCGGGCGACGATCTCATTGACCTCGACGCGCTGACCTTCCTCGATCAGCACTTCTACGACTTTACCGGTAATCTTCGACGAGACCGTCGCTTGGCGCCGCGCAACGACATAGCCGGAAGCGTCGAGCATGGAGCTTCTGCCGAGCTCGATCTCATGCGAGACGAGCTCGGCAGTCGCGACATCGACGAGAACCGTAGCCGGAATCGTCATCAAGAGCCACGCGGCGATTCCCGCGCCCGCGATCAGCGTCCCGATTCCGAGAAGCCAGGACCAGATCCGCCCTTGGCCTTCGTCTTCAGTCCGGTCGATCCGTAGTTGCTCGAGTAAAGAGCTCCGTTGATCTGTCGTCGTTTGCATTCTCTTATCTCCCACCTAGCGCCATCACACACTTGTTAAGCATCTTTCGTGCCAACGACTTCGGTGCCGCAACTGAGCCATTTTCGAGTGCAGCGCCCGCCACGAGGTGCTCGATCGGCGCTCGGACACACGAAATTCGCCACTTGTTGGCGTTCCGAGCCAAAGACGTTCCCGGACGAGAAAAGGTTACTGACCGATTCGCGACATCCGCCGTCATATAGAGGGTGCTCTAAGCCGAGCCTCAGTCGACCGCGTCGACGCTGCTGAAGCCTGACGTAACAACGTTCTCCTCACGCACCGTGCCGCGATACCTGATGTGTCCGGCGCCCGATACCGTGCCCGAGAGCTCGCCGCCATTCATGTTGAGCTTGATGTCGCCCGCGCCCGAGAGAACGACGCGCGCATCGTCAACGACGATTTCGCTCAAGTCGACGTTGCCGGCCCCGCTGACGATGAGGGTGAGGTCGCGGTAGCTTCCGCCGCTGGCGTCGATTTCGGTGGCACCCGAGGCCGTGATGTCGAGCTTGGTGCCGCTGAAGCCCGACAGAGCGAGCTCCGAAGCACCGGAAAGGTCGACGCCCTCGAGCGCCGGCATCGTGATCGTAGCTTCGATCGACTCGCGGTTGCTGCCGCCAAACCACGACCACCCGCGCCCCTTTTCTTCGAGAATGAGGCGCCCATTCTCGACCCGGACGTCGATGCGATCCGCGTCGTTCTCGGAATAGGACAGGACCACATCCCAAGTCGCGCCTTGTTTGAGGTCGATTTCCCACATCCCACGGGCATCGATACGGTCGAAGCCGGAAAGGTTGCGCGTTTCGCTTGCAACGGGGCCGGCGGGGCGATCCGCGCGAGGGGATTCCGAGTACTCGCCGCTCGCGAGCCGCGCAGCGATGAGGCGTGCACCGACGATTGCGAGGACGATTAACAACGCGACGGCGCCGAGCGCCGAAAAAACCGCGACTTGACTCTTTCTCATGGCTTTGCCTCCTGTCGATCGCGCGCGTAATGCGCCGTGAGCTCATCGATCGGCATGTCGAGCAACCGCATCGTGCGAAACACGCGCGGCAGCTCTTCGTCGACGAACTCGTTCTTCATTTCTCGCAGAATCGTTCGCTTGGCGTCATGGGCCACGAAGTAACCGAGCCCGCGTTGGTTCTCGATGATGTTTCGGTCGGTCAGCGCCTGATAGCTTTTCGTAACCGTATTCGGATTGACGCCGAGCATCACGGCGAGCTCGCGGATCGATGGAATCCGTTCCCCTTCGGCCCATTCGCCCTGGAGAATGCGGTCGCGCATCTGGTCCGCGATCTGCAGGTAGATTCCCTTGGGCTGGCTAAACTCCATGGCTGACCTCGGCTTCTTTCACGCGGAGCCAAGCGACGCACCAGCAGAAGAGCGGCAACCCGACGAAGTAGAGGACCTTGAGCGCACCGAGCAACGCATCGAATAGGCCGCGGTGCGCGACGTAGAAGTTGTAGACCTCGCGCTCGCCGAGATGGAATCCACTCGTGCCTTGGAACACCATCCAGGCGACAGCCGCGGCGAAGCAGGCCAGCACGATTGGCAGGGCGGTCAGCATGAGCGCCGTCTTGAGGAAGTGCAGCTTACGGAACCAAGCCGCGCCCAGGAAGTAGAGAGACACGACGATGAGGAAATGTCCGACCGGCGCCCAGACTGCTTCGTGGGAGGCATCGAAGAGACCGTTGCGCCGGCCGAACACGAGCCAATTGGTGCTCTCGATCAGGGCCGAGGCGAGCGTCATGAAGATCAATAGGAACGCGAAGAAAATGATCGTCACTTGCAAGAGGCGCGCGAGCACTTTCTCGAGCGCCGAGGCCGGCAGCATCAGATAGGCTTCGTTCCGTGCCTTGTCATGGAGCTCTTTGAACGAGTAGCTCGCGGCGATCGGGCCCCAAATGAATAGGCCGCCGAAGTACCAAGGGAGGTAAAAATCTTCCCTCTCACCGCCCTGCAGGACGGTAATCATCGAAACGATCAGCATGACGGCCGTCAATGCCCCGCACACGATGACGTCGACGCGCCAGTCCGCGACGAAATCGCCGCGCAACAGAAGCCACAAACGACGCAGCTTCAAAATCTCGCTCACGATGCGGCTCCTTGAGTCGCGAACAGGTTGCGACTGATGTCCGGCCTCGAAACCACCGTGTTGAACAAGACCTCGAGATCGATTTGGCCGCCCGCGGCGCCGGTGTCCTGCCAGACGGCCCAAAACCCGTCGACGGCCGGCTCCCAGTGCAGGAGGCCGGGGGCGCCCTCAGCGGGCCGCGATGCCATGTGTTGCATCCGGATTTGTCCCGAGATGTCGCCGAGCGAGTGGCTCAACAGAACTTTGCCCTCGTGGAGGATCACAATCGGATCGATCAGCGACGCGACGTCTCGGACTTGATGCGTCGAGATCACGAATAAGCGCTCGTCGGTCAACGCTTCGGCGATGAGACGCCGGAACTGTCCCTTCGACGGTATGTCGAGACCATTGGTCGGCTCGTCCATGAGCAGAAGCGCCGATTGGCAGGCGAGCCCGAAGGACAGCAGGAACTTCTTTTTCTGCCCGTAAGAGAGCGCCGTGAGCTTGCGGCCGCGCGGGATCTCGAACTCGGTTACGTAGCGCTCGAAGCGCGCGCGATCGAACCGTGGATAGAACGGCGCGCGAACCGCGAGATACTCGCGCTCGCTGACGCTCGGCAGATTGAGCTCCTCGGGCAAAACGAAGACTTGCGCAAGTAGACCCGGGTCGCGACGCGCGGGGTCGTGGCCCAGGGATCTGAGCGTGCCTGACCGCGCGAAGAGCAAGCCCGTCATGAGCTTGAGCAGCGTGCTCTTGCCCGCGCCGTTGACCCCCAAGAGCCCATAGATGTTCCCCGGCGCAAGGTCGAGGTCCATCTCTCGAAAGAGCGCGCTACGGCCGTACCCGAAATCGAGTTGCTGAACGTGGATCATTCGACTGGCCTTCATAAGTAGTGTACTAGAACAATAGGACACTAGGCCCCGTGTGTCAAGCCGTGGGCACCAAGGGCTGAGAGCCTTTAATTACGGAGTCGGTAGCCCGTCTTGAAGATCCACGCGATCGCGACCAGGCACAGCGCCAGGAACACGCCCGTCATGCCGATGCTTAACATAACGCTGACGTCGGCGTGCTCGTAGAAGCTCCAGCGGAACCCGCTGATCAGGTAGACCACCGGGTTGAAAAGCGTCACGGTCTGCCAGAAGGCCGGCAGCATGCTGATCGAATAGAAGCTGCCGCCGAGGAAGGTCAGCGGCGTCACGATCAAGAGCGGCACGAGCTGCAGCTTCTCGAAGCTGTCCGCCCAGATGCCCAATATGAAGCCGAACAGGCTGAACGTGACGCTCGTGAGCACGAGAAAGAGAACCATCGTGAGGGGATGGGCGATCTCGAAGGGAACGAAAAACCGCGCGGTCACGAGAATGATTGCGCCGAGCAGAATCGATTTCGACGCCGCGGCGCCGACGTAACCGAGCACGATCTCGAGATACGACACGGGCGCAGAAAGAAGCTCGTAGATCGTTCCCACGAAACGCGGAAAGTAGATGCCGAAAGAGGCGTTCGAGATGCTCTGTGTAAGCAGCGAGAGCATGACAAGGCCGGGAACGATGAACGCGCCGTAGGCGATTCCGTCCACTTGCTCGATGCGCCCGCCGATGGCTGCCCCGAACACGACGAAATAGAGCGAGGTCGAGATCACCGGGGCGAAGATGCTTTGCAACAGCGTCCGCCAGGTACGCGCCATCTCGAAGTTGTAGATCGCGATTACGCCGTACCAATTCACGGCTGCCTCCTCACGAGGCTCACGAATATCTCCTCGAGAGAGCTCTGCTTGGTATGCAAGTCCTTGAACCGAATTCCCGAACGGTTGAGCTCGCCGAGCAGCGCCGTGATTCCGGTTCGCTCACCCTGCGTGTCGTACGTATAGACGAGTGCCGTGCGCGAGGTCGCGAGCTCGAGTGGGTAGGCCGCGAGCTCGGCCGGGATTGACGGCAGCGGCTCGTGGAGCTCGAGCGTCATTTGTTTCTTGCCGAGCTTGCGCATGAGCGTCGCTTTCTCCTCGATTACGACGATCTCGCCTTTATCGATGACGCCGACTCGGTCAGCCATGTCCTCGGCCTCGTCGATGTAGTGCGTCGTGAGAATGATCGTGACGCCTGCAGCGCGGAGCTCGCGGATCACGTTCCACATGCCTTGCCGGAGCTCGACGTCGACGCCCGCAGTCGGCTCGTCGAGGAAGAGAACCGTCGGCTCGTGCGCGAGCGCCTTGGCGATGAGCACGCGCCGCTTCATGCCGCCCGAAAGCGTCATGATCCTGTTGTCCTTCTTCTCCCAGAGCGACAACGCTTTGAGAACGCGTTCGAGATGAGCGGCATTCGGCGGCTTGCCGAAGAGCCCGCGGCTGAAGGTCGTTGTCGCCCATACCGACTCGAATGCGTCCGTCGTGAGCTCCTGCGGCACGAGACCGATGGCTCTGCGCGCGGCGCGCGGCTCGGCGACGATGTCGTGGCCGTCGACGGTGACGGTTCCGGACGTCGGGTTGACGATCCCACATATGATGTTGATGAGCGTCGTCTTGCCGGCGCCGTTCGGGCCAAGCAGAGCGAAGATCTCGCCGCCCCGGATCTCGAGATCGACGTTGCGCAGGGCTTTGAATCCGGAGGCGTAGGTCTTGCTGAGCGCGTTGACAGAACTGATTGGCTGCACGCGCGCGCTGGTAGCATTTCAAGATGCAGGTCTCGGCCATAATCCGCACGCTCGGCGTGTTGTTCTTCGTGTTCGGCGCCAGCTTGCTGCTGCCGATCGCGGCGTCGGCGTTCTATTCGGACGGTCAACTGCCGACTTTCTTGCTCGTGCTCGCGATTGCCGTGGTAATCGGCTCGGCGCTGTGGTTTCCGTTTGCGCGCGAGCGCAGCACCATTCGCACGCGCGACGGCTTCATGATCGTCGCCCTCATGTGGACAGCGATGAGCGTCCTCGGCAGCGTGCCGCTGCTGCTGTCTCTGGATATCGACTTTGCGGACGCGCTTTTCGAGGCGGCATCGGGGTATACGACGACGGGCTCGACGGTTCTCGTCGGCCTCGATTCGCTCCCGCCGTCGCTGCTGCTTTATCGGCAGCAAATCCAATGGCTCGGCGGGGTCGGCGTCGTCGTGCTCGCGATCGCACTGCTTCCGGCGCTCGGCGTCGGCGGCATGCAGCTATACCGAGCGGAGATCCCCGGAGCCCTCAAAGACGAGCGGATGCCGCCGCGGATTGCGCGGACAGCGATGAGCGTTTGTGTCGTTTACGCCGTGCTTACGATGATGTGCGCGATCGGCTTCTGGCTCGCGGGCATGACGCCGTTCGATGCGTTCGCCCACAGCATGAGCACGCTCTCGACTGGCGGATACTCGACGCACGATGCGAGCTTCGCCTACTTCGCGAGCCCAGCGATCGAGACGGTCGCGATCGTTTTCATGCTCGTCGGTTCGATCAGTTTCTCGCTGCATTTCATCGCTTGGCGAACTTTCAAGTTCGGCAGCTACCTGCGCGACAATCAAACGCGCGCGTTCGTAACGATTGTCGCCGCGTTG
Source organism: Gammaproteobacteria bacterium (assembly GCA_036555065.1). Lineage (GTDB taxonomy): Bacteria > Pseudomonadota > Gammaproteobacteria > Steroidobacterales > Rariloculaceae > DATBLZ01. The sequence continues at coordinate 6,610 of DATBLZ010000067.1, forward strand.
GTCCTTGTCGTCGCTGCTGTGTTGTATCTGACGGGCTCGCGACAGGGCCCGCTCGAGGCCTTGCGTTATGCGGCGTTCGAGGTCGTCTCAGTGATCACGACCACGGGCTATGGCATCGACGATTTCTCGCTTTGGCCGTTGGCGTTACCTCCGCTATTGATATTTTCGAGCTTCATCGGCGGCTGCGCAGGCTCGTCGAGCGGCGGCATCAAGGTGATCCGCTTCGTGGTCCTCGGCAAGCAGACCGGCGTGCACCTTCAGAAGCTCATCCACCCGCTCGCTGTTCGACCCATCCGCGTCGATGGGCGTGTAGTGCCTGACGAGGTCATCGACGGTATCTGGGGATTCTTCATGATCTATGTCGCAGTCTTCGCGGTCATGATGATCCTCCTGATGCTCGGCGGCATGGACCAGGTCACGGCGTTTGGCGCCGTGGCCGCGTGTATCAACAATCTCGGCCCGGGCCTCGGCGAGGTGGCGACGAGCTTCGCGGGCGTCAGCGACTATGGCAAGTATCTGCTCGTCGTCGCCATGTTGCTGGGCCGCCTCGAGATCTTCACGTTCCTCGTGCTGTTTACGCCGCAATTCTGGCGTGGTTGAAGGGTCCCTTAACAGTTAAATCAACCGTTAATTACCTGACATCGCGGCGACTCGAATCGAAGATGTCGCCTCTTTATCACCGAAAAAACGGGTATGAGAAAGTCTTTCCGCTCATGGCACGCTGCGACGATCAGCGCGCTCGCGCTGGCTCAGCCATTGGCGCAAAGCACTGCCTTTGGCCAAGCGCCGGCCGCGGAGCCGCCGCCCGACGAAGTCGTGGTTTTCGGCCGCGGCACACCGTTCCTCGGTGCGGCCGAGGCAGCGAGCGAGGGATCGGTCGGCGGCGCGGATCTACTCGTCCGGCCCATGCTGCGTGTCGCGGAGCTGCTCGAGGCCGTTCCCGGCCTGGTCGCGGTGCAGCATTCCGGCAGCGGTAAGGCGAATCAATACTTTCTGCGCGGGTTCAATCTCGACCATGGCACGGACTTTACGACCTATGTCGATGGCATGCCGTGGAACTTGCGCTCTCACGGCCATGGCCAGGGCTATCTCGACGTCAACGGGCTGCTGCCCGAGGTCGTCGAGCGCATCGATTACCGCAAAGGCCCCTATCGCGTGGACGTCGGGGATTTCTCGATCGCCGGCGCGTCGTTCATCACGACGATCGACCGGCTCGAGGCGCCGTACGTCGCGGTCGAGAGCGGCGAGTATGGGTGGGCGCGGCTCGGCGCGGGCGGCTCGGGGGACATCGGCACGGGCACTCTGACGGCGCTCGGCGAGGTCAAAACCTACGACGGGCCGTGGCAACGCGAGGAAGGGCTCGAGCACGTCGCGGTCTGGACCAAATATCGGCGCGACCTGGATTTCGGCGCTCTCGCGTTTACCCTGTCTGGCTACGAAGGCGAGTGGCGTCCAACCGAGCAGATCCCCGAGCGGGTCATCGGCAGCGCCGTGTGCGCCGATGCGTTCTGCGCGCTCGACCCGACTGCACGTGGAGACACGTCGCGCTGGGTGGGCGGCGCGCAACTCTCGGGCGACGACTGGACCGCGGCTGCTTACATGCAGCGTTACGACTGGAACATGCAGTCGAACCCGACCTACGACTTTCAGATCAACCAATTCGACAAACGCACGACGACGGGCGGGCGCTACGAGCGCACGGTGATCGGGCAGATGAACGTCGAGGTCCGCGTGGGCGGCGAGCTTCGGTACGACGACATCGGCCTCGTCGGAGTCGACCAATACGACGCCGGCCAGCTTGTCGCGAACATCAGCGACAACGAGATCAAGGAGACGTCGCTCGGCATCTACGCTGATCTCATGTGGGCGCCGAGCGAGCGGCTGCGCCTGCTCGGCGGCCTGCGCGCGGATCGTTACGATTTCGACGTTACGGCGAACACGCCGGGCAGCGCCGCGGGCAGCAAGTCGGATAATCAAGTATCTCCGAAAGTCGGGATCGCCTACGTCGCGACCGACGCCATCGAGCTCTACGGGAACTGGGGGAAGGGGTTTCACTCGAACGACGCGCGCGGCGTCGTGAATCCGGTCGATCCCGTGCCCGGCCTGTCCGAAGGGACCGGATACGAGGCCGGCGCGCGCTTCGAGGTCGGCAATCTGAAGCTCACGACGACGTACTGGTGGCTCGATCTCGATAGCGAGCTCATTTTCGTCGGCGACTCGAACGCCGTCGAGCCGAAGGGTGCCTCCGAGCGCGAAGGTTACGAGGTCACGGTGTTCTGGCAGCCCGTCGACTGGCTCGGCATCGATGCCGTGTATACGGGCAGCAAGGCGCGCTACGTCGACAATCCCGACGGCCCATACGTCGAGCAGGCCGTCGAGCACTCGGGGCAGGTTGGGCTCGCGGCCGTCAGAAACAACTGGGAAGCGAGCCTGCGAGTGAGGTATCTCGGCCCCTATGCGATGACGCCCGATAACGCGCGTCGGGCGGGTTCCGAGACGACGGCGAATCTGCGCGGGGCCTACACCGTCCGCAAACTCACGTTTTACGCCGAGCTTTTCAATCTCCTCGACGCCGACGGCAAGGATATCGTCTATTACTACGAAGCCTACGTCGACGGCTTCGATCCCCCGGGCCTAACGTCGGACGATATCGACTGCGCGGTAACGAATTGCCGCATGAGCCGCGCTCAAGAGCCGCGGACGCTGCGCGTCGGCTTCAAGCTCGAGTTCTAGCGCCTCGCGCCGGGCTTTTCGCCGTATTGCGATCCACCTAAGATCGCGCTGAAGCCTCTCGCACAAGGTTTCCCATGGCCGATAAAGCTCCGATCCGACCGTTCCCGCATGCCGGCGCGGACATCAGCACGACACGCGCGAAGACGCCGACGCCGCAGACGCGCTCGGCGAGCTATCGGCTCGCGTTTGCGGACGACGATTTCTTGCTCACCGACGAGCTCCGCGGTACCCGGCTCATGCTCGAATACCTGAAGCCCGAGCTTGCGCTGCGTGCGCACGGAGTGAAATCGACCGTCGTCGTTTTCGGCAGCACGCGAATCAGCGATCCGGACGCTCAGCCGCCGTCAGGCGAGCGACGGCCGGCGCTCGAGCGCGACTATTATCGCGAGGCGCGGCGCTTTGCGGCGCTCTTGGCGACGCAGAATGGCGAGCACGAGGATCTCGAGTGCGTGATCATGACGGGCGGGGGCCCCGGCATCATGGAGGCGGCCAATCGTGGTGCCGCCGACGTCGGCGCCAAGAGCATCGGCCTCAACATCGTTTTGCCGCGCGAGCAAGTGCCGAACCCATGGATCACGCCCGAGCTCACGTTCCAGTTCCACTATTTCGCGCTGCGCAAGCTGCATTTCTTGCTGCGCGCGAAGGCGCTCGTCGCATTTCCGGGCGGGTTCGGCACGCTCGATGAGCTCTTCGAAGCACTGACGCTCCTGCAGACGAGGCGCATCCACCCGATGCCCGTGCTGCTGTTCGGCGAGGCGTTTTGGCGCCGCATCGTCGATTTCGACGCGATGGTCGAGCTCGGTGTCATCGCCCGCGAGGATCGCGATCTCTTTCGATTCGTCGAGACCGCCGAGCAGGCCGTCGCCTGGATTCGTGACGCCGGTCGTGCGCCCGGCCCGGATCCGAAGTAGCTCAACGCGTTTCCAGCAGATCGACAGTCTCCATACGATCGGGAATTCGCACTGCCGCGGCGAAGCGCTCGCTGAGCTTCCCGGCGAGCGCGCTCTGTGCTGCCGGCTCGCCGTGCACGAGGTAGACGGGCGGCCGGGTCGCGAACTGCGCATACCAGGAAAGCAGGCCGGCCTGATCGGCGTGGGCCGACAATCCGCCGACCGTGTGCACGGTCGCGTTCGTGCGGATGACCTCGCCGCGGATTTTCACGTAGTCGGCGCCGTCGACGAGCCGTCGCCCCAACGTGCCCTGCGCTTGATATCCGACGATGACGACGTGGCATTCGGGTCGCCAAAGGTTGTGCTTGAGGTGATGGAGAACGCGCCCTCCGGTGCACATGCCGCTGCCCGCGATGATGATCGCGCCCGACGAGATTTCGTTGATCGCTCGCGAGTCCTCGGCCGTGCGCGCCAGGACGAGATTCCTGAGCACGGGCTGGCTGCGCCCGGGTTTGAACAAAGCTGCGTCGTAGAGGTGACGATACTGCGCGTAGGTTTCGGTGGCTTCGATGGCCATGGGGCTGTCGAGAAAGACGCGCCAATCGCCGATGTCCCACGCGTCGAAGTTCTCGGCGAGCAGGTAGAGCAAATCTTGCGTACGGCCGACCGCGAAGGCAGGGATGATCACGTTGCCGCCACTCTGTCGCGCTCTGCGGAAAATCTCGGCGAGCTCGGCGAGCGTCTCGGCCGCCGAGCGGTGGAGGCGATCGCCATAGGTGCTTTCGAGCAGCACGAGGTCGGCCGCGGAAATTCGCGCCGGGTCGGGCATGATCGGCGCATCGCGAAATCCCAAATCACCGCTGAAGACGAGCTTTCTTGTGAGCGCCTTCTCGGTCAGCCAAAGCTCGACGATCGCGGCTCCGAGGATGTGTCCGGAGTCGTTGAGACGGACGTCGACGCCGGGCAGGATCTCGCGGCGCTCACCGTAGCTCAGACCCCGAAACAGCCGCATCACGGCCTCACCATCCGCCTGCGTGTAGAGCGGCGTGATCGGAGGCCAGCCGCGCCTCTGGCGTTTGCGGTTTTCCCATTCGGCCTCGCGCTCGTGCACATAGCCCGAGTCGCTGAGCAGGATTTCGCACAACGCCCGAGTCGCATGGTGTGTATAGACCGGTTCTGCGAATCCATTGCGCATGAGCAATGGCAGGCGTCCGGAATGGTCGATGTGCGCATGGCTCAGGACCACGGCGTCGATGTCTTCGGCGGGTACGGGCAGCGGCTCACGGTTCAGCTCCTCTTCGGCGCGGCTGCCTTGGATCTGGCCGCATTCGAGCAGGAGCCGGTGCCCGTTCACGCGCAGCAAGTAGCACGAGCCCGTGACTCTGCCCGCGGCGCCGAGGAACGTGAGCTCCATCGCGACAGTTTAATCGCTTCGGCGGCGATGCTTCTCCGTGCGGTAATCGTTCTGCAAACGAACGGCGCCTAGACTCCGTATGTAGAAATACGGACTGTCGCCGCGCCCGTTGCGGCGTATGGTTCGAACTGGAGTCGTCGCTTCTGCGAGCAGCCGAAATGCAATCGTCGTCCCGCTCGATCGGCCCGGACTTGAGCCAGCGCACGCTCGCCATCGTCATGGCCGGCGGCAACGGCACGCGGCTCGGCGACCTGACGCGGCGGCACTCGAAGCCGGCGTTGCCGTTTGCCGGGCAGTTCCGCAATATCGATTTTCCGCTCTCGAATTGCATTAATTCCGGGATTCGGCGCATCGGGGTCGCGACGCAGTACAAACCGCATTCGTTGATCGAGCACGTTCATCTCGGTTGGAGCTTTCTCTGCCCCGAGAGCGGCGAGTTCATCGAGACGTGGCCCGCACAACGACGCTCCGGGACCGGCTCGTACGCGGGCACGGCGGATGCGATCTATCGAAACCTCGATCTCATCGAAGCCCATTCGCCGGATTACGTGCTGATTCTCGCCGGCGATCATGTGTACAAGATGAATTACCGCGACATGCTCGACGAGCATGCCGCAAGCCAAGCCGACGTTACGATCGGCTGCGTCGAAGTGCCGCTCGCGACCGCGAGCGCTTTCGGGATCATGCAGACGGACCCGGTGGGCTGGGTCAAGCGATTCGACGAGAAGCCGGCCCGCCCCTCACCGTGTCCGGCGAACCCCGAGATGGCGCTCGCTTCGATGGGGATCTACGTCTTCAACCGGGAATTCCTCGCTCGTTGCCTGAGCCGCGACGCGGCCGATCCCGCTTCCCGCCATGATTTCGGCCGCGACATCCTGCCGGCCGCGCTCGGCCATGCGCGCGTGCGGGCGCATACGTTCCGCGATCCGCACGGCGGGCCCGCGTACTGGCGCGACGTCGGCACGCTCGACAGCTACTGGCGCGCAAACATGGAGCTGCTCGGCGATAGCCCCAAGCTCGATCTCCGCGATAGTCGCTGGCCGATCCGGACGCACCAGATCGAGCTACCTGCGCCGCTGTTGGCCGGTCCGGGCGCGGCCGTGCGCTCGATTGTCTCGGCCGGCTGCCGCATTGCCGGGACCGTCCAGAATTCAGTGCTTTCGCCCGCCTGCACGATCGGGGTCGGCGCGCTCGTCGACTCCTGCGTCGTGCTCCCGAACGCGAGGATCGGCCGCGACTGTCGCATCGCGCGGGCGATCATCGACGGCGGCTGCAACATTCCCGATGGGCTCCGGTTCGACGGCCGCGCGCGCTTCGAAGCGGAAGAGGATTCGCCGTCGGCCGAAGGCGTCGTATTGATCACAGCCTCGACCGTCGAGCGCGCGGTCGCCCGTTGGGCGGCAGCGAAGGTCGCGTAGCCGCAGCGGTCGGTCAAGGACGCATTTTCTGTTCGGTGTGTCGCTCGATGCGATAAGCGTCGGCGACGTGTCCGAGCAAGCGCGCCAAGTGATCGATGACGTCGTCGACACTGAGAATCCCGATCAAAGCATTCTTGGCGTCGACGACCGGCACTCGGCGGAGGCCTCTGCGACGCATTTCGCTGAGCGCGAACTCGAGCCCGTTGTCCTCGTGGACGGTCACGATGTCGCGGCTCATGAGGTCGCGGATCGCGAGTGCCCCCGGCTCGACCCCTGCGGCGAGCACTTCGATGACGAGGTCTCGGTCGGTGATCATGCCGATTGGCACTGTCAGGCCGTTGCGCTGCTCCGTCACGACGAGGTCGCCGACGTGCGCTTCACGCATGCGCCGAGCCGCCTCAGCGACGGTCGCATCGGACCCGACGGTGGCGACGTTGTGATTGCAAAGATTTCCGACTGTCATAACAAATACTCCACGTCAGCGGGCCCGCTAGGCCGCGTCGCTGCTGTCGGCAGCCCCGAATTCGCGCACGAGCATGTCTGCGAACGCGCGGCAGGCATCGGTCGCAGTGAAAACGCCGGCGAGCTTGCCTTTGCGCGTCACGAGCGCCGAGCCGAGCCGATGCGTCGCCATATGGTCGAGCACGGCGTCGAGCGGTGTCGAGAGGTCGACTATATAGGCGTCCGCGGCCATCGCCTCTCGCACGGAGAGCTCTTCGGCGCGCGGGTACGCGAAGTCCGGCCCGAGCAAGAGCTTGATGTCGCGATCTGAGACGATTCCCTTGAGCACGTCGTTTTCGACCACGGGCAAGTGGCGGATCTTTGCGCGGCGCATGAACTCGAGCGCCTCGCTGACCGGAGCATCGATCGCGATCGAGTAGGGGAAGGGCGTCATAACGCGTTTGACCGGTGGAATTCGCTTCATTCAATCTCCGATTGCCATGCCGCGCGACAGCGGCATGACGGCAACAATACCTTCGAGCCTGCTTCCCAGGCGATACGGACGTTTACGTATACGTACGGTTACTACTTATTGCACCGACGTGGCAATTTCCCACAATGGGAGTCCGGGAAAAGTGTCTCGAGAGAGGAGGCCTCATGGAAAGGCTACACGGCATCGACAAGAAGGAACGCGAGCAGCGGATCGCGGAAGCCGCGTACTTTCGGGCCGAGCGGCGCGGATTCATCGGCGGCGATCCCGTCGCCGACTGGATAGATGCGGAGCAGGAGATCGACGCTGAGCTCTGCAAGCAAGAGCAGGACCGTTCGCTCGAGGAACTCAAGTCTCGACTCAAGGCGGTCGGCGAGAAGCTCAAAGCGCTCAAGAGAAAGGCGTCGAGCGTGACGGCCGAAGCACGCAAGGAAATCGAGCTCGACATCCAAAAGCTCGGCCCTCTGCGCGACGCGCTCGAGAAGCGACTCGCGGAGGCTCGAGTACAGGGTGCGGAAGCTGCCGAAAGAGCGAGGGAGCACGCGGAGGCGCTCTGGGTCGAGATATCCGCAATTCTGGCTCGCGTCGCGAAGCGGGCGCGCGGCAAAAGACAATAGCGGCCGTCGCCGCGTCCGAACTATAGTGAGCCGCCGGCGGCAGAGGGCGGTATTGCGTCGAAATCCAATATGGAGCGCCGAACTCAACTTACTATCTGGTATTTCGTTCTGGCGTTTCTGATCGTCGTATGGCTGCGCGACTTTTGGATCACGTCCCAGCGGATCGAAGACATTACGTACGACGAGTTCCAACAGGCGCTCGAGCAGGGCCGCGTCGAGGCCGTCGAGGTCGAAGGCAACCTTCTGCGCGGCACGTACCGCAATCCCGCCGAAGATGGTCCGCGCGCATTCGTGACGCCGCGCGTCGATCTCGAGCTCGCGAAGGACCTCGAGCAGTACGACGTCCGGTTTACGGGCGTCGTCGAGAACACGTTGTTGCGCGACGTCCTTTCGTGGGTTCTGCCGGCGCTCGTCTTCGTCGCCCTGTGGCTCTTTATCTTGCGCCGATTCACGGACCGCCAAGGCTTGGGCGGGATGATGGCCATCGGCAAGAGCAAGGCCAAGGTTTACATGGAGAAGGACACGAAGGTGACCTTCGCGGACGTGGCGGGCGTCGACGAGGCGAAAGCGGAGCTTCAAGAGATCGTCGACTTTCTCAAGGATCGCGAACGTTACGGCCGGCTCGGCGCGCGCGCGCCGAAAGGGATCCTGCTCGTCGGTCCTCCGGGCACGGGTAAGACCCTGCTGGCGCGGGCCGTCGCCGGCGAGGCCGGGGTTCCGTTCTTCTCGATCAATGGCTCGGAGTTCGTTGAGCTCTTCGTCGGCGTCGGCGCCGCTCGTGTGCGCGACCTGTTCGAGCAAGCGCGCCAACGAGCGCCCGCGATCATTTTCATCGACGAGCTCGACGCGCTCGGCCGCATTCGCGGCGTGAACCCCGTGGGCGGGCAAGACGAGAAGGAGCAGACGCTGAATCAGTTGCTTGCGGAGCTCGACGGCTTCGATCCGAGCACGGGTCTGATTTTGCTCGCCGCGACTAACCGTCCCGAGATCCTCGATCCGGCGCTCCTGCGCGCGGGGCGCTTCGACCGCCAAGTCCTCGTCGATCGGCCCGACAAGATCGGCCGCGTGCAGATCCTCGACGTGCATCTGAAGAAGATCCGCCTTGCAGCAGACATCGACCGCGAGCAGATCGCCGAGCTCACGCCAGGGTTCTCGGGCGCAGACCTCGCCAACCTCGTGAATGAGGCCGCGCTGCTCGCAACGCGCCGCAACGCCGAAGCAGTCACGCTTGCCGACTTCACCGAGGCCGTCGAGCGTATCGTCGCCGGCCTCGAGAAGCGTAACCGCCTCTTGAACGCCCGCGAGCGACGCATCGTTGCGCACCACGAGATGGGGCATGCGCTCGTTGCGATGGCGCTCACGGGCGTCGATCCCGTGCACAAAGTCTCGATCATTCCGCGCGGGATCGGCTCGCTCGGGTACACGATCCAGCGTCCGACCGAAGACCGGTTCCTGATGACGCGCGAGGAGCTCGAGAACAAGCTCACGGTGCTGCTAGCCGGACGTGCGGCCGAGCACTTGGCCTTCGGGCACCTTTCGACGGGTGCAGCCGACGACCTCGCGAAAGCCACGGACATCGCGCGCAGCATGGTCACGCGCTACGGCATGGACGAAAGCCTCGGGCACGCGACCTACGAGACGGAACGGCCGACGTTTCTCGGCATGCCGGCGCTCGGCGAGCCGCGCAACTTGAGCGAGGATACGACTCGCCGCATCGACTCGGCGACGCGCCTCATCGTCAATGCGGCGTTCGAGCGCGCGACGCGTCTGCTCGAGCAGCATCGCGCCGTGCTCGAGGCCGGCGCGCGGCAACTGCTCGAGCAGGAAACCCTGGACCAGTCGGACCTCCAGGCGCTGCGCAGCCAACTCTCGCTCGCGGCCGCAAGCGCGCTGCGCCCGTGAGCCTGCCGCGCGCGACTGCGCTTGCGACGTTCGCGAGCCTGCTTGCGCTCGCCGCGCTCGCCGCGCTTGCCGCCGAGGCGGAGCAGCCCTTGTACGGCGCAGCGCTTCCGACCTATGTCGCGAAGCCCGACGCAAGCTACACCTGGAAGCCGGTGGGCCGATATGCGCGCAAGGGCGCGATGATCGTCGGTCTTCATCTGGTCTCGCAGACGTGGCGCGACACGGTGTGGCAGCACCAGCTCTATCTCATCAGGCCGGAGCGCATCGACAGCGCCGCGCACGGCGTGCTCATCGTCGGCGGCGGACGGTGGCACGAGAGCTATGCGGCTGGGCTTGACGAGAATGAGTTATGGGAGGAGATCGGGCCGTTCGTCGAGATCGCGCGCCGCATGCGGGCCGTCGTTGCGGTCGTTGGGCAGGTTCCATTTCAGCCTATTTTCGACATGACCGAGGATCGCCTCATCGCCCATACGCTCGATCGCTATCTGGCAACCCATGATCCCGAGTGGCCGCTGTTGTTGCCGATGGTCAAGAGCGCGATTCGCGCCATGGACGCTGCACAAGAGGCGGCTGCACGGGAGTGGGGCATCGGGATCGACACCTTCACGGTTCTCGGCGCATCGAAACGCGGCTGGACCGCTTGGCTGACCGCGGCCATGGACGCGCGCGTGACCGCCGTCGTGCCGATCGTCATCGACGCAGTCGAGATGCGTTTTCACTTCACGCACGAGATCGAAGTATGGGGGGCGCCCTCCGAGGAGATTCAGCCTTACACCGACCTCAACCTACATAGCCTCTTGAGCTCCGAAGAAGGCCGGGAACTGCGCGAGATCGTCGATCCGTTCAGTTATCGCGAGCTGCTGGTGCAGCCGAAGCTCATCGTCATTGCGACCAACGATCGTTATTTCCCGCTCGATTCGCTGAACCTGTATTGGGACGCGCTCGTCGGGCGCAAGTACGTTTTGTATGTGCCGAACAACGGCCACGAGATCGCGGATCTCGCGTACGTCATACGGAGTGCCGCGGCACTCAACCGCGATGCAGCGGACGTAGGGCCTCTGCCGACCGTCGACTGGGAGTTCAAGCGGGCGAACGGCGATCTCGCCCTCTGCATGGCTGCCGAACCGGCGCCGACGCGCGTGCGCGTATGGATAGCGAGGGCGCCGACGCGCGATTTTCGCGCTGCGCGCTGGGAGCCCCGCAAGATCGGCGTGTCCGGCCGCGAGCTCGGCGCAGCCCAGGTGCGGCTGCCGCTGCCCGCGAGCGGCTATGCAGCCGTGTTTGGGGAGCTCGAATTCGGCCGGCGCTCGGAGTACTCGCTGTCGACGAACGTCGCGGTCTTCGGTGGGCCGGGCTTGCCGCCGAGCACGCCGCTCCCGCGCGGCACGCCTGGGACGTGCCCGCCCGGCATCGAGTGACCCGCGGGCTGCCCGCTCGAGTCGAGCAAGCTTCAGCCTTTGATGCAGACGACCGGCTCGAGCCGGGCGACCTTCCGCGAAAGACCGGCGTCGTGCGCCGCTTGGACGACGGCGGTCACGTCCTTGTAAGCGCCCGGCGCCTCCTCGGCGACGCCGCGCCACGAGGTGCTGCGCACGAGAATGCCGCGTTGCGCGAGACTCGTAACGACATCCTTACCGCGCCACGTGCGCTTCGCTTGATGGCGACTCATCGCGCGGCCGGCGCCGTGGCACGAGGAGCTGAACGACAGCGTCTCGCCGCGGCCTGTACCGACGAGAACATACGAAGATGTTCCCATCGATCCGCCGATGAGCACCGGTTGACCCACGACGCGCAGATCGTCCGGCAAATCCGCATGGCCTGGGCCGAACGCGCGCGTCGCGCCCTTACGATGGACGAACAAGCGCTTGCGCTCGCCGTTGACGACGTGCTGCTCGACCTTGCACGTATTGTGCGATACGTCGTAGAGCAACGTGAGCCGCGCCTGCGGCAGGACTCGCGCGAATGCCTCGCGTACCAGATGGGTGATGATTTGCCGGTTCGCGAGCGCGCAATTGATCGCAGCCCGCATCGCGCCGAGATAGGCCTGGCCGACGGCCGAGTCGATCGGGGCGCACGCGAGCTCGCGATCGGGTAGGCGTATACCGAGCTCGCCCGCGGCGATAGCCATGCTGCGCAAAAACTCCGTGCCGATTTGATGCCCCAATCCACGCGAGCCGCAGTGGATGGTCGCGAGAATGTCGCCTTGCTCGAGAGCGAAAGCCGAAGCAACCTCGGCTTCGAAAATCTCGGCGACGTGCTGGATCTCGAGATAGTGATTGCCCGACCCGAGCGTGCCCATCTCGGCGCGCTGCCGCTGCTTCGCATGCTCGGAGACGTTTGCGGGCTCGGCGCCTGCCATGCAGCCCCGCTCCTCGATACGCGCGAGGTCTGCAGTTTCGCCATAGCCGCGCCGCACGGCCCAGCGTGCGCCGCCCGCGAGCATCGCGTCCATCTCGTCGGCGTCGAGCACGATGGCTCCCGTGCTGCCGACCCCGGCAGGAATGCGCCCGTAGAGGGCATCGGCGAGCCGTGCCTCGAGACCTTCGAGATCTGCGCGGCTGAGGCCCGTATGCAGGCTGCGCACGCCGCACGAGATATCGAAGCCGACGCCGCCTGCGGAGACGACCCCACCGCAGCCGGCATCGAACGCGGCAACCCCGCCGATCGGAAAGCCGTAGCCCCAGTGCGCGTCGGGCATCGCATACGAGGCGCCGACGATCCCTGGCAAGGTCGCGACATTCGTGACTTGCTCGTAGACCTTCTCGTCCATGCCGCGAATCAGAGGCTCGTCGGCATAGATGATGCCCGGGACGCGCATCGCGCCGTGCGGCTCGATGCGCCAGACATATTCCGCCTCGCGCGTCAGCAGACCCAGATTCATACGTCCACCACGCATTGCGCCGTCCACATGCCGTCACGCTCCAGCGCTACGCGCAGGCTCGTATAGGTTGCGCCTTTGACCTCGACGGCCGGCCGGTGCTTCTGAACGTCGACCTTTTCGCCCCACGCGCGACCCTGCAGAGTTCCGGCACCGATCTCGACATCGAACCGCGAGAACAACATCCCACGCGTCGCCATTTCGTACACGAGCGCGTTGAGCCAATCGACGAGCAAGAGCTCATCATCGGGCGCTGCACAGCGGATATCCACGACCTCGCGCGGCTCGATGGACGTCGGATCCGTGACGGCTGCCGTCATCGCAAGCGCCGCCTGCACGAAGGCCGCGGGACGCGTGCGGCCGATCCCGCGAACGCCGACGTCGGCATCGTGAGGAAAGTGCTCCCACCGGTCTTCGCTCAACATGGCCTCCGGGACCCGTCGTCGCGAGTGTAGTCGATTACCTGCAATCGCCCGGTACGTATAACTACCGACGGACGTGGGCTCCGCGGCGAGCATAGAGTTGCGCCTATGATCGAGCGCGAGGTTGCATCCGTTCGAGGTAGGGCTTGGGGAGCATAACCACGTTATTTCTGGCCGGCGACGTAATGACCGGCCGCGGGATCGATCAGGCGCTGCCGCATCCGAGTGATCCTGCCCTCGACGAAGCCTATGTTCGCGATGCCCGGGACTACGTGGAGCTCGCCGTGCGTGCGAACGGCCCGATCGACAGCCCCGTGAGTTTTTCATACATATGGGGCGACGTGCTTGCGAAGCTCGACGATTTCGCACCCGACGCGAGAATCGTCAATCTCGAGACGAGTGTCACGCGCAGCCCGGACTTTTGGCCCGGCAAGGGCATTCATTACCGCATGAGCCCGAGCAACATAGGCTGCTTGACGGCGGCGCGAATCGACTGCTGCGCGCTCGCGAACAACCACGTTCTCGACTTCGGGTACGCGGGTCTTGCGGAAACGCTCGACACGCTGCGCAGCGCTCGGCTGCGTTGCACCGGCGCCGGAGCGAATGGCGAGGAGGCCGCGGCGCCGGCGATTGTCGACTTAGGCGCGCGCGGGCGCGTGCTCGTGTTCGCTTGCGGCACGACCTCGAGCGGAATTCCCGCGGCATGGGCCGCGGGCAGGGCGCAGGCGGGCGTCGCTCTGTTGCCGGATCTCTCGGCGTCCACCGCGGGGCGCCTCGCTGCCTCGATTCTGCGGTCGAAGCGCGCCGGCGACATTGTCGTCCTTTCGATCCATTGGGGACCGAATTGGGGTTATTCGATCGACCCGCAGCAGCGTTCCTTTGCGCACTCGGTCATCGATTCCGGTGCCGTCGACGTCGTCCACGGTCACTCTTCGCATCACGCCAAGGGGATCGAGGTGTATCGCGGTCGGCCGATTCTCTATGGCTGCGGGGATTTCATCAACGACTACGAGGGGATCAGCGGATACGAGCGCTATCGCGGCGATCTCGTTGCGATGTATCTCATGGGGATCGGTGCCGGAGAGGGAGCTCTCGCATGGCTGCAGATCGTGCCGCACCGGCTGCGTAGGTTCTCCTTGACGCGCGCCTCTCACGTCGACGCCGAATGGCTTCGGCGCAAGATCGAGCAAGCCACACCCGGGCTCGATGGGCGCCTCGAGCTCGCCGCGGACGACAGCATCACGTGGCGCGTCGTGCGCTAGCTTTCCGGCTCCGTCCCGTAACGATCTTCCGCGGAATCGTCATCGTCCGCGTCGTCGCGCTCATCCTCGGGGCGCTCGTCCTCCCATTCCTCCTTCTCGTCGCCGGTCTCCTCGAGCGGCTTTTCCCAATCGCGCGGCCGCATCGACGTCTCCGTGTATCCGAGGTCATCGGTCTCGACGTCGTCGATCGGCCCCGTCCAGTCCTCGGGGGGCTCCGTGGGCTCGATTTCCATGTCGAACCATGAACTTGCGTCGATTTCCTCGAGGTCGCCGTCGAAATGCTGGAGCTCGATGATCCCGCGCTCCTCGTCGAAGGCGACGACGCGGAAGGGCTGGCCTTTGTCGAGATGCCGATACCAATGGCCAACGATAGGGTCGAGCTCGGTGTCCATGCGACGTCTCCGTCCCCGGGGTCAGGGATTCTGCGGGTCCGAAGTGGGGACCCACAAGCCGAGGTCGCAGCGCAGCAGCGTGCTTCCGCTCCTGACGATCGTTCCATGCCGAAAAGCCTGATCGTTGAAGAAACACTCGGGCTCGCCGGGAACCTCAGCGCGCAGCGCCTCCGTGTCCTCCTCGCCCTCCCAGGCGACCGGAGAATTCTTGAGCTCCGGGTCCTGAGCGCCGAGATCCCTGATTCGTTCGTTCACACCTGCCTCCGATTCGATTGCGGCCGAAGCTCTTGCATATGTCGTAAAAACCACTGCGCGGCGTGCTCGGCCACCTGCTCGAGCGCTCCGGGCTCCTCGAACAAGTGAGTGGCCCCCGGAACCACGACGAGCTCACTTTCGCATTGTAGCCTCGCCCGCGCCTGCTCGTTGAGCGCCAAGACTTGCGGGTCATCCCCGCCGACGATGAGCAACGTCGGGGCGCGAACGCGCTCCAGGGCGTCGCCGGCGAGATCGGGACGACCGCCGCGCGAGACGACGGCCCGGATCGCTTCGGGCGCGCGGGCCGCAGCCACGAGCGCGGCCGCAGCGCCCGTGCTCGCGCCGAAATAGCCGAGCGCCAGTCGTCCGCCGCCATGCTCGGGTAGCCAGGCCGTCACCGCCGCGAGGCGTGCGGCGAGCAACGGGATGTCGAAACGATACTCGCGCGAGTAAGCGTCGACGCGCTCCTCGGCCGAGGTCAAGAGGTCGAACAGCAAAGTTCCGAGCTGTTGCGCGCGAAAGAAGCTCGCGACTTGGCGATTGCGCGGGCTCAAGCGGCTGCTGCCGCTGCCGTGCACGAAAATGACGATCCCGCGGGCGTCGGCCGGAAGGATCAGCTCGCCGCGCAGGCTTGCGTGGTGAACCGGAATCTCTAACTCGGTGCCGCTCTCGCTCATGGCGTGGTCCGCGCGCTCCCGAGATGCGCCGCGAGGTACCGCACGGTGCCGTCGAGGCTCAGAAGCTGCGGATAATCGCGCTCCGGAATATCGATGCCCAGGCGTTGGTGCAACGCGATCACGAAGCTCAGCGTGTCCATCGAATCGAAATCGAACTGCTCCCGAAACGCGCGCGTCGCATCGAGTGCGGATGCATCCACGTCGGGCGCGACTTCGAGCAATGCCTCAATCACGGTCTGACGCAAATCGGGGTGGCTCATAGCTCTTCCGGCCGCTGCAAGAGTCGGTCGACCGCGATCAGGAATTGGCTGCCGCTTTGTCCATCGCTGACGCGGTGATCGCCCGACAGCGTTGCGGACAAAAGCGGCGCCGCGACGATCGAGCCGCCAGCATGCCACGGGCGAGTCACGATGCTGCCGAACCCGACGATTGCCACTTGCGGTGGGTAAATGATCGGGTAGAGAGTTTCGACGCCACCCTCGCCGAGGCTACTCACCGTGATAGTCGCGTTCGTAATGTCGCTCTGCCGCAATCGACCCGCGCGCGCGCGCCGGACGAGCCCTTGGAGCTGCTGCATGACGTTGGTCAGCGTCAGCTCGTTGGCTCGCGGGATTCCCGGCACAACGAGACCGCCCTGACGCAGGCGAATCGCGACGCCGACGTTGACCTCGCGGCTCGGCTCGAAGCGACCGTCGAGCCAAAAGCCGTTGAGCTCCGGGAATTTCGCGAGCGCGCGGGCGACGCTTTTGACCAGGAGCGCGCCGGAGAGCAGCCGCTCGGTCACGGCGTGCGCCGCATTCCAGCGTTCAACCCAAGCGAGTGTCGCGCGCATGTCGATCGTCGTCGCAAGGTAGTAATGCGGGATCTCGCGCTTCGAGCGGCTCATGGCTTTGGCGATAGCCGAACGAGTGTCGGCCGGCGGCGTAGAAGCCGCGGCCGCGCGGCGCTCGACGTCTTCGAGCGTGATCGCGCCTTCGGCACCAGAGGCGGACACCGCGGACAGGTCGATGCCGAGCTCCAGGGCGCGGCGGCGGGCAGCAGGCGAGGCGCGCACCCGGGCCTCTGGAGGCGCAGCGGCTTTTTGCTCTGGCGGCATGGCCGGCGAAGTCGGGCGCAAGCTGGGCGCCGCAACGGCGCGCATCGCGGGCGTCGCGATGGGCGGGGCGGCGGCCGGCGACGGCTCGCCGCCGGCCGGCGCATACGTCGCGAGCACGGCGCCGACGGGGATCTCTGTCCCGGGCGCGACGAGCAGTTGGTCGATGCGGCCGGCTTCGAATATTTCGATATCGATGATGCCCTTCGAGGTCTCGACGGACGCGACGAGGTCGCCGCGCTTGATCTCTTGACCGGGCTTGACGAGCCATTCGGTCAGAGTCGCCGATTCCATGTCGGCGCCGAGCGACGGCAAACGGTATTCAGCCACGGCCGAAGAGCCCGCGCGCTGCGGCGACGATCTGCGCCGTTTGCGGCAGTGCCGCGTCCTCGAGGTGCTTCGGGTACGGGATCGGCACCTCGGCGCTACAGACGCGCGCGACGGGCGCATCGAGATCGTAGAACGCCTGCTCGGCGATTCGCGCTGCGATCTCGCCCGCGAGGCTGCCGCTCTGCCAACCTTCATCGACGATGACCGCCCGCCGCGTCTTGCGCACCGACTCGAGCACGGTTGCCTCGTCGAGCGGCCGCAGCGTTCTCAAGTCGATGACCTCGGCCTCGATCTCGAGCTTCGCGAGCTCTGCGGCTGCGGCCGATGCCTTCGGCAAGCTCCCGCCATACGTGATCAGCGAGACGTCGCGGCCCGCGCGGCGAACCGCGGCATGGTCGATCTCGACGCGGCCTGCGTCCGCTTGAAGCTCGCCTTCCATGTTGTAGAGCATGACGTGCTCGACGATGACGACGGGATCGGGATCGGCCACGGCCGTTGGCAGCATGCCGCGTGCGTCCGCGATCGTCGCGGGAGCAAGCACGCGCAGCCCCGGCACGTGCGCGTACCAGTTCTCGAGGCTGTGGGAATGTTGCGCCGCGAGCTGTCGGCCCGCGCCCGTCGCCATGCGGATGACGACGGGCACCGAGAATTGGCCGCCCGACATGTGGCGAATCGTTGCGGCGTTGTTGACGATCTGATCGAGGCACAGAAGGCTGAAGTTGACCGTCATGACTTCGACGATGGGGCGCAGACCGCCGAGCGCGGCGCCGATTCCGGCGCCGACGAACGCCGACTCCGACAGCGGCGTGTCGCGAATGCGCTCTTCGCCGAATTCGGCGAGCAGCCCCTTGCTGACGGCATAGCAGCCGCCATAGCGACCGACGTCTTCGCCCATCAGAAACGCGCGCGGCTCGTTGCGGAGCACGTCACGCAGAGCTTCGCGCACGGCCTCGCGGTACGTGAGCTTGCGCGATGCGGCACGGGGCTCGGCGGCGGTCACACGCTCGTCCTCGCGTAAACGTCGCGCGCAAGATCCTCGATTGGCTCCCACGTGCCGTGCTCCGCGAACTCGACCGCGGCGGCGATCTCGCGCTCGACCTCCCGCTCGAGGGCCGCGAGATCCGCATCGACGAGGACTTGCGCGGCGCGCAGTTTTGCCGTGAACGTCTCGATCGGGCCGCGCTTCTTCCACGCTTCGACCTCGGCTTTGTCGCGATAGAGCTCGGCGTCGAACATCGAATGGGCGCGGAAGCGGTACGTCGCGAGCTCGATGAAGCGCGGTCCGCCGCCGCCGCGGATCGCGGTGACGGCTTCGGTGGCCGCAGATTCGACGGCGAGCACATCCATGCCGTCCACGCTCGTCGCCGGAAGGTTGTAGCTCGCCGCCTTGCGCGCGATGTGCGTCTCCGACTCCGACCGCGTGAGCGCCGTGCCCATTGCATAGAGATTGTTCTCGCAGAGAAAGAGCACGGGCAACCGCCATAGTGCGGCCAGATTCAGCGACTCGTGGAACTCGCCTTCGGCCACGGCGCCCTCGCCGAAGAAGCATGCGGTCACCGCGTCGCGACCGGTCATCTTATCGGCGAGCGCCAAGCCGATCGCGAGCGGCAGCCCGCCGCCGACGATTGCGTTGCCGCCGTAGAAGCGCGCCGCAGCGTCGAAAATATGCATCGAGCCGCCGCGGCCGCGGCAACAGCCTTCGACTTTGCCGTACATCTCTGCCATGAGGCGCGTCATCGGAATACCGCGCGCGAGCGCGTGGCCATGCTCGCGGTAAGTCGCAACCACTGCGTCGCGCGGCTCGAGCGCGCGCATGACGCCGACGGCAATTGCTTCCTCGCCGATATAGAGGTGCAGGAACCCGCGGATCTTTAATGCGCCATAGAGCTCGGCGCACTTCTCTTCGAAACGGCGAATGCGCAGCATCGAGCGCAAGCGCTCGAGAGAGCGCTCGCGTTCGGCACCGCGCAAGTTGGCGACTTCAACGGACACACGCGAAGTTTAGCGGGAGAGGGGGTCTCCCGCGTATGCGCACAAACCGTAATTCGCAGCCCCAGTGGCTCCGGGGCGTCGGATCACTTGAACCGATAGTGCAGCCCGACGCCGAGCTGCGTGGCGTCTGCCTCGTCGATATCGAACCATTCGTACTCGATGCGCAGCGAGACGGAGGAGAAATCCCATTGCAATCCGACGACTGCAGTGAGCCCATTCTCGGAGGCGGATTCCTCGACACGGAAGGAGCCCAATTCCAAGAACGCCGTCGCGTCGGCGTCGAAATAGCCGGCGCCGACGAACGCGGGTCCGAAATGGCCGAGACCACGGACCGCAAGCACTGCGATGTCATCGATTCCGATGACCAGGCCCGGCGCCGAATCCTCGAGAGTGTCGAGGTCTGAATAGGACCCCTCGAAGGCCCACGTGTCGTTGAAACGATAGCCGCCGTATAACTTGTAGGCGGTCGACGACTCGCTGAAGTCCACTCCGTCCTCCTCGTACTCGAAGGTTCCTACGCCGAAGCCCACGTATCCGGACGGCATGATCTCCTGTGCCAGGCTCGTTCCCCAAAAACCGATTGCCGCGATGACCAGCACTGCACGCATTTACTGCCCCTGTTTTCGAGAGAGGGTCTATATATATCATTTCCACGGACAAGACAACTCCGCGGGCGGGTGGGCGACCGGCGCTCAGCGCGACTCGTACTCAGGGTAGTCCGGCTCCCAGATCGCGTCGCCGACATGGTGCTCGACGGCGTCCTCGGCAACATCGGCGACGCCGTCGCGAACGGCCTGGCGTGCTACGGCGACTGCGACGTTGAACGACACCGAGCGCAGCCGCGCTACCGAAGGAAACAGGAGACCTGCTTCGAGCTCCTGATCCGTCACCTCGGCGGCCAGCGTTCTCGACGCCGTGCTCGTCATTCCGTTCGTGACCTTGCGCGCGCGTACGGCCAATGCGCCGAGGCCCAACCCGGGAAATATGAATGCGTTGTTGCCTTGCCCGACGCGATATCGCCGGCCGCCGCATTCGACGTCGCGGAAGGGACTGCCGGCGGCGACGAGACAGCGGCAATCGGTCCAGGAATAAAGATCAGTGGGCTTCGCCTCCGAGTTCGCGCTCGGATTCGACGACGGAAAGATGATGGGTCGATCCACGTTCGCAGCCATTTCGCGAACGGTCCGCTCGTCGAACGCGCCGCCGACGCCCGATAGGCCGACGAGGACCGACGGCCGATAGCGCCGTACGACGTCGTAGAGCGTCCGCGCGTTGGACTCGCTGAGCCCGTGCGCCGCGGCGAGAGCAACCGGCCACGCGAGCTCGCGTTTGTAAGGCTCGGCGATCCGGCCGTCGTCGACGAGTAGCCCCGTGCGATCGAGGACGGCGATCGCCTCGGCCTGCTGCTCTCCGGTGACGCCGCGATCTTTGAGGTGAGCCCTGATCTGTCGCGCCACGCCGAGCCCGGCGGCGCCGGCTCCAAATATGACGATGCGCTGGTCCGCGATACGCTCCTTCTTTAGTCTGAGCGCGCTCGTCAGACCCGCGAGGACGACCGCGCCCGTGCCCTGAATGTCGTCGTTGAACGAAGGGACACGGTCGACGTATCGGTCGAGGATCGTCAATGCGTTGTCTTTGCGGAAATCCTCCCATTGGACCAACGCATTCGGCATCGTCGTTTGTACGGCCCCGACGAACTCCTCGACGAGCTCGTGATAGGCACTACCCCGCAATCTGCGCGCCGGCCAACCGAGGTACTGTTCGTCTGCGAGTAGCTCCTCGTTGTCGGTTCCGAAGTCGAGGCTCACGGGAAGCGCTCGCGCCGGATCTATTCCTGCGGCCGCCGTATAGAGCGCGAGCTTCCCGACCGAGATCGCCATGCCGCCCGCGCCCTGGTCGCCGATCCCGAGGATCGACTCGTTGTCGGTGACGACGAGCAAGCGAATGTCCTTGCCGGCGACGATTTGGCCGAGCACATCGGCCATGCGGCCCTGCATATCGGGCGTAATCCACACGCCGCCGCCGCCCTGGAACACGCGGCTGAAGCGCTGCACGGCGATGCCGACGGTCGGCGTGTACACGATCGGCATCAATTCCTCGAGGTGATCGGCGAGCACCCTGTAAAAGAGGTGCTGGTTCCTGTTGAGCAGCGCGCTCAAAAGAACGTACTTCTGCAAATCGTCGTTCTGGGCGTGGAGTTGCTCGTAGATGCGCTCGGCCTGCTGCGCCTGGCTCTTGATCTGGATCGGCAACAGCCCCTCGAGGCCCAGTCGCTCGCGTTCGGGTCCGGAGAAGGCGGTGCCTTTGTTGAGCCGCGGATTGCGTAGGAGGTCTGCGCCGCGCGCCGTGCATTTCACGACCGGCTTTGGGTGTCGAGGGGGTTTTCCGGCGGTCAAGATAGTGCTCGGCGGCGTGCTGCGCGTAGACCAAAGCCCGTAATGGTCTCAGATGCGCAGGAAATCGCGCAACGCCTGGCGGTAAGCTCCGGAATCGGCAATAGAGTCGTGGTTCGTGCCCTGAATCGTTTGCACCCGCACACGCTCGGCCGACAAGGCCGTCACGAGGCGCGCGGAATGCCGATGCGGGATTACGCGATCGCGCTCGGCGAGCAGCACCAACGTCGGCACGTCGATAGCGTCAGCCTTGCTGTACGAATCGAACGTGTCCTTGAGCATGAGCGCCACCGGGAAAATCGCGTACTGCTCCTTGGCGACGTTCATGACGCTGTCGTAGGGCGTGACCAACACGATTCGACGAATATCGCGGACGCTCGCAACGTGCACGGCGACACCGCTGCCGAGACTGCGCCCGATGACGGAAACCGCGGAATGATTCGTGCGAATCGCGTCGTACACGGCCTCGGCATCCTGGAGCAGAGCCGCCTCGGAGGGTGAGCCGCTGCTGCCGCCGTAGCCGCGATAGTTGACGAGGTACACATCGCTCTCGGGGAAGAGCGCTGTGAAAGGCTCGATGTTCCACGCGACGTCCTCGGCGTTACCGCCGAAGTAGAGAATCGCGTGATCGGATCCATGCGCTATATGCCACACCTTGAGCGTCGCGTCCGCGGTTTCGACGCGGAGCGCATTCGCGCCCGTCGCGTGCGATTCCGGCGTCGGAAAGTAGAGCAGCGAGCGTTGCCCGACGTAGAGGCCCCCGCACACAGCCGCATACACGACGGCCACGATTGCGACGACTGACACGATCGTGCGCTTCACGCTTGTGCGTCGTTCCATCCTGGCCTCTGCATGCGTCGATGGTAACCGGTTATTCGCGCTCGAGTGTCGACGTGTCGCCTTCGGGCAGACCGAGCTCGCGCGCTTTGAGCAGGCGCCGCATGATTTTGCCGGAGCGCGTTTTCGGCAGCGACGCGCAGATCTCGATCTCGCGCGGCGCGACCGCGGGCCCGAGCCGCCGCCGCGCATGGGCCACGAGCTCGCGGCGCAGCGTCTCGCTCGGCGCAAAACCTGCGCGCAGCGCAACGAACGCCTTGACGATTTCCTTGACGACGGGGTCGGGTTTGCCGATGACGCCGGCCTCGGCAACGGCGGGATGCTCGAGCAGAGCGCTTTCGACCTCGAATGGACCGATCAAGTGACCGGCCGATTTGATGACGTCATCGGCGCGCCCGACGAACGTGTAGTAGCCGTCGGCATCGCGTTGCGCGAGGTCGCCCGTCAAATACCAGCCGGCGCGGAAGCACTTGCGGTAGCGCTCCTCTTCGCCGACGTAGGCGCGAAACATCGACGGCCAGCCGGGCTTGAGCGCGAGCTCGCCGACGACGTTGGCCGCGTCGACGACCTCGATGTTTTCGCCGGCGCCTGCGCGCACGATCGCGGCCTCGACTCCGGGCACGGGCTTGCCCATCGAGCCGGGCTTGATGTCCATGCTCGCGAAGTTCGCGATCATGATGCCGCCCGTTTCCGTCTGCCACCAATTGTCGTGGAACGGCATGCCGATGGCGTCCTCGCCCCAAACGACGGCCTCGGGATTCAACGGCTCGCCGACGCTCGCGGCGAAGCGAAGCTTCGGGAAGCGAAACTGGCGCGCCAATTCCGTGCCGGCTTTCATGAGCATCCGGATCGCCGTCGGCGCCGTGTACCAGACCGAGACGTCATGATCCTGAAGCAGCGCATACCAACGCGCGGCGTCGAAATCCTCTTCGTCGACGATCATCGTCACGCCGTTCGTCAACGGCGCGATGATGCCGTAGGACGTCCCCGTGACCCAGCCGGGATCGGACGTGCACCAATAGATATCCTCGCGATGCAGATCGAGCGCGTACTTGCCGGTGATGTGATGGGCGATGACGGCTGCGTGCACGTGGAGCGCGCCTTTGGGCTTGCCCGTCGTCCCGCTCGTGAAATGCAGCAGCGCCGGGTCCTCGGGGTCCGTCGGCGGAATCTCGAAATCGGCGCTTGCGGCGACAAGAAGCGGCGCGAGCACATGCACGCTCGAGTCCGCGAAAGGCGCCGAAGACTGCTGCTCGCCGCTCTCGTTGCCTTCGTCGACGAGCAGCACGTGCTCGAGTCGCGGGAGCGCGGCGCGGAGCGGCGCGATCTTGCGCGCATAGAGCGACGCCGTCGTCACGAGCACGCGCGCGGCGCCGATTTCCATGCGCACGCGTATGGGCTCGGGGCCGAACGCCGGGAAGAGCGGGCTGAACACCGACCCATTCTTGAGTGTGCCGAGGGCGGCGATATAGAGCCCCGGCACGCGCGGCGCCATCGCGAACACGCGGTCGCCCTTGGCGACGCCGAGGTCGCAGAGCACGTTCGCGAAGCGGTTCGTGGCCGCGCGCAAATCGGCGAATGAGAGCTCCCGGACCGCGCTTCGGCCCGCGGCGTCGCGTCTTGCGAGGCAGCGCAGCGCGACCTTGCGACCGCCCGGTCCGGCCGCGTGCCGGTCGACGGCTTCGTGCGCGATATTGAGCCCGCGGCTGCCCGGCAAGCCGTCGAGCTCCGCGCGCGCGGCCTCCCATGAGAACGCGCCGACGTCGCTCGCGTAATCGCGAAGATTCGGTTGGACGCCCGATCGCGCCGGCGTCTTATGCAGGATGCGAGCCTCCGCGGCCACGAAGGGCACGGCGGATTGCCTAGAGTCCCGGCCGCGGCCAGAGCTCGCGAATCTCGGCGGGCAAGTGGGCGCGGACTTGATCGGTCTCACCGCTGCCGAGCTCGCTCCCGAGAATGGCGAACACCGCCGTGACGACGCGCTCGAGCTCATCGGCCTCGAGTGCCGGCGCCTCGACAATGACTTGGTCGAGAAACTCTTGCTTGTGTCGATATTTCTGGGGTTTGTGGGCGGGGTGCCAGCCTTCGTAGAAGAAGCCGCGGATCAGCATCGGCAACTGTGCCGCAAATTGCGCGACCTCGTCGGGCGGAATGCGGTCGCGGAGGGCGTGCAGCACCGCACGCAGCGCCACGTAGGCTCGATGCCGGTCGTGCCAGTTCATGAGCGTCTCGACTTCGGCCAGCCAGGCGTTGGTTTTCTCAATCGTCTTCTCGAAAACGGGCACGCCCGTGGCCATATCGATGTCCTCCCCCCGCACCGACCCCGTACGGACGCTACGCGGTCGGGGGCTGCGCTGCGATACGAACATTTACGTAGTTGCGCTTTCGCCACGATGCTCGTAGTGCCGCGCGCACAGCGCCTCGCGCCCACGCACGATGCGCTTGCCTTGCAACGGGCCGTGGGTTTCCGTGACGACCGTTCGCTGTCCCTCGCGGTGCTCGTCGTCATGGAAGTACACGACGACCCAATCACGCGTGCGCTTGAGCTCGTGCGCGCGCGCCGTATTCGAGTAGAGCACCGTGAAATGCCAGCCGTCGCGGCTCGTGTGGAGGATCGGCAGCCACGGCTTCCCCTCGGGATTGAAGCGGCGTGGCGCGACGACGGGCAGCCGGCCTTGAGCCGCGCCCGCGCGATATTCACGGTCGACGTCGAGCAGCACATCGACGTCGGGCTCGCGGACTCGTTTTTGGTTGCGCACGACGATCGGGGCGCGGCCGAGCTTGCTCGCAAGACCCGCCTGAATGACGGCGATGCGTCGCGCGCCGATTCCCGGCACCGTCGCAAGCATACCGTCGTGGGCGGCGACCTCGAGCGCCTCGAGCGTGTCGATGTGAAGGTCCGCGTGGATACGCCGCGCGAGCTCTGGACCTAGGCCCGGAACGGTCTGAAACAGCGCTTCGGGATCGACGGACCCACGCAATCGGTCGAGCCGCGAAAGCCGGCCCGTGCGCGCGATCTCGTCGATGGCAGCGGCGAGGCCCGTGCCGATCGCGGGGAGCTCGACGAGCCCTTCCAAGCCGCGTTTCTTCAGGATCTCGCGCGCATCGACTTCGAGCGACTCGAGCGTCTGCGCTGCACGCATGAAGGCGTTGACGCGAAACGGATTCGCGTTTTGCTGGCGCAAGAGCTCGCCGCAGTCGCGCAGAATCCGTGCGGCCGCAACGTTGAACGATAGATCGAACTCTGCTCGGGCCGCGCTCCTCATAGGTGAAAACCGCAGTCGCGGCGGCCGCCGCCGTCGCCTACGATGCGGTTGAGCCGATATGCGGGGGCCGATACATGGAAAAGGAGATCCGGCGCCGGGCGGAGCTTTGCGAGCGCGCCCAGAACGCGGAGTGGGAAGACGTCATCATGCTCGCAAAGAATCTCGACGCGGACCAGAAGGCTTTTCTGCGCGAGCATCGGCCGGGGCTCGTGAAGGCTCTCTGGAGCCACTTCGATGCAACGCGCGGCGCCTGCGGCTGCCGATCCGCGACGCATGAGCGCCCCGAGTGCACGGTGCGCCTCATCGAGCGGCTCTTGCTCGACGAGGAGTCGATGTAAACCTTGTGCCGCCGCTTCGCTCACGCGAGTCGCCCGAACGTTGCCGCGGCGGCGTCCATGACGAGCACTTTCGCACCGCGGATCGCGCCATACTTGAGATCGCGTAATGCTTCGTTCGCATCCTCGAGGGCACAGAGCTGCACCTCGGGCTTGAGTGGCACCTCGGCCGCGAGCGGCAAGAACTCTCTGATGTCGTGCTGCGTGACGTTCGCGACGGTCTTGATCTCCTTCTCGAGCCACAGGTGTTCGGGGTAGCTCAAGGTCGCGAGCGTCCCGCGATCGGCGTCTTCCTTACGGATCGCGTTTATGACGAGGCGTCCGCCGGGCCGCAGGCTCCGCAACGCCTCGAGCATGGGGCGCCACGCCGGCGTCGTGTCGATGATCGCCGCCAATGGCTCGGGCGGGCGCGCTGCGGTATCGCCGGCCCAGCTTGCGCCGAGCTCGCGCGCGAAGGCTTGTTGCGCCGCGTCGCGGGCGAATACACAAACCGAGCTGCGGGGGTAGAGGTGCCGCGCAAGCTGGAGCACGAGGTGCGCGGACGCGCCGAAGCCCGTGAGCCCGAGCGGCTCGCCGTCGCGCAAGCGTGCGAGGCGCAACGCTCGATAGCCGACACTCCCGGCACAAAGCAGCGGTGCCGCCTCGACGTCGCTGAACGCGCGCGGGATCGGGTAAGCGTAATCTTCGGGAACGACCATGTATTCGGCATAACCGCCGTCGACGTCGCGGCCTGTCGCGCGGAACCCGCTGCTCAGGTTCTCGTCAACGCTGCCCGAGGAGTGGTGAATCCAGCCAACGCCGACGCGATCCCCTTCGCGGTGGCGCGTCACCCGGCGGCCGATTCGTTCGACGTGCCCGACGGCCTGGTGCCCGAGAATGATCGGGAGCTTCGCCGTCGGCACTCGACCCTCGATCTCGTCGAGCTCCGTGTGACAGACCCCGCACGCGGCGAGGCGCAGGCGCACCTCGGTCGGGCCGGGCTCGGGCACCGGCACAGCGGCGCGCTCCAACGGCGCGTCGCGCTGGCCGAGCGGCGCCACGGCCCTGAGCACCATCGCGCGCATTGTCATTCGGTTCGGCGCGTAGGTCGCGGCTCGTGTTGCTTCACTTGGCCGCGCTCGACGCGCAGTCGGTCTTGAAGCTGGCGGCGCGTTGCATCGAATGCGTCGCGGATCGCGACGAGCACGTCCTCGTGCGAGTGATGCTCGCCTGGATTGCGACTCGTGACGACATGGCCGCCTGGGATGTGCACGTCGACGGAGACGCGGAACAACTTGCCGTGCCGATGATGTTTGTGCGGTGCGTCGATCGTCACGCGGCAACTGACGATGCGATCCGCGAACTTCTCGAGTTTCGTCGCTCGTTCGCGAGCTGCGGCTTCGATGGCATCGGACTTGTCCATGTTGCGAAAATGTACTTCGAGAGGTATTTGCATTTGCGGTGCTCCCTGGTATCAGGTTGACTATTTTCTGCGGCGGTTACCAGCCCGTGGAGATCACGAAACCGAACATGCGGCCCTCGGCCGGACGCTGAAAAGGGACTGCATAGTAGAATTGAATCGGCAGGAAACCGCCAAGCAACATGCGCATGGCAAATCCGGCGCTGACGACCGGAACGCGCTCGGTGGTATCGCGGGCGAACTCCCAGGTCACTGGGTCTGCCGAGCTCCATGCGGCACCGACGTCGATGAAAAACACGCCCTCGGTTGGAAACGCCGGCGCATATCCGAACCCGAGGTCGCGCGTGCCGAGCAATGGGATTCGGAGCTCGAGGTTCAAGACGCCGATGCGGCTGCCGAAGAGGCGGTCGAACTCGGGACAACTCGTCGAATTCGGTACCTGCGTGCACTCGGAAGCATCGAACGAGCCGAGCTCGTAGCCGCGGACCATGTTATCGCTGCCGACGTCGAGCGGGGTCAGTTGCAAGCTTTCCGCGTCGGTGCCGCGCCGGCCGATGTGGAGCGCGCGAAACGCGATCGTCAATGGGTTGAGGAAGAAATAGCGTCTGTAATCGAACAATGTCGTCTGGAAATCGAGATCGCCCGTTGTCCACTCGTACTCGAAGCGAAAGCGGCGGCCACGCAGCGGCGACAGGAAGCCGTAGTACGACGTGTCGGAAACATAGGCGAGCGATGCGCGCTGCAGATCGAGCGGCGGCGGCCCTTCGAGGTCGAAGGTCTCGCGATACGGAGCGACGGCGTAGTACGGATAGACCTCTTGCACGAGCGTGCGGTCGTAGCTGATGTGACTGACGCCGCCGGCAACCTCGACGCGCCGCGTCAGCGAGAACGGATACTGGCTGAAGACCGAGATCTCGTTCGCCGTCACGACGTCGGTCACCGTGTAAACGAAATCCGCGGGCACGGGCGTGCCGTTGACGTCGATCGACCCGGTCCCGAGGGCCGTGTAGCCGCTCAAATAGGGTAGGCGCGCGCCGACGACGCCCCACTGGTAGCGTCCTTCTTGGTTCAAGTAAACCGTTTCGCCGCCGAGTGCGTCCTCGAAGTCGAGGTAGCCGTCCGACGTCCCGCCGTAAAGCGTCGAAGCGATCTGCCGCGTGTTGAGCGTGTCGCTGAAGTAACCGCTGAGCGTGCCGCTGATGCCGGTTCCGTATGTGTCGACGCTGACGCCGACGGTTGCAGGGCCGACGTAGGTCAAACCGAGCTTCGGCTCGTACGGCCTGCGGGCGGCATCGAGGACGCCCTGTGGAGCCGCGTCGTCGAGATAACCTTGGACGACATCGAATGCCGCCGGTGCCTCGGGAGGCAGGCGCCCAGCCTGCGTGAAGGCCGGAGGATCGGGCAGCCCTTCGGTCGCGTCCATCGCATAGATGTTGATACGGCCATTCTCGAGAACCGAGAACGCGATCTGTCCCGTCCGCGCGGCTACGCTGAGCGCGGGCGAGACGGCGGTGATGCCTGTGACGCCGGTCTTCACCGCCGTGAGGCGCGTCGCGTGTCGTTCTCCAAGCCCGTAGCGGAAAACGTCGGCGACCCCGTCGGGCGCGCCGATGAAGTAGAGGCTCGTGCCGTCCGGGGAGAACTGCGGATTGATGTGTTTGCCGCTCGTGAAGATCGACAGCGGCTCTATGCGCTTTGTCGCGAGGTCGAGCAACGCGATCTGCAAAGGCCCGAAACTCAGCGTCTCGAGGTTCGTGTCGGGGCCGCGGTCCGTTACGAAGGCCATGCGCCGGCCGTCCGGCGAAAACGCCGGCTGAATCGCCGCGTAGGGATCCGCCGTCAACCTTTCGACCGTACCGTCCGCAAGCGTGAGCAAGTACAGATCGCTCGCGCCATCGGCGGTCGCCGAGAACGCGATCGATGCGCCATCGGGAGCCCAGGCGGGATTCTTGATCCCTTTGATTGCCGGGACGGCAACCCTCCGCTCGATACGTAAATTCTCGACGTCGAAGATCACGATCTCCCGTTCACCTTTGGCAAACACCGTGAACGCGAGGCGGCGCCCGTCGGGCGACCACGCGACGCTCGAGTCGATGTAGCTCAGATAATCGAAATGCGGATCGGCTTCCGCGGAGACGAGTCTACTGACGACTTCGCCCGTCGCCGTATCCGCGAGGAATAGGTCCGTCGTGAAGAGCTCGCGGCTCGACAGAAACGCGAGCCGTGTTCCATCCGGGCTCAGCGCCGGCGCTATATTGATCCGTGCCCCGTGTTTTTCGGCGACGGACACGGGTTTCGCGAAACTGGCTGCTTCGAAGCGCGTCGCGAGGACGGGCTCGTAGGCGGCGCGTAGGCTCGAATGCAGCTCCGTGAATAGCGCCTCGGGCTCGATCCCGAGGACATCGCGGATCGCGGCGTCGGCGCCGACCTGCGCGGCGCGGACGTAGAGCCGCACGGCCGTGCGGTCGCCCCAGCGGCCGCCGACGTATGCCCAGATCGCTTGCCCGTATCGATAGCGGGAGATCTCGACGCGATTCATTTTTTCCGGATCGGGCAGCGCTGCGTGAAGCACGGCGTCGCGCATCCACATCGCCGTCATCGCGTCCTCGCGGCCCAATGATAGATATTCGGCGAGTCCTTCCGTCGCCCACTGTGGCAGCTGCGGCTGTTCCGCCGTGTTCGTCGACGCCGGCGTGTCTTGCAACATCGCGAATTGAAACGCGTGAACGAGCTCATGGCCGATGACGTGATCGTTGTCCGCATTGATGCCCGTGAGCGGCAACACGACGCGGTCTTGGAGGGACTCGGTGAACCCGCCGATGCCTTCACCGAGCAGACCGGAGGTCGTCAACGTTTGCTGAAAGTCGGCATGGTCTTGATAGACGATCAGCGCGGTCCGTTTCTTGAGCTCGTAGTCGAAGATCGACGCGTAGCGGCCATACCAGCGCTCCGCGAGGCGCGCCACGGTTGCTGCGGCCGGTGCCCCGGGCGGGTACGAATGGATGGCGAGGTGCTCGGTATCGATGACCTCGAACTCGAAATGCTCCCAGATCACCTTGTTGCGGCCGAAGTACTGACTTTGGGCGGCCGCGAGCGGCAACCCGGCGAGCAGCGCACCCCAGCACAGGGGCGCCGTGCGCCGGACAAGCCGATCAATCCACGTGGCGTTCACTGCGCCGGTACATGCGTATCGTTGGCACTCCTGGGCTAAATTAGCGCGGCGCCGAGCCAGCAGCGATACGGAATCTACCTAGCGCCGGCACGATCCGAGATGCGAGCGGCAGTGCGCGGCGATCCTTATAATGGCCGCGGCAGGAGACTCTCGCGGCGAGAACATGCGTAACGTAGGGTTTGTCTTGTCTGCATCGCTCGCACTCGGCGCCTGCTCGATACAGCATATGGCCATCAACTCCGTTGGCGACGCGCTCGCGGAGAGCGGCTCGGTATTCCAAAGCGACGACGACCCGGTTCTCATCAGCGAGGCATTGCCGTTCAGCCTCAAGCTCCTCGACAGCTTGCTCGCCGCGCAACCGGACCACCGTGGCATGTTGCTCGCGGCTGCACGCGGTTATCTGCTCTATAGCTACGCCTTCGTGAGCATCCCCGCCGAGGAGTCGCGCTTCACGGACATCGAGCGTACACGCGCATTGCGCGCGCGTGCGCGCAACCTGTGCCTGCGTGCGCACGAGTATGCGCGCCGAGCGCTCGCGCTCGACTATCCCGCACTTGCGGCGGAGCTCGCGGCCGACCCGGCGGCGGCCGTGGCAACCATCGAGGACGGACGGCCACACGACGTGGCGACGCTCTACTGGACGGCCGCGACGCTCGGACTTGCGATCTCCGCGTCGCGCAACGAGCCGGCACTGCTCGCGCGTCTGCCCGAGGTCGAGGCATTGCTCGACCGCGCGCTCGCGCTCGATGAATCGTGGGAGCAGGGCGCGCTGCACGAATTCGCGATAAGCCTCGCCGGAGCCGGCACGGGCCCGGTCGACGAGCAGGCCGCCGAAACGCACTACCGCCGCGCTTTGGAGCTGGCGGCGGGCACGCGGGCGGGGCCGTACTTGGCCTACGCCGAAGTCGTCGCCATTCCGCGGCAGGATCGTGAGCGTTTCACGGGGCTCATGGAGCAGGCGCTCGCCGTGGACGTGAACCGCGAACCCGACCAACGGCTGCTCAACGTGATCGGGCAGCAGCATGCTCGATGGTACTTGGAGAATATCGATGAGTTCTTCCTCTAACGCGCGCAATCGCGGCCGCGCTGCCTGGCTCTGCGCGGCCCTCGCGCTCGTGGCTCCGCACACGCCGGCGCAAACCGTCATAAAGCTCGGCACGGTCGCGCCCGAGGGCTCGCTCTGGCACGACTCCCTGCTCGAGCTGCGCGAGCAATGGCGGGAGATTTCCGGCGGCGAGGTGGAGCTGCGCATCTACGCCGGAGGCGTGCTCGGCGGCGAAGACGAGATGATCCGGAAAATGCAGCGACGCGCGCTGGACGCGCTGGCGATCTCGGGTGCGAGCCTGCCGCTCATCGATGACAGCGTCGAGTGTCTGCAACTGCCGCTGTTCTTCGAGACGTATGCGGATCTCGAAAGAGTCCGCGGGGCGATCGCGCCCGCGCTCGAGGCGAGCATCGAGGAGAATGGGTACAAGGTTTTGAGCTGGGCGGAGGCGGGCTGGGTGCATTTCTTCGCGAAATCGCCGGTGCGCACGCCCGATGAGCTTCGACCGTTGCGGCTTTGGGTCTCCACGGGCTCGCTCGAGACGGAGCGGCTCGCGAACGAGCTCGGGTTTCGAACCGTGCCGTTGGCCGTCACCGACATGCTGACGGGCTTGCAGACGGGGCTCATCGAGGCGATCGATGTGCCGCCGCTGTTCGCTTTGCTCGACCGCAGCTACCAGGCCGCGCCGTTCATGACCGAGCTTCGCTTCGCGCCCCTGAACGCCGCGACGCTGATAACGCTGTCGGCGTGGGAGCGGATTTCGCAGAGCCATAGGGCGCGATTCCTCGAGGCTGCACGCGCCGTGGTCGAGAGAATGCGCGCGGAAATTCACACGGCCGAGGTCGAAGCCATCGATGAGATGGTCGCACGCGGCCTGACCGTCGTGCGGCTCGAGCCCGGCGAGCTCGAGTCATGGCGCAAGGAGGCCGAGGCGGTTTATCCGCGGCTCGCCTGCGCGCGTCAGCATGCCGAGCTGTTCGCGGAGGTCATGCGGTTGCGGTACCCATGACGCGTCCTGCGCCGGCCAGTTACTGGCTCCGCGCCGAGGACGCACTGTCGATCATAGTGCTCGGTCTCATGACCGCGCTGCCGCTCGCCGAAGTGATCATGCGCGAGGGGCTCGGCACGGGGCTCGTAGGCTCGATCCCGATCGTTCAACATCTCACACTCTGGAGCTCATTCCTCGGCGCGGCGCTCGCGGCTCGGTCCAACAAGCTGCTCGCGCTCGCGACGGGCGCGTTCCTCCCCGAAGAGATGCGCGGTGCGGCAACCAGCGTGCAAACGTTCGTTGCGGTGGCCGTGACGACGCTGCTCGGCGCAGCCAGCATCGAGCTCGTCGGTATCGACCGCGAATTCGGCGACGTCGCAGCTTGGGGTGTGCCGATTTGGATCTTCTCGGCGATCATGCCGCTCGGCTTCGCGCTCATCACAGTGCGACTCGTGTGGTTTGCTGCGGCGTCGGCGCGGGGGCGAGTGATTGCGGCGCTCGGGTGCATCGTCCCGCTCGTGTTCCTGTGGCTTCCTTATTCGGCGAGCGGCGTTGTGCTCTGGCCGATCATTGCGCTCATCGTCGTCTGCATGCTGTTCGGCATGCCGATCTACGCAGTCCTCGGCGGCGCGGCATTACTGCTCTTCTGGGAAGAAGGCACGCCGATCTCCGCGGTGCCCGGTGAAGCGTACCGCATGAGCACCTCGCCGATGCTGCCGGCGATTCCGCTTTTCACGCTCGCCGGATACATCCTCGCGGCAGGCGGCTCGAGCCAGCGCCTGCTGCACCTGTGCTCGGCCGCGGTCGGGTGGATGCCTGGGGGCCTCGCGATCGTCGTGACGCTCGTGCTCGCGTTCTTTACGCCGCTCACGGGCGCATCGGGCGTCACGATCCTCGCGATGGGCGGCGTGTTGCTGCCGATGCTGCTCAAGAGCCGCTACACGGAGGCGAATGCGATCGGCCTAGTGACCGTTTCCGGCTCGATCGGCGTCATGCTGCCGCCGAGCTTGCCCGTCATTCTCTATGCGTACTACGCCGAGATCGACCTCGAGGATCTGTTCGTCGCGGGCATCGTTCCGGGAATCGTGCTCATCGTCGCCGTCGCCGCCTGGGCCGCCTGGCGCGGCGTCGCGAGCGGCGCGGCGCGCACGCCGTTCAATGGTCGCGAGTATCTCGCGGCCTTGTGGGCCGCTAAATGGGAAGTTTTGCTTCCGTTCGTTGTCATGTTCGGCATTTTCGGCGGCTATGCCACGCTCGTCGAGACGGCCGCGTTGACCGTTCTCTATGCGCTCGTGCTCGAGTGCGTCGTCTTCAAGGAACTGCCGTGGCGCGACGTCTTCCGCGTAAGCGTCGACAGTGCCGCGATGATCGGCGGGTTCATGATCATCCTCGGCGTCGCGCTCGGCTTTACGAACTATTTGATCATCGCTCAGGTGCCGATGCACATTCTCGATTGGGTGCGCGACGCGATCGAGTCGCCGCTCGTGTTTCTGCTGCTCTTGAATCTGTTTCTCGTCGTGGTCGGGGCCGCCATGGACATCTACTCGGCGATCATCGTGATCGTGCCGTTGATCGTCCCGATGGCAAGCGCCTACGGCATTCATCCTGCGCATCTCGGCATCATCTTTCTCGCCAACATGCAGCTCGGCTATTTGATGCCGCCGATGGGGGAGAACCTGTTTCTATCGGCGTACCGATTCAATAAACCGCTCGCGGAGCTTTA
Source organism: Gammaproteobacteria bacterium (assembly GCA_036555065.1). Classification (GTDB taxonomy): domain Bacteria; phylum Pseudomonadota; class Gammaproteobacteria; order Steroidobacterales; family Rariloculaceae; genus DATBLZ01. The sequence goes on from DATBLZ010000067.1 coordinate 40,974, forward strand.
CCGTTACGTTTTGCCGTTCGTCGGCATCATCACGATCGTCGTATTGCTGATCACCTACGTGCCCGGCCTGACCCTCTGGCTGCTCGGCGACTAGGATCGTGGGAGCGCCATCGAGATGCGGACGCCCTTTTTCTCGAGGGCCGCACGCACGGCCGCGTCGCTCGCCGGGTCCACGGGCCGCGTGAGATCCCAGAGCACGGTGGTTGCAAACCCGGCTTCCGCAGCGTCCTCAGAGCTCCAGAGGACGCAAAAATCGCGCGCGAGCCCACAAATCTGCACGTCCGTAATGCCGCGCTCGCGCAGATACCCCGCGAGGCCCGTCGGCGGCCGATTGCCGCGCTCGTCCCAGTTGTTGCGGAAAGCGCTGTACGAGTCGACCTTTGGGTCCGTGCCTTTGCGGATGATCGCGTCGACCTGGTCGAGCGGTAGCGACGGGTGAAGCGCCGCGCCCGCGGAGCCGGCCACGCAATGATCGGGCCAGAGCACCTGCTCGCGGCCGTAGAGCGTGATCGTCTCGAACGGCTTGCGGCCGGCATGGGAGCTCGCGAACGAGATGTGTCCCTTGGCGTGCCAGTCCTGGGTCGCGATGACGCAGCCGAAGGATTCCGTTTCGAGGAGCCGGCGTATGGGCACGAGAATTGCGTCGCCGCCGGCGACGGCGAGCGCGCCGCCCGGCAGGAAATCGTGCTGGATATCGACGACGAGGAGGGCGGTGCGCGCGCGAGCCGTCACGGGTGAATCACTCTTTCGTCACAATTTGGATTAGGCATCGCAGCAGCTGGGGATCTACGTATTTCCCCACTTTACGGTCCAAGCGAGACTTCTGGCAAAGGACGTGACTGTGTGGATTCGAGCACGCAACGGTCTATCGGTCGTCGCAATCATGGCGACGCTCCTTTTCGCCAACCACTCCGTCGCACAAGCTCCGGAGCGCCCGGACTCGGTTCGTGCCGCCGGCTCGTGTGAGGAGGTCGTCCTCTTTCATCGCGAAGGCTGTCCGCATTGTGAACGTGCGCATGCGTTTCTAGACGAGCTCGAGCGCGAGAACCCGCAAATCGTGGTCATGCGCTTCGATGTCGAGCGCGACGCGCAGGCGCGCAACCGGTTCTTCGAGCTCAGCGAGCAGAACGGCATCACGCGCCCGGGCGTGCCCGCGTTCCTCGTTTGTGGCCAGTTCACCGTGGGGTTCGATCGGTCAGAAACGACGGGCGAGATCATCAGGACGCAGCTTGGCGGCGGAACCGTGTCGATCGAGCAGCAATTCACGGGGCTCACGGGCGGGCGCTTCTCGAATCTCAGCGTCGAAAGATTGGGATTACCGTTGTTCACGATCGTTATCGGCTTGGTCGACGGATTCAATCCGTGCGCGATGTGGGTACTCACGTTTCTGTTGTCGCTGCTCGTTGGGATCGGCAGCCGGTCGAAAATCGTTTTGATCGCAGGGACATTCGTGCTCGTGAGCGGCGTCATGTACTTCGCGTTCATGGCGGCGTGGCTCAATGCGTTCCTGCTGGTAGGCTACTCGAGGCCGCTCCAATTGGCGCTCGGTGCTCTGGCTACGCTGATCGGCGCCATTCACATCAAGGATTTCGTTGCGTTCAGGCGGGGCGTCAGTCTGAGCATTCCAGAGAGCGCGAAGCCGACGCTGTTCCTCCGGATGCATCGCGTTGTCACGGCGGAGAGCTTGCTCGCGAGTCTCTTCGGCGTTGCGCTGCTCGCGATACTCGTGAATGTCGTCGAATTGCTCTGCACGGCCGGCTTGCCAGCCGTGTTCGCTCAGATTCTTGCGTTACGCGATCTTAGTGCGCTCGAGCACTACGGCTATCTCGCGCTCTATAACGTCGCTTACGTCTTCGATGACGCGCTCATGGTTGCGATCGCCGTGTTCACGCTCGTGCGTTGGAGAATGCACGAGCGTCACGGACGGTGGCTAAAGCTCGTAAGCGGCGCCGCTATCGGCAGTCTGGGCGCCATTCTCTTATTCGCGCCGCAGTGGCTCGTCTGACTCCGGGCCGGGCATTCGTGAAGTACGTATAGCTCGCCTTGCGCTCGCTAACGACAATCATCGACGTTTCCAGTCCCTCAACCTAACCAAGGAGCTACGTCTCCTCGCTCGCTTAGGAGAAACAAATGGCCCGACTCAACATCCAGAAGGTCCCAACAGCCGATGTCCGGAGCCTGCCGATCTTCGCGGAATTCGACCAGCTCGCGGACCGGATCCGGCTGCAGGCGTACAACCTGTTTTCGCGCCGTGGTGCCGGCGAAGGGCATGCTTTAGACGACTGGCTGACGGCCGAGCGCGAGGTTTGCTGGCCCGCTGCAGAGCTCAGCGAGCGAAACGGCGAGTTTGTGCTCACCGTGGCGCTCGCAGGTTTCGAGCCGGGCGAGATCACGGTTACGGCCACGCCGCGCGAGATCATGGTCAAGGCCGCGCACAAACATGAGCGAAAATCGCCCGGTAAGGGGGAGCCGAAGCTGCGCTGGACGGAATTCCGGAGCAACGACATTCTGCGGCGAGTCGAGGTGCCGGCGGCAGTGGACGTGGATAAGATTTCGGCAGATTTCCGAAATGGCCTATTGGAGATCGTCGCACCGAAGGCGCAGCCCGCCGCGGAATCGCCTAAGCAGATCGAGATCTCCAAGGGCTCTTGATCACAGGTGGGGTCCGGGCTTTAGCGCGCGGGGGATCGGCAACGCAGACATTGCGTTATCGGCGGGCTCATCGCGATGCGTGTCGCGGCGCGGTGTTCGGCGACCGTGCCGCTGTTGTTCGGCTTGATCGAGGCTGGCCACGTGCTCGTCATGGTCGATGCTGAGGTCGAGATCGAAACCGTCGAACCGCATGCGCCGATTTTCGCGCATCGCTGATGGCCGCGAGCGAAGAAAATTCCGATCATCTGCCCATCGTCGGCGAGCTTTGCGTCGAGTTCGCGAAGAAGTACCTGTAGCGAGGCCATGGACAAGCGGCTTGCAATGCTCGCCCCGAGCGAAGCTTTCGCGACTCCCGAGCAAGTCCGCGACAGCACGGAGCTCACGACGGGCGAGAGGGTCGAGATTCTCAAGCGTTGGGCCTACGACGTCGCGGAAGCCGCCGTTGCGCTCGAGGAAGGCATGCCGGAAGGCGGCCCGGACGACCTGCAACGCCGAATTCTGCTTGCGCTCGCCGCTCTCGCCGACGACGTCGATCGCGACTTCGAGCGCACGGGCCCGACGAAGCAGCACGGGCTGCCGGTTTCACGAAAGCGATGACGACCTTCTTGTGGATCCTCGGCAGCGGGATTGTGATGAGCCTCATCGCCTTGGTCGGCAGCGTTACGCTGTTGCTGCGGGAACGCACGCTCCAGAGGCTGTTGCTGCCGCTCGTCGCGCTTGCTGCGGGGTCGCTGATCGGTGGCGCCGTCTTTCACATGATCCCGGCTGCGCTTGCGGCCATCGAGCCCGATGCCCGGGCCTGGTTGCTGTTGGTTCTCGGTTTTGTGTTGTTCATGGGCCTCGAGCAATTCCTGCACTGGCACCACTGCCACCGGGCGGAGGCCGACTGCCGCAAGCCATTGACCTACTTGATCCTTCTCGGCGACGGGCTGCACAACTTCATCGGCGGGTTGGCGATTGCGAGCACGTTCCTGATCGATGTCCGGCTCGGTATCACGGCATGGTTGGCCGCGGCCGCCCATGAAGTGCCGCAAGAGCTCGGCGACTTCGGCGTGCTCGTGCACGGCGGCTGGAGCAAAGGGCGCGCCCTCGCGTTTAACCTTCTTTCGGCCCTGACTTTTCTCGTGGGTGGCCTCGTGACTTACGCGCTGAGCTTCGCAGTCGACGTCTCCTACTTGATCCCCTTTGCCGCGGGGAATTTTCTCTACATCGCTGCGGCTGATCTCGTCCCGGAGGTGAATCGCCATCCAAGCCCCGCGGCGAACGTCCTCCACATGGCCAGTTTCTTGATCGGCGCAGGGCTCATGTACGCGGCCGCGTCATTGGGCCTAGGATGAGCGTGCGGCGGCGTTATGGCTAGCCCGTCTCCATCGGCAGTGTTGGATCTGCCGTCCACTCCGCGAGCGAGCCGTCATAGACGGCGACGTTTCCGACGCCGAGGACCATCAGCGCGAACGCGTCGCTGCTTGCCGCAATTCCGGCGCCGCAATATGTGATAACGCGGTCGGCTTCGAGCGCGCCGGTTTGCGCAAACAGCTCGCGCAGCTTCGGCGCCGGCCAATAGGTTTTGGTGATCGGATCGATCAGCGCTTGGCAGTAGACGTTGCAGCTGCCCGCGATGCGGCCGGCGCGCGGGAACCGCGTTGGCGCAGTGCCGCGATGCTCGTCGGGCGACAGCGAGTTCACGATCGCGACGCCAGGTTTGTCGAGGGATTCGCGGACCTCTTGCTTCGTTGCGAGGAGCTCCGGCCGCACGCGAGGCCTGAAGTTTCCGCGCGGATACGTCGTCGCGACCTCCGACATCGGGCGAGTCTCGGCCGCCCACTTCTGCCACCCCCCATCGAGCACTGCGGCCGCATCGAAGCCGCAGGCGCGCAGCATCCACCACACTCGCGCCGCCCACGCATGGTTCGAGCGGTCGTAGAGCACGACCGCGGTGCCGGCGCCGACGCCGTAGCCCGCCATCGTCGCTGCGAACTCCTCGGCCGAGGGCATCATCATCGGCAATGGCGTGTCTTTGGCGGCGAGCTCCTCGAGCACGTCGACGAACACGCTGCCCGGAATGTGCGCCTCCTGCCACTCGTCGCGGCCGCCGACGAAGCTGTAGCTGCCGTCGGCCAGCGTCCGCATCACGACCGAGCAGTCGAGGATCCGTAGCTGCGGCTCGCCGAGATGGGCCGCGAGCCAATCGGTGCTGACGAGGGGTGAGGGCAGCATGGGTGACTCGCGATCGCCGCGCCTATCGATTCGTGGCCAACCAGGCTTGCGCTTCACGCACGGCCGGCGACGTTGCCGCTGCCCCCCGCATCTCGACCAACTCGGTGTAGGCGCGCCGCGCCGCCGCGGCGTCGCCGGCTGCGGCGGCGGCCCGCGCGAGGCCGAGCAGCGACGGCGTGCGCTTCGGCGTTCTCAGCAACGCTTGCTCGAATGCCGCGACCGCTTCGGTCGGGCGGTGCGCGGCGAGCAGCACCTCGCCGTAGAGCTCGTGCGCGGGCTTGATCGGGTCGGGCGGCCCCGAGGGCGGCGACATCGTGCGCTCGATCTCGGCGGCGTCGCGCGCGAGGCGAATCGCGGCCTCAGGTGCGCCACGCGCGAGGCTTGCGAGCGCGGCGACTTCGTTCTCGAGGATGGCGACGGACTGGGCGCGGTACGCGTTGCCTTCGGCCGCAAGTCGCTCGCGCAGGCGCTTGAGCTCGGCCGCGACGGCGTCGGCCGCGGCGGCGTCGCCGAGCTTCGCAGCGCTCGCGCCTGCAATGAAGAGCCACGGCCCGCCGCCCGATTGCGCCATGGCCATGCCGGGCATCGCGGCGTGTGCGGCATGCTCGCCGCCGGCCTCGAGCGGGATGCGCTCCCACTGCTCGGTCTCTAAGATGTAACGCGCACGCATGCCGAGGAAGCCTTCGCGAATGCCCGCATTGCCGGGGTTGCGCTCCATCGCGGCACGCGCGAGCTCGACGTTCGCGAGGGCATCGTCGAAGTTGCCGAGCATGAGGTTGCCGTAGCTGAGCCAGGAGAGCGTGTGAAAGTCCTCACGGCCTTCCGGTAAGTTCAGCCGCTTGTTGACTTCAACCGCCGCAGCATAGGCGTCGATGTTCGAGGCTACGACGTCGGCCCATAGGCCAAGCTGGACAAAGATGTGCGAGGGCATGTGCAGCGC
>DATBLZ010000086.1:0-18535 GCA_036555065.1 Gammaproteobacteria bacterium
CCCGAAAGCGAGACGCCAGCGCTTCGAAACGCGACTTCCTCCGCAACGATAGCCGCCGCGTTGATTTCTTGGCCGATGACATAGCGCGGAACAAAGATTACGCCGATCAGAAAGAACATCGAAACGCTCGACATTGGATGCCACACGCGTAGATTCGACATTGCGCTGTCCCACAGTGCCACATAGCGTCCCGCATCAGCGGCGCGCTGCTGACGTCTCGCTTCAGGCACTTCATCCCTCCCGCGTCCGCTGCAATTGGTTGTTATGCGGCGCTCAGCGGCTTGATTCGGGCTACGTCCTTCTTGATGGCCTGCGCCACATCCCAAAGGTCGACCGCGCGCTGCGCATTCAACCAAAACTCCGCCGAGTTACCGAAGAGCCGTGCGAGCCTGAGCGCCATGTCTGGGCTGACAGCACGACGCTCGCGAAGAAGCTCGTTGATGGACTGGCGCGATACACCGGCTGCTTCGGCCAGACCCGCGACACTAAGCCCATAGTCCGGGAGAAAATCCTCACGCAGCATCTCACCCGTCGTCTAACCGTACAGCCAGATCTAAGTATTCGAGCTTTCGCGCCGCGCGCTTCGCGACATCGGCTGGGAATCGCCTCGCTTTGCCAGTGACGTAGAGTTCCTCAGTTCGACGATCAGCAAACGTCGCGTGACAAGAGTCAACCCGTCGGCGACGCATAACTACAGCACCGGTGTAAATAGACATCAAATATACGCGGCGAAGATATACGACTCAGGGGCGCGCGCACACGGGCGCGCCTTTGTCGAAGATGATGCGCCACTGTCCCGCAGCCTCGAGGCGCCAAATCGATGTGAACGTCGCGACGCAGTCACCTTGCGGATTGAAAACCGGTCCCGAGCTCAGCGCGAGCGTGCCCGAATCGAGCACCTGGACGCGCTCCGGCGTCCATGAGAATGGCGCTGCGGGTGAATCGAAGAACGGTTTCCAATCCGCGGCGATCGCTTCCTTGCCGCGTATCGGCTCGTCGCCCGAGAAGAAGATCGCCTCGTCCGCGAGGAACGTCGTGAACTCTGAATAATCGCGGTCGGCCATCGTGCGCGCGAACGCGCCCTCCGTCTCGCGCACTTGGCGCTCGAGCTCGGCGTTGTCGAGGCGCGGGGGCGCGCATGCCGTCGCTGCGAGCGCACACGGCAAGAGGATCGGGAAGCGCCAGCGTGTCATGGGTCGGACCTCCGGAGTAACGGTTTCTGCACATACTCGCTCGGGACGGACACGATCGGCTCGCTGAGGCGCGCTGCGGCGCGACGCCCCCCGACGAGACGTAGGTAGCCGAGATAACGGCCTCGGTCGGCCTCGACGGCGCGAATCTCCGTCGTGTTATCGGGCGCGACCACGGTTTGCCAGTCCGTCCATAACCGCCAGCCATCCTCGAGCGTGTCGGCGACGTCGATGTCGAGTATTCCCGCGCGTTCCCAATGCCGCCGCCACCACGCTGCCGAATGCAGAGCAAACATGCCGGGCTCCCACCACTCGCGCAAATGCGCGGGGACCGGGCCTTCGATTTCCTGCATCAAGCCCGCCCCCGCGATACCGAGCACGCCACGCGGCTTCAGAAAGCGGGCTATGTAGTTGAGATACAAGTCGTCAGTTCCGAAGTAAGGGAACGAATCGATGGCGACGATCACGTCGAAGAACCCCGGAGCGAACGGTAGCGACCGCGCATCGGCATGGATCGGGAATATGCCGTCCTCGACGCCGGCATCGCGCACGCGTTCGAGATTGTCGGCAACGCTGAACCATAGGTCCGTGGCCCATACTTGCACGCCGAATTCGCGCCGCAAGAAGACTGAGGACATCGCGCGCCCGCAGCCGAGATCCAACACGCGCATGTCCGCTCGCAAGTCGAGCGCTTCGGCGAGCCACTCGGTAAGCCAAAGCGTATTGGCGCCGCTGCTCGCGCTTGCGATGACCCACTCGGGATGGTACTTCGACGCGCGGGGAAATCGCTCGTTGATCAGGCGCGTGTCGCGATCCCGAGTCATGGCCGACTGAGCGCGAGACGCAGACCCAGGAGAACGAACACGCCGCCGGCGACGCGCGAAATCAGCGCGGTTCGCCCGGGCTGTCGCACGAAGGATTCGCGCATCTTGCCCGAGGCAAGCGCGAGGATCAGGCACCACGTGGTGCCCGTGAAGACGAACGTCGCGCCGAGAGCGAGGAACGCAAGCACCTTCGTCGTGCTTTGCACGTCGATGAACTGCGGCATGAACGCGAGAAAGAAGAGGGCTACTTTGGGATTCAGCAAGTTTGTGAGCATGCCCTGGTGAAAGGCCGTCCAGCTCGATTGCGCGGGCAGGATCGCCGTCGGGCCGGACGCCGAGCTCCTCGTTGCGAGCATGCGCACGCCGAGATAAACGAGATAGGCCGCACCGATGAGCTTGAGGGTCGTGAACGCGGAGGCCGACGCGGCGAGGATCGCCGATAACCCGACCGCCGCTGCGAACGTATGGACCACTGAGCCCGCATTGATGCCGAGCGCCGACACGATCCCGGCGCGCGTGCCCTGCGCGAGGCTGCGGCCGACGATGTAGAACGTGTCTTGGCCCGGCGCGAGGTTGAGCAGCACGCCAGTGAGAACGAAGAGCCAGTAGTCGTGGATGCCGAGCATTCGTCCCCCTCGTTTAGTCGCGCCGGCGTGCACGCCAGCGCTGCCGCGGGCGGCGCAGCGTGAGCGTTTGCCACGGCACGCGAATCCAGCGCGCGATCCGCTCGAGCAGCAGCGGCCGGTAGCGCGCCGCGTCTTCGGGCGAGAGCTCGTCCAGGCGCCCGCGGTACTTGAGCTTCGCCCACGCGTTGTAGTCCATTTGCTTGACCCATTCGAACACGGGCCCGCCGCGGCCGGCGCGGTCGGTCTTGCGCAACCGTGCGATGCCGAAGTCGATGATGTATGGATGCTCCCCGGGGCCGACGACGACGTTATTCTTGCGCTTGAGATCGCCGTGCGCGACACCGGCCGCGTGCATCGCTTCGATCGACTTTAGCAGCTCCGCAAAGAAGCGCTCGCGGTCCTTGAGCTCGTCCGCATGCGTGCGCAGCGACGGCCCGGCGATATGCTCGAGCACGAGATGCGTCGCATCGAGAAATCCATGGCAGCGCGGCACGCCGCGCACTCCGGCCAAGCGCGTATAGACGCGATACTCGCGCGCGAGCGCGTGTTTGCCGATGAGCGTGAGCAGGCCGCGTGGGTGCGGGCTCTTGACGACGACGTCGCCGTGGGGGCTCCTATAGAGATGCGCGGTGGCTTGATAGCCGGACCCGAGCAATTCGCCGCCGCTGGAGCGCAGCGCCGCGCGCAGCCACTCGAAGAGCCCGGCGTCCGGAACGTCGGTCACTGATGCAGCGAGCGGCTCACGGGAACTGCGCAATCGTGATCCACCCGAGGCAGGCGAGGGCATATACGGCGATGATGCCTTCGCCGTTCTGGCGCATGCTCTTCGCGAACGACCAACTGCCGCCGCCCATGCGGCCGGCGTTGCCGAAACGCGGCAGGAGCGCGGACACGCCGCCGGCCCATTGCTCCCACTGCTGGCCAAAGAGACGGCGCAACTTGCGATCCTCGTACTCGATCGCCGGCGGGTAATAGAACCAGAAGAAGACGAGGGCCACGGGCAGGCCCCAGAGCGTCGCGCCCGCGATCGCGAAACCCACGAGCAGCACGATGTTGCCCGTATAGAGCGGGTGGCGCACGAGCGCGTAGGGGCCATGAGTCGCAAGCTCCTTGTTTTTCATCACGAAGCCGCTTGCGTAGAGCCGGACGAGGATGCCGATGACCGCGAGCGGCGCACCGACAGCGAGCGACAGCACCGTAGGCTGCGCCGTGAGCGTGTACACGAGGATGAGCACGACCGCGAGCCCTTGCCGCGAAACCTCGTGATAACGAAGCTCGCGAATCGCGTGACTCAAGCCGCTCAGCGGGGGCAAGTCCTGGGTTCGGTGCGACATTGGGCGGTCGTCTAGTTAATGCCGTAATTACAGCGTGGGGCTACGCAGCGTGGCAAGCCGCGAAGGCCTCGCGCGTGAGATTGCGGTGCCCCGACTTTTCGACGACGACATTGTCCTCGATGCGGATGCCGCCATAGGCCAGGAACTGCTCGACAGCGACCCAATTGAGCTTGCGGCGGAGCTCGCCGGGCATCTTCTCGAGCAGCGAAGAAATGAAGTAGATGCCGGGCTCGATCGTCAGCACGAAATCGGGCTCGAGCAAGCGCGTGAGCCGCAGGAACGGATGCGCGGCCGGCGGATTGCGGATCTCGCCGTCGGCGGTCACTTGGCGCCCGCCGGCGTCGTGGACTTGCAGCCCCAGGAGGTGGCCGAGGCCGTGCGGCAGAAACGTGCGTGTGAGCCCCGACGCGAAGGCTTCTTGCGCCGAGCAGGTGACGAGCTTGTGGGCGGCGAGCACGCCCGCAAGGAGCTCGTGCGCGCGCTCGTTGAGGGCAACGAAATCGACGCCGGCGCGCACTTCAGCGCAGAGCGTCTGTTGCAGCTCCTCGAGCGAGGCGATCAGCGGCGCGAACGCCGATCCCGGCCCGGTCCAAGTACGCGTGACGTCGGCGGCATAGCCTGATGCTTCGGCGCCGGCGTCGATGAGCAAGGAACGCGTCTCGGCCGGCGGTCCGCGCTCGAGGTGTTGATAGTGAAGAATCGCGCCGTGCTCGTTGAGCGCAACGATGCTCGAGTATGGCAGCTCCGCCTCGCGCTGCTCGGTTGCGTCGCAGTAGAGAGAGTGCAACGCGAGCTCGGACAAGTGTTCGCCGAAAGCCGCGCCGACGCGCACGTGCCCGCGTGCGGCGATCCGACTCGCCATGCGCATGCACGCGATTTCGTATTCCGTCTTCTTCGCGCGCGCGTAATCGAGCCTTGCGAGCAACCGGCGGTCGTCGTGCGCGCGGAATGCGCCCTCGGCCGCACCGGCATCGCCGATGACGGCACAGCCCGCGCCGAGCTTCTTGAGCTCGGGCGACTCGCTCGCCCGCGTCTTGATGACCCGGATGTCGAAGCGCTCGACCCAGAACCCTTCGGGATCGCGCGCCGGCACGAGCCAGAAATCGTCCTCCTGCGGGTACAGCAAGATCGGCTTCTTGCCGGGCGCAAGCACGAGCGCTGCGCCGGGAACCCGATTGAGCGGCAGCCACGCCGCAAAGTGCGGCTCTACGCGAAACGGGTACGTAACGTCATCGCGCGGTGGCGCTTGGAGGTCGCCCGCGAGGATGACGAGGCCGTCGAAGCCGGTGGCTGCGAGCGCCGCTTCGAGGCGCGCCTGCATCGTCGCCAAGTGGGCCACATAGACCCGTTCCAAATCGGCGGCCGGCGGGGTCGGGAGGGGCTCGCGCATGCATGCTTTTTAGCACGGAACGTCGGGAAACGCCCGATTGACACGCGGACCCCTTTGCTCCAAAGTGGAGGAATAATGGAGGAACGCATGGCGACGCTCAACGTCAAGAATCTGCCCGATGCGCTCTATCGAAAGCTGCAAGCCCGCGCGAAGCGGCAGCATCGGTCCGTCGCACAGGAGCTGACGCACATCCTCGTCGAGGCACTCGAGACACCGAAGCCTGTGTCGATCCTCGATCTGCGCGGCCTCGGCAAAGAATGCTGGCGTGATCGCGACGCCGCGGCGCATGTCGACGGCGAGCGCTCCTCATGGGATTGACCCAGGATGTCGGCCGTGGTCCTGTCGCACTCGACACGGCCGTGTTTATCTACCTTATCGAAGAGCACCCGCGATTTCTGCCACTCGTGATGCCGCTGTTCGTGGAAGCGGACGAGGGCCGAAGAGAATTGGTCACCTCGGGGCTGACCCTGCTCGAAGTTCTCGTCGTGCCGTATCGTGCCGGTAACCGGCACTTGGCCGATCAGTACGAGCTTCTCCTCACTAGAAGCCGCGGTGTCCGTATGCTCGACGTCACGCGAGATCAGCTGCGTGCCGCCGCACAGCTTCGTGCAGCTACAGGCGTAAAGACGCCGGATGCGCTGCATCTCGTTGCAGCTCTCGGCGCTGCGTGTAAGACGTTCCTCACCAACGACCGCGAACTGCCGCCGATTCCCGGACTTCGGATTATTCAGCTATCGTCGTACGCCGACGCCGTTTGAGGCTTTCGTCAATGGATCGTCCCTTCGGCAAGCACTTCGCGACGCGCTCAGTCGTCATGGCCGAGCACGGCATGGTCGCTACGAGCCAACCGCTCGCGACCGCCGTCGGCGTCGAGATTCTGCGGGCCGGCGGCAGCGCCGTAGACGCGGCAATCGCTGCGAACGCGATGCTCGGGCTCGTCGAGCCCACGGGCTGCGGCATCGGCGGGGACCTTTTCGCGATCGTCTGGGACTCGGCGTCCGGGCGCCTCGTGGGCAGGAACGGCAGCGGTCGCTCGCCGCATGCGTTGTCGCTCGAATACCTGCGCGCTCTCGGCCTAACGACGATTCCCGTCGACGGGCCGCTTTCGGTCAGCGTGCCCGGCGCCGTCGATGCGTGGTTCGCGCTGCACGCGCAGTTCGGAACGTTGCCGATGCCCGAGCTCCTCGCTCCCGCGAGCGCGTATGCGCGCGAAGGGTTTCCGGTCACGGAGATCATCGCCGGCTACTGGGCCGAGGATGCCGAGCGTTGCCGCGCGCACGCGGGGTTCGCCGAGGTCTTCTTGCCCGGCGGTCGCGCGCCCGCACCCGGCGAGACGTTCAAGAACCCACGTCTCGCGGATGCCTATGCGCTGCTTGCCGCGCATGGTAGGAGCGTTTTCTACGAGGGTGAGATAGCGGCCGAGATCGAGAAAGCCGTGCGCGCGGCGGGCGGCTTCGTTACGCGCGCGGACCTCGCTCTGCACGAATCCGACGTCGTTGCGCCCGTCTCGGCGAGCTATCGCGGCTACGATGTCTGGGAGCTCCCGCCAAACGGGCAAGGCATCGTCGTCTTGCAGATGCTGAACCTTCTCGAGGGTTACGACCTCGCGAGCCTGGGTTTCGGCAGCGCCGAGCACCTGCACCTGCTCGTCGAGGCGAAGAAGCTCGCGTTCGAGGACCGGGCGCGCTACTACGCGGATCCCAAGTTCGCGAAGATTCCGGTCGCGGGGCTCGTTTCGAAGAAGTACGCAGCCGCGCGGCGTGCACTGATCCGCCGCGACCGCGCCAGCGACGCGCCCAAGCACGGCGATCCGCCCGCGCTCGCAGGCGGCGATACGGTCTATCTTGCGACGGCCGATGCCGCAGGCAACATGGTCTCGCTGATTCAGAGCAACTACTTGGGCTTCGGCTCCGGCGTCACGGTGCCGAGCTTCGGTTTCGGCCTCCACAGCCGCGGCGGGTCGTTCGCGCTCGATCCCGCGCATGCGAATTGCTACGCGCCCGGCAAGCGGCCGTTCCACACGATCATCCCCGGCTTCCTCACGCGCGCGGGCAAGCCCGTCATGGCGTTCGGCGTCATGGGCGCCGCGATGCAGCCGCAAGGGCAAGTGCAAGTGCTCACGAATCTCATCGATTTCGGCATGAACGTGCAGGAAGCCGGCGACGCGCCGCGCGTGCGCCACGAGGGCTCGAGCGAGCCCACGGGTCTCGCGGCGCAGGGCGGCGGCTCGGTTTATCTCGAGTCGCAGTTCGCGGAGAGCGCCGTTGCCGGCTTACGTAAGCTCGGCCACACGGTCGAGCGGGCACGCGCAGGCTTCGGCGGCTATCAAGCGATCCTCTACGACGAGCGGCAACGCGTGTATAAAGGCGCATCGGAATCGCGCAAGGACGGCTGCGCGGCGGGCTATTGAGACACTGATGGACACTGTGCTGACGGGAATTACGACGACGGGAACGCCGCACATCGGCAACTACGTCGGTGCGATTCGCCCTGCAATTGCGGCGAGTAGGCAGAGCGACGTGAAGTCGTTTCTATTTCTCGCCGACTATCACTCGCTCGTCAAAGGCCGCGACCCCGAGCAGATGGCGCACTCGACGCTCGAGATCGCCGCGACGTGGCTTGCTTGCGGGCTCGATCCAAGCCGCGTGTATCTCTATCGACAGTCCGATATTCCCGAGATCCCGGAGCTTGCGTGGATCCTCACGTGCGTGACGGCCAAGGGGCTCATGAATCGCGCGCACGCGTACAAAGCTGCAGTCGCCGAGAACGAGGCGGCCGGAAGCAAAGATCCCGACAAGGGCGTCACGATGGGGCTCTTTTGCTATCCGATTCTGATGTCGGCCGACATTCTGATGTTCAAGGCGAACAAGGTGCCGGTCGGCAAGGACCAGAAGCAGCACGTCGAGATGGCGCGCGACATCGCCCAGCGCTTCAACCATCACTTCGGCGAGACGTTCGTGGTTCCGGAAGCCGTCATCGACGATCCGACGGCCGTGCTGCCGGGCCTCGACGGCCGCAAGATGTCGAAGAGCTATGGCAACACGATCCCGATCTTTCTGCCTGAGAAAGAGCTCCGCAAGTCGATCCTGAAGATCAAGACGAACTCACTCGAGCCGGGGGCACCGAAGGACCCCGACGACAGCGCGCTGTTCCAGATATACGCGGCGTTCGCGACTAGGCCCGAGACGGCGGCGTTGCGCAAGCGCTACGCCGACGGCATCGGCTGGGGCGACATGAAGCAGCTGCTCTTCGAATACATCAACGACCATTTACGCGCCATGCGCGACGAGTACGAGCGGCTCATCGCCGCGCCCGACCACGTCGAAGCCGTGCTGCGTGCGGGCGCAGCGAAGGCGCGCCAGGTCAGCGCGCCGTTTCTCGGCGAGATCCGCAAGCGCGTCGGCGTGCGGGCGCTCGGTTAGCCCAACGTCTGAGCGGCCGGCCGCGCCGCCGACCATTGCGCCGCTCCCTCGCCGTCGCTAGCATTTCGTTTCAACTACAAGAAGGAGCTCACAATGAGGACCATGGACCGTATGCTGCGCGGCGGCGCAGTGGGCGCAATCGTGTTCGCAGCACAGGTCGCGGCACAGGAAGGGCCGGCGCCCGTGGAGGTCCGGGATCTTCTCGAGATCACGGCTAAGGTCGATTCGATCGATCTCGCGACGCGGACAGTGACCGTCAGCGACGGCGCGGGCAACGAATACGTCGTCGAGGCCGGTCCCGAGGTTCGCAATCTCGAGCAGGTCGAGGTCGGCGACGAGGTCGTGGTGTCGTACTACTCGGCGCTCGCGGCCGAGCTCAAGAAGCCCGGCGAGGGCGTTCAAGGCGTGCAAGCCGAGGCTGCAGCCGGACGCGCGCCGGTCGGCGAGCGACCCGCGGCCGCCGCGGGTAAGGCGGTAACGGCGACGATCGTCATCGAATCGGTCGATGCGGCGGAGAACACGGTGACTTTCACGGGCCCGAGAGGGCACCGAACCGTGCTCGTCGAGAGTGCTGCGGGCCAGGAGTTCATCAAGCAGCTCAAACCCGGTGACGAGGTCCAGGTTACCTACACCGAAGCGCTCGCGGTCAGCGTCGAGCCCGCCAACTGAGTCGTTAGCGAAAGAGCAGCGATGACCGACGCCCAATGGCATGACGTGGGCGCAGTCGCGGAGCTTGCGAGCACGTCGCTGAGGCAGGTGCTCGTGGGCAAGACGAAGGTCGCGCTGTCGTGCGTCGACGGCACCTTCGGCGCGGTCCACAACACGTGCAACCATGCGGGCGGTCCGCTCGGGCACGGCGCGCTCGAGGGCGACTATATCGTCTGCCCTTGGCACCATTGGAAGTTCCATCGCATCACCGGGGAAGGAGAGCCCGGCTACGAGGCGGATCGCGTGCCGCGTTTCGATCTCAAGCTCGAAGCCGGCCGCGTGCTCGTGCGCGAGGAAGCGGCCACACGGCGCAACCGGCTGCCCCACGCGCCGCATCCGCTCGATCGCGATCCGACCGAGCGAGCACCCGGGCCGTTGCGTGTCGTTGGAATCTCAACGACGGTCATGGACAACCAGCACCCGCGTTATTCGACGTCCGAGGCGCTGCTCGAAAGCGCGCTCGAGCATGCACGTAAGCAGCATTCGCTGGAAGCGCGGGTGATAAAGCTGCGCGAGCTCTCGTTCCGTGCTTGTGAAGGGTACTACTCGAAGAGCGCGCACGCGTGCACGTGGCCGTGCAGCATCTCGCAAATGGACCCCAAGGACGGCATGAATGAGGTCTACGAGAACCTCGTCTTTTGGGCCGACGTCGTGCTCGTCGCGACGCCGATCCGCTGGGGCGCGGCGAGCTCGCTGTTCTTCAAGATGGCCGAGCGGCTCAACACGGTTCAAAACCAGATTACGCTCCGCAAACGCGTCATGCTCAAGGACAAGGTCGCAGGCTTCGTGATCACAGGTGGCCAGGACAACGTTCAGGCCGTTGCCGGGCACATGCTGCAATTCTTCGGGGAGCTCGGCCTGCAGTTTCCGCAGTTCCCGTTCATTGCCCACAGTCGCGGGTGGACGGCGGAGGACATGGAGCGCAACGTCGAGGTCGTCAAAGCCAGCGCCGAGCTCCACGACGGCGCGCGGGCGCTGCTCGATCGCTGCCTCGACTTGGCCGCGCGCCTGCAAAAGAGTGCCGCGCCGAAGTTCGAGCACGGTGGCCGCAAGGCGTCCGGCCTCGGGCGCAAGTATGGCGTCGCCTAGGGATCACCCTTCGGGCGAGCGCAACAAGCAGCCGATCCTCGACGTGCTGGTGCGCGTGCTGCCGCCGGACGGCACGGTGCTCGAGATTGCGAGCGGCACGGGCCAGCACTGCGTGCACTTCGCGCGCGCGTTGCCGAAGCTGGTTTGGCAGCCGACCGAGACCGACGCCGAATGCCGGGAAGCCATCCGTGCGCGTCTACGCGCCACGCAGCTCGCGAACGTTCGTGAGCCGCTCGCGCTCGACGTGTGCGACGATTCATGGCCCCTCGTTGCCGCGGACGCCATCGTCTGTATCAACATGATTCACGTCGCGCCATGGTCCGCGACCGTGGGTCTGGTCAAGCACGCAGGCCAGTTACTCGTAGCCGGGAAGCCATTGATTCTGTATGGACCCTACAAGCGCGGCGGCCGGCACACGGCTCCCAGCAATGAGGTCTTCGACGCGAGCCTGCGCGCGCGTGATCCGACTTGGGGCATTCGCGATCTCGACGACATGACGACGCTCGCGAAACGTCACGGGTTTGGGCAGCCCGACGCTATCGCGATGCCGGCGAACAATCTGACCGTGGTGTTTCGGCGCGACTGACGGCGCTTAAGGACTGTGAGTCACGCTCGCGGCCCCGGTCGCCACGGGCGCGTTCGGCTCGTGCGTGCTGCTTTGGCCGCGTTTGAATATGCGCCCGAGCCACTGCTGAAAATCGTCGACGACGCTGAACGTGGCCGGGACGATGAAAAGGCTCATCACGGTTGAAACGGCAAGGCCGCCGATGACGGCGATGCCCATCGGGGAGCGGAAGCTCGGATCACCGGCCCAACCCATCGCGACCGGTGTCATGCCGGCCGTCATCGCGATCGACGTCATGACGATCGGCCGCGCGCGCTTCGAGCACGAATCGATGAGCGCATCGAAGCGCGACATACCGTGATCGCGCTGCGCCATGATCGCGTACTCGACGATCAGGATAGAGTTCTTCGAGACAATTCCCATGAGCATCAACAAGCCGATCAGCGAGTTGATTGCGAGCCCGTTACCGGTGAGCCAGAGCGCGACGGCGGCGCCCGCAGCCGACGGCGGGAGCGCGGTCAAGATCGTTACGGGCTGGATGAACTTGTGGAACAGCATGACGAGCACGGCGTAGATCGAGAGCACCCCGATCGCCATCGCAAGCGCGAATTGGCTGAAGATCTCGACGATCCAGCGCGCGTCACCCGTGCGCAAGTGGCGCACGCCTTCGGGAAGGTTCTGCATCGACGGCATGTTCTCGACCGCCTCGAGCGTGTCGCCGAGCGCTAAGCTGTTCAATGCCGCATTGATCGTGATGTTGCGGCTGCGGTCGACGCGCGTGATCTGCGCGGGTCCCGCGCCGAGCGAGACGTCCGCGACGTTCATGAGCGGTACGGGGCCGTTGCTCCCCGGCACAGGCAAAAGCTTGAGCCGCTCGAGATCGCCGCGCGAGGCATCGTTGAACCGCACGCGGATCGGAATCTGCCGGTTGTCGAGATTGAACTTGGCGAGGCCCGTCGTGACGTCGCCGCTCGTCGCGATGCGCGTGACGAGCCCGAGCGTCTCGGTCGTCACGCCGAGCTCCGCGGCACGCTCGGGCAACGGTCGGATCACGATCTCGGGCTTCATGAGCGCCGCGCTGCTCGTGACCGTGCCGATTCCGGGGAACGCTCGGAGCTCGCGCTCGACGGCAGCCGCAGCGAGCGTGAGTCTTTGATGCTCGTCGCCCGCGAGCGTGACTTGGAGCCGATCGCCGCCCGAGCCCTCGAACTGGAGTCGAACACCCGGGACGTCGCGTAGCGCTTCCGTCGCTTTGCGCTCGAAGATCTGCTGCGCGCCGCGCGTGCCGTCGGGATTGTTGATGTGAATCGTGAGGCTCGCGCGGCGCACCGATCCTGCTGCCCCGCCGCCGCCGCCACGGAAGTTGGCCGCGCCCTGCGTGCCGATCGCCGTGTAGACGCTGCGCACTTCGGGCATCGCCGCGAGGCGCTTGCGCACGGTTTCTGCGGCCGCGAGCGTATCGTCGATCGAGGCGCCCGGCGCGAGCTCGACCGTAAGCCGCGTGAAGCCGTTGTCACCGGCCGGCGAGAACGCCGTCGACAAGAGTGGAAAGACTGCGAGCATCGAAACTAGGATCATGGTCGCCGCGCCGAGCGTCTTCCAGCGATTGGCTAGGCACCAACGCACGCGCTCGAGGTACCAATTCATGATCCGCCGTTTCCCCGGCGGCCGCTCGTGCGGCTTGAGCATATAGGCGGCCATCATCGGCGTGAGCGTCCGCGCAACGAGCAGCGAGAACAGCACGGCGACGGTCACCGTGAATCCGAACGGCGCGAAAAATTCGCCCGCGATGCCACTCATGAACGCCACGGGAATGAAGACGGCGCAGATCGTGAGGCTCGTCGCGATCACGGCGAGACCGATTTCGATCGCAGCCTCCATCGCGGCCTCGCGCGGCTTCTTGCCTTGGCGCAGATGGCGAACGATGTTCTCGACCTCGACGATCGCGTCGTCGACGAGAATGCCGACGACGAGCGTCAGCGCGAGCAGCGTGAGGATATTGAGCGTATAGCCCAAGATATAGATGGCCCAGAACGTCGGGATGATCGACAACGGCAACGCAATCGCGGACACGAGCGTCGCGCGCCAGTCGCGGAGGAAAAGCCAAACGACGAAGACGGCCAAGAGCGCGCCTTCGATGAGCATCTCCATCGACGCGTCGAATGACTCTTGAATGTAGCCGACCGTCGAGCTCGCTTCGGCGAAGCGGATGTTGGGGTACTCGCGCGCGAGCTCGTCGACCGTGGCGCGAGCCTCTTTCGCGACGTCGAGAGCGCTCGCGCCCCACGCGCGCACGATCTCGAAGCCGACGACGGGGTTGCCGTCGAGAAGCGCGAGCGCGCGCTGCTCGGCGGCTTGGTCGCGGACGTCGGCGATCGTCTCGAGGCGCACGCTGCGGCCGTCCGACAACGCGATCGGCAGAGCCGCGAGATCGTAGATGGAGCTTATCGTGCCGGTCGTCCGGACTGTCTGCTCGAGGCCGCCGACGCGCGCTTCGCCGCCCGGGTACTCGGCCTGAATGCGGCGCAGCTGCCTTGATACGTCGCTCGCGGTCGCGCCGAGCGAGGCCATGCGGTCGGGATCGAGATCGACGCGAATCTCGCGGTCGACGCCGCCGACGCGCGTGACGCGGCCCATGCCGGGAACGGAAGACAATGCGCGCGTGACGATGAGGTCGACGAACCACGATAGCTCGGTGTCGCTCATGCTGTCCGACGCGACGCTCCACGTTACGACGGCTCCGCCGGCCGTCGTGACACGCGAGACGATCGGCTCATTTGCGTCTTGCGGCAAGTCCTGGCGGATCCGGGTCAGCGCGTCGCGAACGTCGTCGAGCGCGGCGCTCAAATCCGTGCCGAAACGGAATTCGATGTTAGTCGTCGAGGTGCCTTCGTCGACGGTCGAGGTCATCTGCTCGATGCCGGCGATCGTCGCTACCGAGTCCTCGACTTTGCGCGTGATCTCCGATTCCATTTGCGTCGGCGCGACTCCGGGGTACGTCACCGTCACGACTACGGACGGGAATTCGATATCGGGACGATCGAGCACGCCGAGCCGCGGGAAGCTCAAGAGCCCCGCAAGCGTGAGCCCAATGAAGAGCATGACGACCGGAACGGGATTCCGGATCGACCAGGTGACGAAATTCATGAGCCGCTCGGCTCCGCGACGTTGACGAGGTCGCCGTCCTTGAGGAACCCGGCGCCTTGGTCGACGACGCGCTCGCCGCCTTTTAGGCCGTCGACGACCTCGATCGTCGCGGCATAGACTGCGCCTGTCGTGATACGCCGCCGCTCGACGGTGTTATTGGATCCGAGGACGAAGACGTAGCTGTAGCCGTCGGCGGACACCACGCTCGCGAGCGGTACCGTGAAGCCCATGCCGCGCCCGATCTCGATCTCGCCGCGCGCGAACATTCCGGGACGCAGTCGGTCGTCGGCGGCGAGATCGACGTAGACGAGGCCCGTGCGGTTGTTGCTCGCGATCGTCGGCGCGACCACGCGGATGCTGCCTTCGAACGTCGCGCCATCGGAGGTCATGACCGTGACGCGTTGGCCGGCTTCGAGCTCCCCGAGCCGCATCTCCGGGACCTCGCCGCGCCATTCGATCCGCCCGTCGCGGAGCAACCGCAGCATCTCCACGCCGGCTTGGGCGATTTGCCCGACGGTGACCGTGCGCGAGGTGATGATGCCGTCGTCCGAAGCCGTAACGCGGCTGAATTGCAACCGCAGACGCGAGGTTTCGAGATCCGCGCGCGCGGCCTCGACGGCGGCGCGCGCGACGAGCGCATCGCTCTCGAGCTGGTCGAGATCGGCGGCGGACACCAGGCTCTGTGTCGACAACGCACGCCCTCGCTCGAGCGCGGCCTCGGCGTTGACGAGCGCTGCTTCGCGCTGCTTGAGCGCCGCTTCTTTGGTCGCAACCTCGGCTGCGAGCAGCGCCGTCGAGAGCTCGACGAGCGTTTGACCCGCGACGACTCGATCGCCGACGTCGACGTGTACCTCGGCGACCCGATACCCGCCGACTTCCGGCGCGATGATGACTTCCTGCCATGCGTTGATCGAGCCGTTGAGCGTCACGTTGCGGGCGAGCTCGGTCGGCGCGACCTCGGTCGTCGTGACCGTGAGCGCCGCGTCGCGTGCCTGGCTCGATGAGGTCGCGGCGTCGTGGCCGGCGCCCGACGGCGGGCCGCCGCATGCGCCGACGACGAGCGCGCACGCGCCGATGAGAGGAATGAGCCGCGCGAGGCGCGCGGAAAGACTGCCGCGAGAGATCAGCCGCCGCATTCGAAAATCACTCTTGAACATTATCAGCTTGCTGATATGATATCAGTGACCTGACACTAAGCCAATAGGACGAAATGTCGAGAAATCTCGGGCCCGGCGCCACGGCTTGGCTCAAATCCGCGAAGCCTGAGCAGATCGTGGGGTTCCTGCTCAAGAGCCTCAACCACAGCCTGCGCCAGAACCTCAACGAGGTGCTGCGTGAGCACGATGTGGGGCTGTCATTCGCGCAGCTTGCGACGATGTTCGGCCTCTTCTTCGAGCCGGGGCTCACGGGTGCGCAGCTGGCCCGGCGTGTCTCGGTATCCGCCCAAACGATGAACTCGCTGTTGCGCCATCTCGAAACGGGAGCGTTCATCGCTCGGCGCCCTCACCCTGAGAGTCGCCGAGCCGACAGTTGGTTCCTGACGGAGAAGGGATCGAAGAACCTCGAGCAGGCGCGGGTCGTCGGCGACGCCGTGTTCCGGCGTATGCTGGCGGCGCTGAGCCCGAAAGAGATCGCAGACTTCCAGAGTTACCTGCGGCGCTGCATCGACGCGATCGAGGGCGGCGTCGAAGGCGCCGGGGCCCGCGCGCCGTCGAACGCGCCGCCGCGCCGCGCGGCGCGCCGAGTCGCGCGCCGAGCCGCGGCGCGGTAAGCAACGTCCAAAGCTATCCACAAGTAGGTAGAATCCCCCGTCAATAAGAACCGGGGGAGCGCATGTCGTTCTGGCGAGAGCTCAGGCGGCGCAATGTCGTCAAGGTCGGCGCTGCCTACGCCATCGTCGCGTGGCTACTTCTGCAGATCGCGACGAATGCATTTCCAGCGCTCCAATTGCCGGCGTGGACGGTGACCTTCGTCACGCTCTTGTTGCTCCTGGGTTTCCCGATCGCACTGCTCTTCGCGTGGGCATACGAGCTCACGCCCGAAGGCATCAAGAAGACGCGCCAGGTGGCGCCCGAAGACAGCATCACACACGTCATCGGGCACCGGCTCAATTACATGATCACGGGGCTGCTCGTGCTCGCGGTCGCGTTTATCGCTATCGACACCTACGTGCTCGAGCGGGATACGCCCGGCGGCGAGCCCTCCGCGGACGCGGGAGCGACGGCTGAGCCCGCGGCGCAGGCTGCCGCCCCGCCGGCTGAGACTGCCGCGTCGTCGGTCGGCATCCGTCAGGGCGTGCTGCCGAACTCGATCGCCGTGCTGCCGCTCGAGAACTTGAGCCCCGATCTCGAGAACGCGTACTTCGCAGCCGGCATGCACGAGGCGATCCTGAACCAGCTCGCGAAGCTCAAGAACCTCAACGTGATCTCGCGAACCTCGGTCCTCCAATACCGCGAGAGCAAGCCGCCGATCCCCGAGATCGCGCGGCAACTCAACGTCGAGGCCGTCATGGAAGGCAGCGTGTCCTTCGACGGCGGCCGCGTGCTCGTCACGGCACAGTTGATCGACGGCGCGACGGACCGGCACCTTTGGTCCGAGCAGTACGAGCGGCCTCTCGAAGGGGTCTTCGCGATTCAAGCCGACATTGCGATGAACGTCGCGAACGCGCTGCGCGCGGAGTTCACGCCTGCCGAGCAGGCGAGCATCGAACGCATACCCACGAGCTCCGCGCGGGCGTACGCGTTGTTCTTGAGAGCGACGACCGCCACCGCCTCCGCAGAAGAAGCCCAGCGTCTCTTGGATCAAGCGCTCGAGCTCGATCCCGACTTCGCGCTCGCGCACGCGTGGAAGTCGTGGTTCTACTCGCAAGGGCTCACGCTCACGGCGTTTGGCAGCGCCGCCGATCCTGCGCGCGTCACGGAGCTCGAGCGACTCGTCATCACGCACGCCGAGCGGGCGATCGCGCTTGATCCCGGCGCCGGGGCTGCACACTCGGCGCTCGGCAGCCTCTATCTGTTCACGTGGCATTGGACCGCGGCCAGCGAGTCTTTCGACCGGGCGTTCGAGCTCGCGCCGGGCGACACGGGGTTGACTTCGTACGTTTTTCTCTGCTCCTACAAGGGGTGCTCGGCAAGGGCGATCGAAGTGGCCGAGCGGCTCATCGAGCTCAATCCCGCGAATCCTGGGCTGCATGGCATCCTCGGGTATGCGCAGCTCTATGCGCGGGATTTCGACGCAGCGGCAGCGAACCTGCGCTTCGGCGCCGAATTCGGAGGGGGTGCAGCCGACAACTATCGCGCCTGGCTCGTGACCGCCGAGATCGCGCGCGGCGACCGCGACGCGGCCTTGCGCGAGCTCGAGCAGCTCGAGCAGCGCCGCAGCACCGTGGGCGTGAGCCTTACTCCAGGGGCGCTTGCGTATGAGTACTCTCTTCTCGGGCGCCGAGACGACGCCGAGCGCTTGGCCCGTGCGGCGATCGAGGGCGCCGGCGCAGAAGGGCCTAGCGTGGGTGCCTATCTCGCGCTCGGCGACCTCGCCGCGGCGCTCGAGCGTCTCGAGCGCGCCGCCGAGCGGGCCGAGCGGCACGAGCCCGACCCGCGGTTTTACTGGGTCGTAGGCCTAGACGCGAATCTGATGGGCGACCCTGTTCTCGAGCGGCCTGAATTCGCGGCCGTGCTCGCGCGCATTCGCGGCGACTGAGAGGAGGCCGCGTGGACCAGCCCTCCCCGGAGGGCTCAGCATCCACGGAAATCCCTCCGCGGAGGGATTCTGCACCACAATGGTGCGTGTGATACTCCTTCATCTCGTCCGTATATTGCTCCGATGACAGCCGAAACCGACCTTCCACAGCGCTTGCCCTGGTGGATTCCCGCTGCGGAGACCGACTGGGACGCCGTGTACTCGGAGCAGCTGCCGCGGGTCTACAACTACTTCCGCTATCGCTTCGGTAACGAGACGCTTGCGGAGGATTTGACCTCGCGGACGTTCGAGAAGGCTTGGGTCGCGCGCCGGCGCTATCGGCGCGACCTGGCGGGATTTGCCACTTGGCTGCTCCGGATTGCACAGAACGTCGCGATCGACCATGCGCGCGCGCACCGGCAGCACGTGCCGCTCGAGGCGGCCGCGGACGTTGCCGCATCCGGCACGCCCGAAGACGAGAACGCACGGGTCTCGGATATCGCGCGACTCGTGCGGCTCGTCGAGCAGCTGCCGGAGCGCGAGCAGGAGCTCTTGGCTCTGA
>DATBLZ010000115.1:0-22490 GCA_036555065.1 Gammaproteobacteria bacterium
CCCCGAGACGAGCACGCCGTTGATCGAGTTTCACGAAGTGCTGCTGCGCGGACCCTCGCCGTTTACTGCGACGGAACGGGAGCTGATAGCGGCTTATGTGTCCGGCCTCAATCGCTGTGACTATTGTCATGGCGTCCACACCGCTACCGCCGAGCGGATGGGGGTCGAGGCGGGACTACTGCCGCGGATCGTGAAGGACGGCGATCTTGACGGCGCCGGGGCCAAGCTGCGCCCGATTCTCACGCTCGCCCGCAAGCTGACGCTCGCGCCGGACTCGGTGACAAAGGCCGACGCGGATGCGGTCTTTGCCGCGGGATGGGACGACACGGCGCTCTACCACGCCATAGCGGTGAGTCGCTTTATGGTCGGGGTGATAGGATTTGAACCTACGGCCCCTACGTCCCGAACGTAGTGCTCTACCAGGCTGAGCTACACCCCGACTGGGCCGCCGTTATACGCCGCGCTCTCGACCCTCGCAAGCCTGAAACGGCCGTCAAACGGCTATTGCGATTCCGGCCTAGGCGTTTCGGGCGCTGCTGGGCTCTGAGCGGCCGGGGCCGGCGCCGGGCTCGTGGTCTCCGTATCGCTCGACGAGCCGGCAAACAGGCGCTTGCCGTTGGCATCGGTCACGGACCGCGCGTTGGCGACGTGCGCGTGGTTGCGTGCGCGCCAGCCCGCGACCGTGACGGTTTGACCTTCCTTCAAGGAATTGCGCGACCAGCCTTGGCGCATCAAGACGTTCGGGCTGCCGAGCTCGAAATCCCAGTTGACGATCTGGTTCTCGAGCTCCGGATCGGGAGCATCGACGTAGATGCGCGCGTGCGGGTTCATCCATTCGACCTTTGTGACCGTTCCGGTCAATTCGATCGGCTTATTGCGGTCGAACTCCGCCGCGAACGCGTGGTGTGCGGATGCCGACAAAGGTAAGACCGCCGCGAGGCACGCGCCGAGCCAGAGCCACGTTGTGCGCTGCATATGCCGAGACTCCTCAAGGATCGAAATGAATGCTCGATTTCTCGTTCTCGTTGCAGATGAACTCGATGAGCTCCTCGTCGACGAGAATCTGTTGGTTCACGCGGACAGTGAACGGCTTCGTGTACGCCTTCGGGTCGTCGATCGTGATATCGATCTCGAGGCTGCCGAAATTCGGGCGTCGGAATCGCTCGATTATTGTTGCCTGGTCAGTCAAGGGACTGCCGTTGACGTCGAGCCACATGTCGTCGCGGAAGTGCGTCGACTCCACGACGAGCTCGTCGCCTTCCCAATGTCCGACCGAATAGCCATACCACCACGGCTGCGCGTCGTCGCCCGGGTGCGACCGTCCGTCGGTGAAAATCTCGCGTAGGCCGTAATTGGATTCGTAAATGATGACGATGCCCTTCGGCGTTTGGATCATCTTGCGCGGCTGCGGATGCAAGTGGTACTGCATGTATCCGATCGGCAAGCAATGGGCATCGGGGTTGTCCTTCATGCCGTTCGCAACGCGCGCGTCTTTGAGCTCTTTGGCCCACTGCTGATACGGTGCGCCGCCCTCGATATTCGCGCCGATGTCGAAGAACGTCGCGAGGGGTGGCGTTCCGGGTGGCGGCGGAGGCGCGGGTGGTGGAGGCGGCGCGGACGATAGGCTATCCGTGCCCACACCCGGGAGTCCCCCGGGCGGGCGGCCGATGCCGCCGCGCCGGCTCTCCCAGAGCCCGGAAAAATCGGGTTTGCCGTCGGCCGTGCGCGGCGTCGGTGCCTCGAGGTCGGGCTCGCCGCTCGGGAGACGCGGAACCGTCGCGTCCCGATACGTGGGCCATTGCGCGAGTGCCTGCTGCGACCCAGTCGCGAGCAAAGCAATCCAAGCGGCCGACACGAGGCGTCTCGTCATTACAGAGAACCGTTCATTCATTGGGCGGCGAGAAAATACCGCATCCGCGGCGCATTCTCAAAGCATAATTGCGCGCACATTCTACCCGGTCTCCGGACAAGTTTTCGTTATGTCTCCCGAGCACGCTGCCGCGTCGCGGCAAGGATTGGTATTCGCATGCCGTGAGGCGTGGCGACTGATCCGCGATTCGATGTCGGGGCGAGCGCACGAGTACACGAGCGGCAGTATGCGCCGCGCGATCGTCTTGCTCGCGATTCCGATGGTGCTCGAAATGGGCATGGAGTCATTGTTCGTCGTCGTTGACATATTCTTCGTTGCGAAGCTCGGACCCGACGCCGTGACGGCCGTCGGTTTGACCGAAGCGGTGCTCACGCTGCTTTACGCGATCGCGATCGGGCTCAGCACGGGCGCAACGGCTCTGGTTGCGAGGCGAATCGGCGAGCGCAACCTGGCGGCCGCAAGAATCGTCGCCGTGCAGACGATCTGGGTCGGCGTCACGCTCGCGCTCGCGATCGGCATCGCGGGCCTAGCGTATGCCGAAGAGATTCTGCTGCTCATGGGGGCGTCGCGCGAAGTCGTCGGAAACGGCAGCGGGTTCACGTCGATCATGCTCGGCGGCTCGGCGACGATCCTGTTGATCTTCCTGCTGAACGCGGTCTTTCGAGGCGCAGGCAACGCCGTGATCGCGATGCGCGCGCTCTGGATCGCGAATGCGATCAACATCGCGCTCGACCCGTTGCTGATTTTCGGCATCGGCCCGTTCCCGGAGCTCGGCGTCACGGGTGCTGCGGTCGCGACGACCATCGGCCGTGGCACGGGCGTGCTTTACCAGTTCTACTGCCTGAGCCGTGAAGGCGAGCTGCGCCTGCGGCCGAGCCACTTTAGTCTGCGCATCGACGTGCTGCTGCGGCTGCTGCGTGTGTCCGTGCCAGGAGCGATTCAGTACGCGATCGCGATGTCGAGCTACATGTTCCTCATGCGCATCGTCGCCGCGTACGGCAGCGCGGCTGTCGCAGGGTTCACGATCGGCATTCGGATCTTTGCATTCACGTTCCTGCCTGCGTGGGGAATGAGCAACGCGGCCTCGACTCTCGTCGGCCAGAACTTGGGGGCCCGTCAGCCGGAGCGCGCCGAGCGCTCCGTGTGGATCGCGGCGAAATACAACGCGGTGTTTCTCGTGCTTGTGGCCGTCGTTTTCATCGCCACGCCGGGGCCGCTCGTGCGCGTGTTTACGGCCGATGCCGTCGTCGTTGCCTATGCCGTGGACTGCCTGCGCTACATCGCCTTCGGTTATGGTTTCTATGCCGTCGGCATGGTTGTCGTGGCGGCGTTCAACGGTGCCGGCGACACGGATACGCCAACCTATGTCAATCTGCTGTGCTATTGGATTTTGCAGATCCCCCTCGGGTACGTGCTCGCCGAAACGCTGGGGCAGGGGCCGCGCGGCGTTTTCATCGCGATAGCGATCTGTGACTCGCTACTCGCGCTTATCGCGGTGTGGCTCTTTCGGCGCGGGCGGTGGAAGCTCAGGGTCGTGTAGCGGTGCCACAGGGTGCGAGTTGGAGAATTCCTCCGCGGCCATGCCCCAGACTGCCAAGAAGAACGCTGCGATGATCGGGCCGATGACGACGCCGGCGAGACCGAACGCGGCGAGGCCGCCGAGCGTCGAAAGCAAGATCAGATAGTCGGGCATTCGCGTATCCCGGCCGACGAGCACGGGGCGCAGCAGGTTGTCGACGACACCCATGACGAGCGCGCCGACGATGATCAACGCGACGCCGGCGATCAGCCGGTCGCTGAGAATCAGGACGACGGCCGCCGGGAACCAAATGAGCGCGCTGCCGACGACGGGCAAGATGCTGAGCACGGCCATGGCGACGCCCCATAGCACGGGTGAGCCGATGCCGAGCGCGCTGAACGCAATTCCGCCGATCGTGCCCTGAACGACCGCGACGACGAGCGTGCCCTTGAGCGTGGCGCGCGAAACCTCGGCGAATCGGCCGAGCAGAAGACGCTCGCGCGCATCGCCGAGCGGCAGCGCGTGCATCGCGGCATCGAGCATGCGCTCGCCGTCGCGCAGGAAGAAGAAGAGGAGATAGAGCATCAGGAAGAAATAGACCGTGATGCGCAGTGTGTCCTGGCCGATCGCGAGCGCGCGCGAAGCGATCAGCTGGCTCAATTGCACGGCCGACGAGGACAATTGGGACTGGAGGCGCTCTGGATCGAGGCCCGTCGATTCCATGAAGGCGAGCAGCTGTGGCACGTGCTCGCGAAGCTCGGCAAAGAGCTGCGTGAGGTCTATCTCGCCGCCGCGCAAACGAGCGTAGAGCGCGTTCGCCTCCGCAGTCACGGCCATGCCGACCCCGATGAGCGGCATGATTACGATCAATACGACGAGAGTTACGCTCGCCGCCGCGGCGAGCGTCGCGCGCGTCGACAGCGCGCGCTCGATACGCGCGTGGACGGGGGAGACGAGAATGGCGAGCGCTACGGCCCAGAAGATCGGCTGTAGAAAGCCGCGGATCACCCAAAGAAACGCGCCCGTAACGAACGCGAGCAGGATCGCGAAGAAGATCCGCTGGACGATGCGCTCATTCATGCGCCGCTGCCTTCTTGAGCTTCGCCCACCACTCGAGCCTCTCCGTGAGCGTCTTCTCGTAGCCGTGCTCGGTCGGGTGATACCAGCGTGCGCCGCGCAGGGCGTCCGGCAAGTATTGCTGTCCCGCTGCGTAGCCGCCCTCATCGTGGTCGTAGCGATAGCCCTTCCCGTAACCGATTTCCTGCATGAGCCGCGTCGGCGCGTTGCGGATATGCAGCGGCACGGGCTCCGCAGGGTACGTCTCTGCGGCCGCGTGCGCCTCGCCCCAAGCGCGGTAAACGCTGTTCGATTTCGGCGCCGTCGCGAGATAGACGGTGGCCTCGGCGATCGCGAGCTCGCCCTCGGGTGAGCCCAGAAAGTGATAGGCATCTTTTGCGGCAAGCGTTATCGCCAGCGCCCGCGGGTCGCTCAACCCGATGTCTTCGCTCGCCATGCGCACGAGTCGCCGCAACAGGTACATCGCGTCCTCGCCGCCCGCGAGCATGCGCGCAAGCCAATACAGGGCGCCCTCGACGTCGCTGCCGCGAACGGCTTTGTGCAACGCCGAGATTTGGTTGAAATGCTCTTCGCCGCTCTTGTCGAAGCGTGCGATGCGCCGCTCGAGCACCGTTGCTACGAGCTCGGCCGTGAGCGGCGTCTCGGCTTTGGGGCGCAGCGTGCGCACGTGGCTCCATACGGCCTCGGTCGCATTGAGGGCGCGGCGCGCGTCGCCGTCGGCGTGGACCGCAAGAAGGTCGAGTGCTTGGTCGCTGAGTTCGAAGGCGGAGCCGGATTCGACAGCGATCGCGCGCGCGGCGTTCCGCACGATCTCGCGCAGATGCTCGCGCGAGATCGGCTCGAGCACGAACACGCGTAGTCGCGACAAGAGCGCCGAATTCAGCTCGAACGACGGATTCTCCGTCGTCGCACCGATCAACGTGATCGTGCCGGCTTCGACGTGCGGCAGGAACGCATCCTGTTGCGCCTTGTTGAAGCGATGAATTTCATCGCAAAAGAGAATCGTGCCGCGTCCTTCGGCCGTAAGGCGGTCGCGCGCCGCAGCGATGATCTCGCGGACGCGCGGCACACCTTCGGTCACGGCGCTGAACGTCTCGAAATGCTTGTTCGTGTAATTGGCGATCAGGAGCGCGAGCGTCGTCTTGCCGCAACCCGGCGGTCCCCAGAACACCATGCTGGCGACGGCGCCGTGCTCGATCGCCTCGCGCAACGGTTTGCCGGGTCCGAGTAGGTGCTGTTGGCCCAAGAACGCATCGAGCGACGTGGGGCGCATGCGATGCGCGAGCGGCTCGTGCTCACGCGTCGATTCGGGGAATAGCGAGGCTTCGGTCGTCATGGGCGCTCGGCGACGAGGGATTGTACCGCTTCACATGCAGAGCCGGTCCCGCGAAGGTATGCTAGTCGCATGAGACGAATCGGTATTTCGGCGCTCGCCCTGTCACTCGCGGTCGGCGTGGCAGCGGCACAGGAGCCCAAGGAAACGACGAAGCCCGTACTGCACGGCAGCCATTGGGTCGCGATCACGGGCAAGCCGCTCGCTGCGACGGCAGGGGCGCTGGTTTTTGCGAAAGGCGGCAACGCCGTCGATGCGACCTGCGCAATGCTCGCCGCGGCCGCGACGATGTGGGACACGCTCGGGTGGGGCGGCGAGACGCAGGCGCTGATCCACAACCCGAACACGGGCGAGGTCGTCGCAATCAACGCGTTGGGTGTCGCGCCCACGGGCGCCACTGTCGAATTCTTCCGCTCGCGCGGCATGCCCGAGCCGCCCGATTTGGGACCACTCGCGGCCGTGACACCAGGGACGCCGGGCGGACTCATGGTCATGCTCGCCGAGTTCGGGACGATGAGCCTCGCGGACGTGCTCGCGCCGGCGATGGAAATGGCCGCCGGCTATCCAATGGAGCGCTCGAATACCCAAATCATCGAAGGAAACCGCGCGTTGCTCCAGACCTGGGAATCGTCGCGACGCGTGTTCCTTCCGCACTTCGACGCGCGCGATCCGACGCGTTGGGCGGCGCCGTTGCCCGGCGAAGTTTTCGTGCAACCGGAGTTGCTCGCGACGTTGACGAAGCTCGTCGACAGCGAGCGTGCCGCGCTCGCGTCGGGCAAAAGCCGCAAGGAAGCGATTTATGCGGCCTACGATCGCTTCTACCGCGGCGACATCGCGCGCGAGATCGTGGCCGCGACGCAGGAAGCGGGCGGGCTCATCACGCTCGAGGATCTCGACCGTTGGCAGGTCTACGTCGAGAAGCCGGCCATGACGACCTACAAAGGGATCGAGGTCTATAAGCTCACGCACTGGGTGCAGGGCCCCGTGATGCTGCAGACGCTCAACATCCTCGAGGGGATCGATCTCAGAGCGATGGGGTACAACAGCGCGCGATACATTCACACGCTGTACCAGGCGATGAATCTCGCGTTCGCCGACCGCGATTTCTACTACGGCGATCCGTACTTTCCGCCCGCCGAGCCGATCGTGGGACTCCTGTCGAAGGAGTACGCGCGCGATCGCGCCGCCCTGATTCAGTGGTCGCACAACGACCCGCGCGTCGCGCCCGGTGATCCGTACCCGTATCAGGGGGAGCGCAACCCGTTCTCGGATCTTCTCGCGCGCTGGCACCCGCGCATCGAGATGGGTCAACCGCAGGCGAGTCGCATCGATTCGATCAACCACCTCACGCACGATGCCGCATTCCGTGCGGGCACGACATCGATTCAAGCCGCCGACGAAGACGGCTGGGTCGTGTCCGTGACGCCGAGCGGGGGCTGGCTACCGGCGTTCATTGCCGGCAACACGGGCGTCGGTCTGTCGGAGCGCATGCAGAGCTTCGGCATGGACCGCGAGCAGAATCCGTTCAACGTGCTTGAGCC
Organism: Gammaproteobacteria bacterium; assembly: GCA_036555065.1. Classification (GTDB taxonomy): domain Bacteria; phylum Pseudomonadota; class Gammaproteobacteria; order Steroidobacterales; family Rariloculaceae; genus DATBLZ01. The sequence goes on from DATBLZ010000115.1 coordinate 7,341, forward strand.
CGGGAAACGCCCGCGCGCGACGTTGAGCCCCGGCATGGCGCTACGCAATGGCCAGCCCTATCTGTCGTTCGCGGTGCAGGGCGGAGATTCGCAGGATCAAAATCTGCTGCAATTCTTCCTGAACGTCGTCGAGTTCGGCATGGATGTCCAACAGGCCGTCGAGGCCGCGAACATCAACAGCTATCAGATGCACAACTCGTTCGGGACGCATCGCACGCAGCCCGGGCGTCTCGTCGTCCGCGACGACATGCCGCGTTGGGTGCAGAACGAGCTCATCCGCATGGGTTATCGCGTCGAGGCTTGGCCGCACACGTCAGGCCCGATCAATGCGATCTATTTCGACCAGGTGCACGGCACACTCTGGGGCGGCTCGAGCGATTCCGGCGACGATTACGGCGTCGCCTGGTAAGGCGCGCGCTCGCGACATCGAGGGTTCGACATGCGTTTCCTCGAGTGGCTGCAGACGACCGCGCTCGCCAAGATGGTTGCCGAAACACTCTGGGGGTATCCCTTGCTCGAGACGCTACATACCCTCGGTATGGCGATGCTCGTCGGTGCGCTCGGGCTCATCAACCTGCGTGTGCTCGGCTACAAGGCCGAGCTGCCGATTCTAGGAACGCGCGACCTGCTGCCGCTCGCCTGGCTCGGTTTCACGATCAACCTGATTTCCGGGATCGCGCTCTTCACATCCGATGCCGTCTATTTCTGGAGCAGCTATACCTTCCGCATCAAGATCCTGTTGATCGTGCTCGGCGGTATCAATGCGTTCGTGCTAAGCCGCGCCGCATTTCGGGAAGCGCAAGCCGGGAGCAGTCGGTACGTCGCGACCACAGGCATCAGGTGGGTTGCCGGCAGCGCGCTCGTCTTTTGGCTCGGCGCGATCATCGCTGGGCGCTTGATCGCGTACACGCCTTGAGACTGGGAGTTACGACGTGGAGCTCTTCGTCTGGATGGAAGGAACGGGACTGGCCGCGTTCGTGCGGACGGTTCCTTGGGTATACCCCGCGGTCGAAACCGCCCACTACGTGGGACTCACTTTCCTGGTCGGCGCCATCCTGCTCATCGATCTGCGGTTGCTCGGCTTCGCGCGATCGTTGCCGGTGAGCTCGATGATCGGGCTCTTGCCGTGGGTTTGGGTCGGGTTCGTCATCAACGTCATCAGCGGCTCGATCATGTTCGTGTACGGCGCGACGAACTTCGGCACGAACCCCGCATTTTGGGTGAAGATGTCTTTCATGGTGCTCGCGGGCGCGAATGCGTTCGTGTTTTCGCGCGCGGCTGCGCGCTCGGGCTCGCAGTGGCTCGATAGCGGCAACGTTCCTCTCTTCGTAAGGGCCGTGGCAACGGCGTCGCTCGTGCTTTGGGTGTGCGTCGTGACGACCGGCCGCTGGATGGCCTACATCTGACTCCGCGCTATCGCATCCACAACGGATTTCGTATGCCGATGGGCTTTCCGGCCGCCGGCTTCGAGTCGGGCCTGCGCTATGTGGCAGAGCCCGGTGACGTCTTCGTCTGCACCTACCCGAAGTGTGGCACGACGTGGATGCAATACATCGTGTACCTCCTCCTGCACGACGGCCGGCCGCTCGCCCCGGGCGCACCGCTCGACCTGGCGTTCCCGCATCTCGAGGAGGTCGGGCGCGAAGTCGTTGCCGCTTTGGCGAGGCCGCGCCTCATTAAGACGCATCTCACCCGCGCACTCACGCCGTTCGCCGCCGGCGCACGCTACATTTACGTCGCGCGCAATCCGTTCGATTGCGTCGTCTCCTTCTACCATCACACGCGCGGATTTCCGCAGCACTATGATTTCGCGAATGGCACATTCGCGGATTTCTTCGAATGCTTCGTGAGCGGCGAGGTCGATTTCGGCGACTACTTCGAGCACCTTTTGTCTTGGTCCGCGCTCGTCGATGCGCCGAACGTATTCTTCGTCACCTACGAGGATATGCAGGCCGATGCGCACGCCGTGATCGTCGCGGTCGCGCGGTTCCTCGGCGAAAAGGCAGAGAGCGCCGCGCGCAACGAGGCTGTGCTTGCGAGCATTCTCGATGCCGTGAGTTTCAAGCGCATGGCCGAGGACCAACGCCGCTGGTCGAGCGCGCGGCCGAAGGATCAGCCCCCGTTCGTGCGTAAGGGCGCCGTAGGCGATTGGCAGACGTCGATGACGCCGTCACAAGCCCGGCGGTTGCTCGCGGCATTCGACGAGCGCACGGTCGGGACGTTCGCGGCGCAGCTCTGGCCAGAGATCATCGCAGCCGTGCGCCGGTATTCGAGCTAGACTCGGCATGGCTATTTCGTCAGGAGTCGTCTTATGGGAACCGCTACCGAAAACGCCTTGGATGCGGCGGTTCTGCGCCGGCTGTTGGAGCACCTCGATTCTCGTAAGGACGTGCAGAACATCGAGCTCATGATCCTCGCGGGGTTTTGCCGCAATTGCCTAAGCAAGTGGTACGTCGAGGCGGCCAAGGCGCAGAGCGTCGACTTCGATCTCGCCGCCGCGCAGCAGCGCGTCTATGGAATGCCCTACGCAGAGTGGAAGACCAAGCACCAACCGGCCGCAACGCCCGAGCAGCTCGCGCGGTTCGACGCAGCGCAAAAGAAAGAGAAGAAGTGAGATCGCGGCGGAAGCCGCGACTCCCTAATAACGACGCGTTACCGCAAAGCGCGCGAGGCCGATCAACCCGTCCTTGAATTTCGACCAGGGCAGGTCCGCGAGCGCCGCGATCGCGAGCCCGGCCTCGCGCTCTGCGCGCTCGGCCGTGTAACGGAGGCCGCCGGAGGTCTCGATCGCGAGCTGGATCAAGCGCAAATTTTGCGTGCTGCCGGCCTCGATCGCTTCGCGGATCATGTGGCGCTCGGCGGCGCTGCCGTGCTTCATCGCATGGATGAGCGGCAGCGTGGGCTTGCCGTCCGCGAGGTCGTCGCCGATATTCTTGCCGAGCTCGGTGGGGTCGGCATCGTAATCGAGCGCATCATCGACGAGCTGAAACGCGAGACCCAGATGCCTGCCGTAACTCGCGAGCATCTGCTCTACGCCGCTCTCTCGGTGCGCGAGGATCGCGCCTATGCGCGTCCCGGCTTCGAAGAGCTTCGCGGTCTTGCGGTAGATGACCTCCATATAGTCCGTCTCGGTCGTGTCGGGGTTGTTGCAGTTCATGAGCTGCAACACCTCGCCTTCGGCGATCGTATTGGTCGCGTTGGCGAGGACCTCGAGGATCCGCGGCTCGCCGATCTCGACCATCATCTGGAACGCACGCGAGTACAGAAAATCGCCGACGAGAACGCTCGCCTCATTACCGAAGAGGGAATTCGCCGTCTGTTGGCCGCGCCGCAGTCCCGAGTTGTCGACGACGTCGTCGTGCAGCAGTGTTGCCGTATGGATGAACTCGATGATCGCCGCGGCGGATACGTGGTTTCCGCCCTCGCAACCACAGGCGCGACCCGACAACAGAACCGCTAGCGGGCGCAGGCGCTTGCCGCCGTTGTGGATGATGTGATGGGCGACTTGGTTGACGAGCGCAACGTCACTGCCGAGCCGCTGAAAGATGACGCGGTTGACGCCGGGCCAATCGTCGCCGGCCAAAGCGCGCAGACTGTCGAGCGGCGCGCTAGGTTGGCTGGATTGGACGAGAGCCATGAAAATAATGATGCCTCAAGGCTCCCGGGAAGGGTAGGCGCGTTATACGTATGGCGGCACGCGAATCCACACCCATGGGACGTTGACCTGACTGAGCCGAGACACTAGAATTCCCCGCCTTTTCGCGGAGTTCCCTACGTGTATGCAGTGTTCCGTACGGGCGGTAAGCAATATCGCGCGAGCCAGGGCGACCGGCTGCGCGTGGAGAAGCTCGACGCGGCCGTAGGCGATAAGGTCGAGTTTCCCGAGGTGCTTCTCGTCGGCGAGGGGGCGAGCATCAAAGTGGGTGCGCCGCTCGTCGCGGGCGGCAAAGTCGAGGGCAAGGTTACAGCCCAGGGGCGCGCCGAGAAGATCGAGGTCCAGAAGTTCAAGCGGCGCACGACTTACAAGCGCCGCCATGGACATCGCCAGCACTTCACCGAGGTCGAGATCACCGCAATCAAAGGCGCGTGAGCGAAGGAGCAAGGATCCATGGCACACAAAAAAGCCGGCGGCAGCTCGAAGAACGGTCGCGATTCCGAGTCGAAGCGTCTCGGCATCAAGCGCTTCGGCGGCGAGCAGGTCGTGCCCGGCAATATCCTCGTCCGGCAGCGCGGAACGGTGTTTCACGCCGGCGCCAACGTCGGCATGGGCAAGGACCATACCCTATTTGCGACGGCCGCCGGCCGGGTCGCGTACGAGAGGCGTGGTCGCAAGAACCGGCCACACGTGAGCGTCGTCGCGACCGAGTAGAACGCGAGGGCTCGCGCGAGGAATCGCGGCTAAAGCCGCTCCCACAAGAGCAGCCCCGGCCGCTCTAACGAAAGCCCCGGTTGCCGGGGCTTTTTTCTTTGTAGCGCCGTTATGAAATTCGTCGACGAAGCGCAGATTCGCATCGAAGCCGGCCACGGCGGCAAGGGCTGCGTGAGCTTTCGACGCGAGAAGTTCATTCCGCGCGGCGGGCCCGACGGCGGCGACGGCGGCGACGGCGGGAGCGTCTACCTCGTTGTCGCCGAAGGCATCAATACGCTCGCCGACTTCCGCGTCCGGCGCCGATTCAAGGCCGCAAACGGCCGCGGCGGAGCCGGCCGCAACATGGCGGGCGCCGCTGGCGAAGACCTGCACATCAAAGTGCCGAACGGAACCGAGATCTCTGACGTGGATACGGGCGAGCAGCTCGGCGACCTCACGCGTGTCGGCCAATTTTTGCTCGTTGCCAAGGGTGGCGAAGGCGGTAAAGGGAACGCGCGCTTCAAGAGCAGCACCAACCGCGCTCCGCGGCGAGCGCAGCCGGGCCAGCCCGGCGAGGCGCGCCAGCTCAATCTCGCGCTCAAGCTTCTCGCCGACGTTGGGCTCTTGGGCGCGCCGAATGCCGGCAAATCGACGCTGACGCGCGCGCTGTCGGCGGCGAAGCCCAAAGTCGCCGACTATCCGTTCACGACGCTGCACCCGCAGCTCGGTGTTGTCCGCGTCGATCACGAGAGGAGCTTCGTGCTCGCGGACATTCCGGGCCTCATCGAAGGCGCGGCGGAAGGTGCGGGCCTCGGCATCCAATTCCTCAAGCACTTAGAGCGTAATCGCCTCTTGCTTCACATCGTCGACGCGAGCGCCGAAGCCGCGGCAGGCGACCCCGTTTCCGACCTGCGGGCGGTCGAGGCCGAGCTCGAGCGTTACTCCTCGAGACTCCGCAACCTGCCGCGCTGGTTGGTGCTCAACAAAGTCGATCTGTTGCCGGCCGCGGATCGTGAGCGAGTCCTCGCCGATATCGTTGCGCGCTGCGAATGGAACGGACCCGTGTTCGCGATAAGCGCGCTCACGCGCGAAGGAACTCAGGCGCTGGCGCGCGAGGTCATGCGATATCTCGAGGAAACGATGCCGGCCGGGAAGGCGGGTGCTACGTCAGGCTAGCGCTTTTACGCGAGCGTTCAGGTGGCTCTTGTAGTGCGCTGCGCGATTCTTCTTGATCAACCCTTTGGTCACAGCCTTGTCGATCGCGGGCACCGCCGCCTTGAAGCTCGCTTGTGCCGCGGCCTTGTCGCGGGCCTCGAGCGCCTTCAGGACGCTTTTCACGGCCGTGCGCATGCGCGAGCGCAGCGCCACGTTGTGCTCGCGCCGCTTGATGCTTTGACGCGCCCGCTTTTTCGCCGAGAGGATGTTTGCCAACTTCGCGTCCCGAAAGAAGGGCCTAGAGCCCGGAAAAGGGCGCTATTATTCGGAGCGTCCAATGGCAAGTCAAGCCGAGTAATCCATGCCCTCGGAGCCCGAAGGAACGCACCGCGCTTCGCGGCTGCTCAAGTCGACGTCTGTCGTCAGCTCGATGACGCTGCTCTCGCGCGTCAGCGGGCTCGCCCGGGACATCACGTTCTCGTACTGGTTCGGTGCGGGCATCGTCATGGACGCGTTCATCGTCGCCTTCAAGATTCCGAACCTCTTGCGCCGGTTCTTTTCCGAAGGCGCGTTTTCGCAGGCCTTCGTGCCCGTAATCGCCGAGTATCGCGCTACGCGATCGTGGGCAGAGGTCCGCGAGCTCATCGACCGCGTGAGCGGCACTCTGAGTCTCGTGCTGTTCGTGATCACGGCCTTCGGCGTCATCGCGGCGCCGCTGCTGATCATTGCGTTTGCGCCCGGGTGGGTCGGAGACGGGGGTGGCCGGGAGCTCGCGACGGAAATGTTGCGATTCACGTTTCCATACATATTCTTCATCTCGCTGACGGGGCTCGCAGGCGGCATTCTCAACACGTATGGCCGATTCGCGGTACCCGCGTTCACCACCGTGTTGCTGAATCTCATTCTGATCTTTTTTGCGGCTTGGGTAGCGCCGCGGCTCGATCGGCCGGATCTCGCGCTCGCGTACGGAGTCTTCGCGGCCGGCCTCGTGCAGCTTCTGTTTCAGTTCCCTTTCTTGCTGCGCGCGGGGCTGTTGCCGCGACCGAAATGGGGAGCTGCGCACGAAGGCGTGCGCCGAATCTTAAGGCTCATGATTCCGGTGATCTTCGGCTCGTCGGTCGCGCAGATAAGCATCATGCTCGACACACTGATCGCTTCGTTTCTCGTGACGGGCAGCATCAGCTGGCTCTATTACTCCGATCGGCTCGTCGAGTTTCCGCTCGGGGTGTTCGGCATCGCGCTCGCTACCGTGATTTTGCCGAGCCTGTCCGAGCACCACGCGCGCGCGTCCAAAGAATCATTCTCGGCGACCCTCGATTGGGCGCTGCGCTGCGTGTTGCTCATATCGCTACCGGCCGCGGTCGGCCTCGCTGTGCTCGCAAAGCCCACGCTCATCACGATTTTCTACGGCGGCGTATTCAACGAGGCCGACGTCGAGATGGCGGCTGCGAGCTTGTGCGCCTTCGCGCCCGGCCTCATCGGATTCATTCTCGTCAAGGTTCTTTCGCCGGGCTACTTCGCGAGGCAGGATACGCTCACGCCCGTGCGCATCGGGATTCGCGCGCTCGTGCTGTCGATGGTTTTCAACGTGATATTCGTCGTGACGCTCGTTTACACGCGCTGGGCTCCGGCGCACGCGGGTCTTGCGGCAGCCACGACTCTTTCGGCGTTGCTCAATTCGACGTGGCTGCTTCGCGGCCTCGTGCGCGCCGGCGTGTACCGGCCCGGCACCGCATGGAAGAGGCTATTCGCGTGTGTGGCGGGCGCGTGCATCGCGATGGCGCTCTTTGCGTATTGGCTTTTGGGCAGGCTTGGCGACTGGTACGCGATGAGCACGACCGCGCAAATCGCGTCTCTTACACTCGCAGTCGCGAGCTCTGGCAGCGTCTACATCGCAGCTTGCTATGTGCTCGGGCTGCGCTTTGCCGATTTTCGCCATCGTGCGCCTGTATAGGACCCTTGCCGCGGTTACGCGCGCCGAGCCCGTCCCGCGCACGGTCGCCATCGGCGTTTTCGACGGATTGCATCTCGGGCACCAGGAAATCCTCGCGCAGACGAAGCTGCTTGCGCGCAAGCACGGCGGCGTTTCGACCGTGTGCTCGTTCGAACCGATGCCGACGGAGTTCTTGAGCCCCGATGCGCCGCCGCCGCGGCTCACGTGCTTTCGCGAGCGCTTCGAGCTGCTCGATGAGCTCGGCATTGCAGAGATGTTCTGTCCGCACTTTGCCGCCATCCGCGATTTGACGCCCGAAGCGTTCATCGAGGACCTCCTCGTAGGCGCGCTCGGTGTACGCAGCGTCGTCGTCGGCGACGATTTTCGCTTCGGCGCGGAGCGGCGCGGGACGCTCGAGGACTTGCGTGCCGGCGGGCGGCGCTTCGGCTTCCGCGTGACGACGGTTTCTCCGGTCTACCGCGACGGGCAGCGCGTCAGCAGCACGGCAATCCGCGCGGCGCTCAAGGCCGGCGACCTCGGTGCCGCAAAGCGCATGCTCGGCCGCGACTATGCGATGTCGGGACGCGTCGGCCCGGGGCTCGGCGTCGGCAAGAAGCTCGGGTTTCCCACGGCGAACCTCGAGCTCAAACGGCGTCTCGCGCCCGTCGACGGAATCTTCGCCGTGCGTGTCGCCGGGCTCGGCGGCGTACTCATCGACGGCGTGGCGAGCGTCGGCAATCGCCCGATGGTCGGCGGGGGCAAGGTGCTCCTCGAGGTGTTCTTGTTCGATTTCGACCGCGACATCTACCGGCAGTACATCACCGTCCAATTCATTGCCCGACTGCGCGAGGAGCGCACGTTCGCCGATCTTGCGGCGATGCAGGCGCAGATGCACCTCGATGTGCGCGCGGCGAAGGCTGCGCTGCGCGCCCGAATCGCTTAAACTTTCGCGCCCTGGCGGCGCACGAGCCTTGTCTCGCCTCATGTTCGAAGCAGTCACAGCGCGTTACGACGGCCCCGAGCTCGAGAAGCGGATTCTCGAGCTTTGGCGCACGCACGACGTGTTTGCGAAGGTGCTCGAGCAGGGGCGGGGCCGAGAGTTGTTCGTTTTCTACGAGGGGCCGCCGACGGCCAACGGCCGCCCGGGAATCCATCACGTTCTCGCGCGGACGTTCAAAGACCTCTACCCGCGCTATAAGACGATGCGCGGCTTTCAGTGTCCGCGAAAGGCCGGTTGGGACACGCATGGTCTTCCGGTCGAGCACGAGGTCGAGAAGGCGCTCGGCATCTTCGACAAGAAGGAGATCGAGCGCCGAGTCGGGATCGCGAGCTTCACGCGGCGTTGCCGCGAGTCGGTCATGAAGTACGTCGCGGACTGGGAAGCCATGACGGAGCGCATGGGTTTCTGGGTGGACTTCAAGGATGCGTATTTCACGCTGCACAACGACTACATCGAGTCCGTGTGGCATTTGCTCGAGCAAATCTGGGATCGCGGGCTCATCTACCAGGGCTACAAAGTCGTCCCCTACGATCCACGCATCGGCGCGACGCTATCGTCGCACGAGGTCGCGCTTGGCTATCGCGAGGTCGACGATCCTTCGATCTTCGTGCGTTTTCGTGCAACGGACGAGCGGAATACGTATTTCCTCGTTTGGACGACGACACCGTGGACGCTGCCGTCGAACCTACTGCTCGCGGTGAACCCGGACGTCGAGTACGTTTGGGTGCGGCACGGAAAGGAGACGCTGATCCTTGCGCGCGAGCTCGTCGCGCGCACGCTCGGTGAAGGCGCGCACGAGATCGTGCGCAGCTCTTTTGGCCGCGAGCTCGATGGCATGCGGTACGAGCGGTTGTTCGATTACTTGCCGGCGAGCGGCGACATCTGTCGTGTGCGGACCGCGGCGTTCGTGACCACGGCCGACGGCACGGGAATCGTGCATGTCGCGCCCGCCTATGGCGAGGACGACCTCAAACTCGGGCTCGCGCACGGGCTCGAGGTCGTTCACGGCGTCGGCGATGACGGCTACTTCGTGCCCGAGGTAACGCCGGTTGCCGGCAAATTCTTCAAGGAGGCCGATCCGGTAATCATCGCTGCGTTGCGCGAGCGCGGCCTCGTGTTCCGCGCCGAGACCTATCGACACAACTATCCGTTCGGGTGGCGCACCGGCGATCCGCTCATCTATTACGCGAAGAATGCTTGGTACATTCGAACGACGGCGTTCCGTGAGCGTCTCGTCGCGCTGAATCGGACGATCAATTGGGTTCCAGAGCATATTCGCGAAGGAAGGTTCGGCGACTGGCTCGAGAACAACATCGATTGGGCCCTGTCGCGCGAACGCTTTTGGGGCACGCCTTTGCCGTTATGGACCGATGGCGAAGGCGACTACATCTGTATCGGCTCCGTGGCGGAGCTCGAGAAACGCGCGCAGCGCAAGCTCGGCGACCTCGACTTGCACCGGCCGGCCATCGACGCGATCACGTTCACGCACGAGGGCCGCGAGTACCGCCGCGTCCCCGAGGTGATCGATTGCTGGTTCGACTCGGGCGCGATGCCGTACGCGCAATGGCACTATCCGTTCGAGAACGAGAAAGTATTCGCGAAAAGCTTTCCGGCCGATTTCATCTGCGAGGCGATCGATCAGACGCGGGGCTGGTTCTATACGCTGCACGCGATCGCGACGCTCGTTTCGGACAGCGTCGCGTACCGCAACGTCGTGTGCCTGAGCCATATCGTCGATGCCGACGGCAAGAAGATGTCGAAATCCCTCGGCAACGTCCTCGATCCATACGAAGTCTTCGACAACGTCGGTGCCGACGCGCTGCGGTGGTATTTCACTGCGCGCGTAGCGCCCGACGTCCAGAAGCGGCTCTCCGTCGAGATCATCTCGGAAGTCGCGAGCACGTTCGTGAATACGTTGTGGAACACGTACGCGTTTTTCGTCATGTACGCGCGCCTCGACGGCGTGGACCTCACACGCGACGTACCGTACCGCGCGCGTCCCGAGATCGATCGTTGGATCATTGCACTGCTCGAGGACACGGTCGCGACCGTGACCGAAGCGCTCGACCGCTACGATGCGCAACGCGCGGGGCTTGCGATCGAGCGGCTCGTCGACCAGCTCAGCAACTGGTACGTGCGTAGGAATCGGCGGCGTTTCTGGAAGGCGGCGGCCGGCGACGACAAGCAGGCTGCGTACCTTACTTTGTATGAGTGCCTCGACGTCGTGCACCGGCTCATGGCGCCGTTCGTGCCGTTCTTGAGCGAAGCGATCTACCAGAACCTGGTTCGCGCCGCGCGCCCCGGTGCGCCGCTGAGCGTGCATATGACCGAGTGGCCGAGCGCGCGTCCGGAACGCTGCGATCGCGAGCTGCTCGCGCAGACGGAGATCGTGCAGCGCGTCGTCGGGCTCGGGCGCGCGGCGCGGAACGCCTCGCGACTCAAGGTGCGGCAACCATTGGCACGTATGCTCGTGCGCGTCCCGGACGACGCGGCCGCGGCAGCCGTGCGCACGCACACCGACCAGATTCTCGATGAGCTCAACATCAAGGCGATCGAGCTCATCGCGCGCGATGCGAAGCTCGTAAGCTACAGAATCAAGCCGAACTTGCCGGTCCTCGGCAAGCGCTACGGCAAGCTCATCCCCGGGATCCGCGAGTATTTGAGCAGCGCCGACGGCGCTGCGATCGCGGCCGGTGCGGCGCGCGGCGAGGCGCATCGGGCCGTGGTCGCCGGTCAGGAGGTGGACCTCGAGCCCGCGATGCTGCTCATCGAGACGGAGTCGGCGACAGGGTTCGCGTGCGCCGAGGACGAAGGCTACTTAGTCGGTCTCGATACGACGCTCGATGCGGACTTGCGCCGCGAAGGGCTCGCGCGCGAGATCGTGCGCGCCGTCCAGGATGCCCGCAAGGAGGCCGGGTTCGAGGTCTCGGACCGCATCGTGCTCGGCGTCGAAGGCGATGACGCCGTGCGAATGTCCATCAAGGCACACCGGCCCTACATCATGGCGGAGACACTCGCGAGCGAGTGGGCGTGGCGTGAAGGCGGGAACGTGTTCGTCAAGAGACTCGTCGAGCCGGATTTCCAAGTCGAGATCCGGATCGCGAAGGTCGAAGGGGGCGGTACCCGATGAAGGAGCGCCGCTGGTTCGCGTTGGGCGCGGGCGCCTCGAACTGGCTGTGGCTCGCGGTCGCCGTGATTCTGCTCGATCAAGTAACGAAGCACGTCGTCATGGGCGCTCTCGCCGAGTTCGAGTCCGTGGAGATCCTGCCGGTTCTCGATCTCATCCGCCTGCACAACGAAGGCGTCGCGTTCAGTTTCTTCGACACCGGCCCGGGTTGGCAGCGCTGGGTGTTCATCGGGCTCAACGTTGCGGTCAGCGTCGGGATACTCGTATGGCTGCGGCGCCTCCCGGCGACGGGACAGCATTTGCTCGCCGCGGCGCTCGCGCTCGTCCTCGGCGGCGCCCTCGGCAATGCGATCGACCGCGCACTCTGGGGGCACGTCGTCGACTTCATCAGGGTGCACTACGGGGACTGGTCTTTCCCGGCGTTCAACGTCGCCGATTCGGCGATTACCGTCGGCGCGGCGCTCGTGATACTCGACAATCTCATCGAGTACGGCCGCAAGCACCGGTAGGTGCGGCCTTTTGTGGGGGCGGCTTCAGCCGTGGGTTACCAGCAGTTGTTGTTCGGGTTCGGCGCCGCCGTGCGGATGCCTTGCGCGTTGATCGTAAAGGTCGCGCATTGGGCATCACCGGTCTGATCGACGCCGTTGGTTCCGCCGCCGGCCCTTGGCGTCGCCGTAGCGGTAAACGCCGTCGCGTTCGCCGCGGGGATCGCCAGGGTATATACGGCGTTTTCGGAGACTGCACCGGGGAATCCGAGGGCAGCGAGGTTGTTCGTATAAGTATTGTTTTGAAGGTAGAACCGCTCCTGTTCGGCGGCGATACGCAGCAGCGCCGACTTCGCTTCGGTGCGGTGCGTGCGTTGCATGTACTGGCGGTAGGTCGGCACACCGATCACGGCCAGCACGCCCATGACCACGACGACGATCATGAGCTCCAGGAGAGTCACGCCGGCGGCCTTGCGCGGATTCATCGATCGGGTCGGAGTCGGTTTTCGCATAGGTACCTCGACGCGCTAATAATGCGACCTGCCTCGCTGCGTGAGCAGCGAAGCAGGTCACAAAACGTCACTCGATGCTTTCCTGCGTCCAGAACGTGCGGATCGGGAACGGCGGGAAGTTCTCGAGCCCGCACTCCACGCCCACACAGCTGTTGATGCCGTCGTCGGTGAAGATGAAGACCGTCTCCGGCGGCGGCGCGCCGAACCATTCATCGTAGCGATCCGCGACCGACAGCGGGTCCGTGGCAACCGAGCCGTCACGGTTGTTCACGGGCCTGCCCGTGAAGAGCGACATGACGTACTGGCGGTTCGTGCCGAGCGCCGGATGACAGGTGACGCCGCTCGTGCCGGGCCGGAACGTGGTCACGTACACCTGGTTGTTGAACGTCCGTGTCTCGGCAAGCACCTTTTCGCCGTTCCAGCCGCCGCCGCCGACGAGGTCGAGGCGCCAACCGGGGCTGCCCTGCGGAACGTTGGCCGTGACGTCGGCCGTGACGTCGACGAGATCCGTCGGGCGAATCGGCGTATAAGCGTCGTACTCTGCCTGCGTCATCGGCGCAAAGGTCTTGTAATCGCGGAGCGCATAGAACGCGTTGTGGTTGTCGCCCTCGTTCGGATGCTCGCGATAACCCGAGCCGATGCCGATGTGCAGATAGCTGTACTGGTTCGTGGTCGCGAGAGCGACGTCCGGCGCGTAATAGAAGCGCCGAGTGTCGGCGAGCGTCGGCACGGCGACTCCCGCTGCACCGAGCTGCGCGATGACTCCGCCGTTGACGAGCGACGCGGCGGGCTGGCCGTTCAAGATGTCGAAGCGCCAGACCTGGCCACCCATGTCGGCCGTGTACATCCGGTCGGCGAGCTTATCGCCATTGAGATCGATCACGCGCACGTCGGCCGGGATCGAGTAATTCATCGCTTTCCCTGCCGTGGCAAACACCTTGGTCGCGCCGGCGTTGCCGCTGCCGTGCCACAACAAAGCGCCCGACTGGGAGTCGACGATGTAGATCGAGTTGCCGATCGTGTCCGTGTTCGCGGTATAGGTATCTTGGGTCGTATCGTAACCGCCGCCGATCACGACGACCGTCCGGTCGGCGTTCTGGCCCGCGCCCGTGCCAACGAGAACGCGCGCTGGCATCGCGCTCGAGAAACCCTGGCCCAGGCCGGGCAGATCCGAGGCATCGAGCCTCCACATCACTCGCGGCGAGTTCCGGTTCGTGATATCGAGCCCATACATGACGTCGCCACCGCGGCGCATCGTGAGGAACAGGAACACCTTCTCGCCGGCACCAATGACGCCGTCGTTGTTGACGGTGACCATTTGCACGCGGAGGTTGCCGTCGATGCCGTAGACCTTGGAGCCGACGCCGACCTGGCCGTCCAAGTAGAAATCGACCTGGTTATCCAGGAACTCCTCCGGCAGGAACGCCCATTGCTCGATGCCGCTCACGACGTCGATCGAGTGCAGGTAGCCGTCGTTCGTCGCGAAGTAGATGCGCGCGTCGTCATTCGTCGGACCGTAGACGACGGAAACGGGCTGCGCGTGCAGCGGGTCGCCCATCTGGTATCGGGGCTCCGCGACGATCGAGTCCCCGTCGATGTCGGCCATATCGAGACCATTGATGAATTGGATGACCTGATCGCGCGTCGGATCCCCGGGGTTGCCCACGTTGAGCAGCGTATTGTCGATCGCGGCATTGGCTATCGCCACGGCATTCAGCGGGCTCGTGAGATCCGGGTTGGCCGTAGTGGTGACGTACGTATACACCTTGCGTGCCGCCGGAATCAGATTCGCCGCGCCGCCGGCACCGACCTGTTCACCGTCCACGGTGGGCGACCACTTGCTGCGCGCCGTAGCCGCGAAGAAGCCCGTCGCCGCGTCGATGGCCGGATTGCCGAGCGCATCGATGATCGTGCCGTCGGAGCCGCGGAGCTCGTACTTCTTGAGATTACCGGGCCAATGCGTTTTGCCCGTCGGGCGGAAGACGCTGAAGTAGAGATCATCGAGGTTTCGCGTCTGGTTGAAGCTGTTCACCGACACCGTCGGCGCGATGAACGTCGTCTGCGTGTCGAGCACGCTCGTGATGATGTTCATGAGCGCAGTCGTCAGCGACGCAGTATCGTCGGCGGTGTAGTACTGGCCGCCGCCGCGCTGCGCAGTTTGCTGCAAGTTGGGCAGATCGACCCAGAATCCGACCGTGTGAGTCGTGATGTTCTGCTGCCCAGTCAACGGCGACATGTCGCCGTCGTACATGAACTCGGCGAGCTCGTCGAGGCAATCGCCGCCTTGCCCCGTCACGAAGCCGGGCGGGTACACTTCGGCGTCGCAGGTTGCGCTCCCCGTCAACGTCGCGAATGAGCTGCCGGCGGCGTCGACGAGCCCGGGGATTAATGCCGCAACGCCCTGGTCGTTGCGCGGCTCACCGTCCGTCATGAGCACGATGTGGTTTTTCTGACACTCGAGATCCATCGGCGAGTCGTACCGGAGCGGGTTCGAGCCCGCGACGAACGCGGCTGGATCGGCGCCATTAATGCCGTAGTTGACGTTCTTGCCCGTCATATAGAGGTAGCCTTCGTAGAGAGACTCCTCGAG
>DATBLZ010000121.1:0-17067 GCA_036555065.1 Gammaproteobacteria bacterium
AACCGACGTTGCAGCGGAAACTCCTTGTCGCTCCAAGCGAGATGCCGGGTCCAGCGCCGCGCATCCGGCTGATCCCCGAAATAGAGACCGAGAAGATCATGCGTATGCCGCTCCGGCCGATCGGCGGCAGGATAGATCGGGGCCTGTGACGGCAGTTTTTCGCCGGGGGCGAGTTGCGTGCGCAGGACCACGTAGGGCCCGCCGCCTGCGAGGCAACAAAACGCCTCGAAGCCCACATCGAGCTCCCGCGCCCAGAGCGCGGACCAGCGCAAGCCCGCGGTTTTGGCGGCGGCCGCGGCGCGCGCCCAATGCTCGCGATGAATGCCGAGGCTCAAAGCGGGCGCGAGCGCACGGGAATCGGCGGGCCCCGTCGAGAGTCCCTCGGCTACGCAGGCGTCGAAAAATTTCTCGAGGCTCATAGCATTCCGCTTCCGGCGATCAGCTGCGTTGCGCTATCGAACCAGCGCGCGAGCACGGGCGGGATCGACAAACCGAGCCAGAGCACGAGCAACAAGTGGACGATCACGGGCGCCATGCTCACACGGATCGGCTGCTGCCCGGCCGGCTGGTCGCCGAACACCATCGGCTGCAAGTGGCGAAAGAGTCCCGCGAACGCAACGGCAAGGCCCATCAGGAGCGGCACGGCGAGCCACGGCATGCTCTGCATCGTCGCGGTCAAGAGCAGGAACTCGCTCGCGAACAGACCGAAAGGCGGGAAGCCCGCGACTGCGAGCGTGCCGATCAAAAGACCCCAGCCGACCGCCGGCTGCGTGCGAATCAACCCGCGGATGTGCTCCATCGTCTGAGTCCCCGCGATTTGGCTCGCGTGGCCGACCGTCACGAAGATCGCCGATTTCGTCAGCGAGTGGACCGTCATGTGGAGGAGTGCGGCGAAAGTCGCGAGCGGTCCGCCCAAGCCGAACGCGAACGTCATGAGGCCCATGTGCTCGATCGAGGAGTAGCTGTAGAGACGCTTGATGTCGCGCCGTCGCAAGAGAATGAAGCTTGCGAAAACGAACGACACGAGCCCGAAACCCATCATGAGACGGCCCGCGAGCTCGGGGGAGTGGACGGCCCCGGAGGCGAGCGCGCCGTCGGTCAGCATTTTCAGGCGCACGACCGCATAGAGCGCTACGTTGAGCAGCAGTCCCGACAAGACCGCGGAGATCGGCGTCGGGCCTTCCGAGTGGGCGTCGGGCAGCCAATTGTGGAGCGGAACGAGACCGACCTTCGTGCCGTATCCGACGAGCAGGAACACGAACGCGATCGCCATGAGCGCGGGCTCGAGCTCGGCCGCGTGCGAATGCAGGACGCTCCAGAGCAACGCTTCGTCGGAATTCGGCACGACACGGGCGGCGGCAAGGTAGAGGAGCACGGTGCCGAACAATGCCTGCGCGATGCCGACGCCGCAGAGGATGAAGTATTTCCAGGCAGCTTCGATCGACTCGCGCGTCCTGTACAAGCTCACGAGCAAGACGGTCGCGAGTGTGGCGCCCTCGAGTGCTACCCAGAGCACGCCGAGATTGTTCGTTGCGAGCGCCAACAGCATCGTGAACATGAATCCCTGGAAGCTCGCGTGATAGAGACGCAGGCGGCGCTTCGTAACGCGGCCGATCTCGAGCTCGTGGAGCATGTAGGGCCGCGAGAATATCGACGTCGTGAGACCGACGAACGACGTCAACACGATGAGATAGACGTTGAACGTATCGACGTAGAATTGGCCACCGCCGACCGCGCCCACCGCAAGCACCGTCGCCGCGAGCCACAGCGACGCTGCGAGGCCGAGCATCGATGCGAGCAAGTTGAGCCAGCCGCTCGCGGCCGGTCTGCGCACTGCGCCTAGGACGACGGCGGCAAAGACCGGAACGGCCAGCGTCCAGACGAGCGCGTTCATTCCTCGTGCTCCGAAAGACGGTTGAGCTGGTCGACGTCGAGGGATTCGATGCTCTCGCGGATGTGGAAGAAGAACACGCCGAAGATCACGGCTGCGACGAGCACGTCGAACGCGATGCCGAGCTCGACGACGAGCGGCATGCCTTGCGTCGCAGTCACGGCGGCGAAGAACATACCGTTCTCGAGCGCCATGAACGCAACGACCTGCGTCACGGCCTTGCGCCGCGTCACGAGCATGAGCAGCGACAACATGACGACCGCGAGCGAGAGCGCGATCGCATCGCGCGTGGTCCCGGCTGCGTATTGCTCGATCGGCTGAACGACGCTGTAACAAAAGATCACGAGCGCACCCGCCCCAAGCAACGTAATGCCGGGCCGGATCACGGTATCCCAGTCACGCAAGATATGGAGTTGCCTCGCTAGGCGCACGAGCAGCCACGGGATGAACAGCGCTTTGAGTCCTAACGTCAGCGCCGCGGAAATATATAGGTGCAGCTCGCCCGTATCGAGCGCGACGAGCACCGTGATCGCGGCGAGCAAGAAGCCCTGGACTGCGAACACGTGAATCGTGGCGACGACGCGCGATTGCGCAAGCAGCGCGAAGGCGCTCGCGAGCGTCAGGGCCGCAAGCGTCAAGATCGCTTGCTCGAGCAGCGGCAGATCGAGGTAGCTCATCGGGACGCCTCGAGGATCACGAAGCTCAGCATGCCGACGAGCGCCAACGTGAAGGCCACGGCAAGGAAGGTCGCGACGCGGAACACGCGCATTTTCGCGACCGCGGTCTCGCCGACGGCGAGTGCCGCTCCGAGGAACGCGAGCTTCGCCGTTAACGCGGCGGCGGCGGCGGCGAGAGCTCCGCCCGTCAATGTGGTCGCGATGCCCCACGGCACGAACAGGTTCGCGACGAGCACCGCATAGATCATGAGCTTGAGCTGCGCCGCGAGCTCCATGAGCGCGAGATGCCGTCCCGTGTACTCGAGGATCATCGCTTCATGGATCATCGTGAGCTCGAGGTGTGTCGCCGGGTTGTCGACGGGGATGCGGCCGGTCTCGGCGATTCCGACGAGCAGCAACGCGAGCAAAGCGAACAACAGCGATGGCCGAATCGCGAGCTCCATCTCGAGCGTGTGGCTGATTACGGTCGAGAGGTTCGTGCTCGCGGCGACCATGGACCACGTGAATACGACCATGAGCATCGCGGGCTCTGCGAGGGACGCAACCATCATCTCGCGCGACGAGCCCATGCCGCCGAACGCCGTGCCGACGTCGAGACCCGCGAGTGCGAGAAAGAATCGGCCGAGCGCGAAGAGCCCGACGAGCACGATCGCATCCGCCATCGCTGATACGGGTAACTCGACTGCGAGCAACGGGATGGCGGCCGCCGCGAGCACGGCCGTGCCGCAAACGACGTATGGCGCAATCCGGAAGACCGGTGACGCGGTGCGCGCGAGCACGATTTCCTTCGTAAGGAGCTTGCGCAAGTCCCGGTAGGGCTGGAGGTACGGCGGCGGCCGACGGTTCTGCAGATAGCACTTGATGCGCTTGACCCACCCCGCAAAGAGCGGCGCAGCCGCGACGAATACAGCCGTCTGCAATACCACGAGAACCCACGCAAACGCGCTCAAATCACGAGCCATAGGAGCACCAGCAACGTGAAGAACGAGTAGGCGAGGTAATGACGCAGGTGGCCTGTCTGAATCCGCGCTGCGAGTCGCGAGGCCGAAAGGGCTTGATGCTCGACGGGTCGATAGAAGAGCTCGGCGCTCAGGTCGTCGGTGTGGATTAAATAGCGCAGCTCGAGCGGATGCGTCGGCAGTTTCGGGTCCATTGCGCGTACGGACTCCTCGCGGATCCGGAACAGCGGACGAAAGATCTCGCGAATCGGCATCGCAAAAGCCGTGGACGTGTATTGCATCCGCGGGCTCAACGGGCCGAAGCCGCACTCCCACGCATCGCGCCGCGGCACGGGCACGGTCCGGCGCCGCCGGCGCAGCAGCAGGTAAATGAGCGCCCAAGCCGCCAGCGCGAGTCCGACGCCGAGCGACACGAGCGGCGCGCTGTAGCTGGCTACGTCGGGAGCGACCGGCGTGAGCCAGAGCCAGCCGCGCTCCGTGGCCGACGCGAGCGCGACGCCCGTCAACGCCTCCGTGACGCGGTTCAAGCCTTCGACAGTCGTCGTCGGCAGCACGCCGAACGCGACACAGAGCGCCGCGAGCAAGGCTTGCGCTGCGAGCATGTTCCACGACGCCTCGCGTGCGTGGCGCACATGCCGAGTCCGCGCCTGACCCAGGAACGAGACGCCATAGACCTTGACGAAGCATGCCGCAGCCAGCGCGCCTGTCAAAGCCAACATCGCTGCAGTCACGGGGATCACGGCGCGCAGGACGCCGCTCTCGAGCGATGCCGCTTGCAACGCAGCCTGGAACGTCAGCCACTCGGATGCAAAGCCGTTGAGCGGCGGCAGACCCGAAATGCTGATGCAACCAATGAGAAAGAACAGCGCCGTCCACGGCATGCGCGCGATCAACCCGCCCATGTGCTCGAGGTTGCGCTCATGGCCGCGCTGGGCGATGACGCCGGCGCCGAGAAAGAGCAGGCTCTTGAAAAGCGCATGGTTGAGCGTGTGATAGAGCGCCGCGATCAAGCCGAGCACGCCGAGCGCCGGCAGATCCGAGCCGAAGAAAATCACGCTGAGACCAAGCCCGATGTAGATGATTCCGATGTTCTCTACCGAGTGGTACGCGAGCAGGCGCTTGAGATCGTGCTGCATGAGCGCGTACAAAACGCCGTAAAGCGCCGATACGCTGCCGATGAAAAGCAGCACGATGCCCCAGCTCCAATGTAGATCGCCGAGTAGGTCGAACAAGAACCGCACGAAGCCATAGATCGCGACCTTGAGCATGACGCCCGACATCAGCGCTGAGATGTACGACGGCGCGACAGGGTGGGCTTCAGGCAGCCATACATGGAGCGGGACGAGACCCGCCTTGATGCCGAAGCCGAGCAATGCGAGCACGAACGCGAGCGAAGCCCAGAACGGCGGCAGCGATGCGGCCCGCAATGCCGTGAACGTGAACTCGCCCGCGAAAGCGGCGAGCACGCCGAACGAGAGCAGCACGAGCACCGCGCCGATCTGGGCCATCAACAGGTAGAGGAACGCAGCACGCCGATTCGCGCTCTCCATATGCTCGTACGCGACGAGGATGTAGCTCGCGACCGACATGAGCTCCCACGCGATCATGAACACGAACGTGTCGTCGGCGAGCACGACGAGCTGCATTCCCGTGACGAAGAGACCTGTTGCAATGCCGAGGACGGCGCGGGAGTAGGGTCGGCGGTCGTACTCGCGCACATAGCTCGGCCCGTATGCGCTCACGGCGAGTGTCACGAGACCGATGATGCCGAGGAAGAAGCCGGCCAGCGGATCGAAACGCAAATGCCAGTGCAGCCAGGGTAAGCCGAACGGAAGCTCGACAGCGAACTCACTGGCGCCGAGTAGCGCCGCGAGAGCAGCGGCGGTCGCGGCAAGACCGCCGATGCCGAGTAGCGGGAACGCGAGCCAACGCAGAATCTTCGAGCTGCGGTTTGCGAGCACCGAAACGAGCGCCGAAGCGAGCGATGCCGTCAGCGCCACGGCGACGTAGCTCTCGGCTGCGGCGAGTCCGAAAAGCGCGCTCATCGCTTTAGGCGCGCGCCGCGGCCGCCGCGGGTGCTCGCGGCGCCTTCACCGATGAGCTCGATGCCCGCCTTATCGAGCGCATCGACGACTTTGACGAGCGTGTCGACGTTTGCACGCACGTTCGCGGCGCTCGCCTCCATGCGGCGAATCGTCGGCAACGACACACCCGCCGCGAGCGCGAGCGCGCGTTGATCCATGCCGAGCAGCGCGCGCGCCGCTTTCATCTGTTTTGCCGTGATCATCGTCGCGGGAGTGTCGTCGAGTGATATTTTTTATATCATAATCAACTGTCTGAAGCCAAATTATGAGCTATAGAGAATGACACCGGCGTGTGCCCTGAAGCGTCGCCGCGCGCACATCGAGCGCGTAGAATCGAGACCGGCTCTCTACGCAACGATCACCATGGTGCGGGCGCTTCTCTACTGCGTTCTCGCGATGTCGGCGGCGTGCACTGCCGTCGGCCCGGGGCAGCCTGTACTCGACAAGGACGAGCTCCTGTCTGGAGCGGCTTTCGGTGTGGCACCGACGGTCGATCCGCCGATCTCGCGTGCGCAGGCGTTCGAAGTCGATGGCGCGATGCGCGCATTCGTTGCGGCTCGGACCGGACGCGCGAGGCAGGAACGCGCGAAGCTCTTCACGTTGCTCGACGCGATGAAGGACATCGATCTCTTCGCTCTAGATTACGCGGTGACGTCGACCTATACGCCTCCCGTTACGTTTCGCGAGCGAGAGGGGAATTGCCTCTCGGCGACGATGCTCTTCGTGTTACTTGCGCGCGAAGCCGGGCTCGACGTCGATTACCAACTCGTGAGCGTCCCACCGACATGGTCCGACGCGCCCGATATCATCGTCGTGAGCAGTCACGTCAACGCGCTCGTCAAGGCGCGCAACGATCGCGACTACGTCGTCGATTTCAATGAGATTGCCTATGACGAGCGCTTCCCGTCGCACGAAATCGGCGACAACTACGTGCTCGCGCTCTTCTACAACAACTTGGGCGCGGAGGCGCTCATCCGCAAGGACAACGCGTTGAGCTTTCGATATTTCAAAGCGGCCATTGGCGCTGATCCGAGCATCTCGGCGGTTTGGTCCAACTTAGGGGTGTTGTACGCGCGGCAAGGACTCGACGAGTACGCCGAGGCCGCCTATTTGCAAGCGCTTTCAGGAAGCGCACGCAACCGGACCGCGCTCACGAATCTCGTGAACCTTTATGAGGCGCGCGGGGATCATGCGGCAGCCGAGGCGTACCGCGAGCGCGTGCGCCGTTACCAGGATCGCAATCCGTACTATCACTTCGCGCTCGCCGAACGCGCCTACTCGGAGCAGCGCCTCGACGATGCCCTCGCGGCAGTCAATCGCGCGCTCCGTCTCAAAGGCGACGAGCGGGAATTCCACCACCTGCGCGGGATGACGTATCTTGCGCTCGGTCGCGAATCGGAGGCCGAGCGGAGCTTCGCTCGGGCTTCACTGTATCCCGAGCCGTCGCGA
Source organism: Gammaproteobacteria bacterium (assembly GCA_036555065.1). GTDB lineage: Bacteria > Pseudomonadota > Gammaproteobacteria > Steroidobacterales > Rariloculaceae > DATBLZ01. The sequence goes on from DATBLZ010000121.1 coordinate 7,061, forward strand.
TCGAGCACTACGGCCGAGGATGCCCCGCTTTAGGGTCGTACGCGTCGCTACAGCGACGCGCTATCTGACGGTGTAGTTCCGCCCCTGCATGCAGGCTTCGAAAGCGTTCTTGAAAAGGTCCATTCGTTCCGCTTTCTTCGCCTCGGTCTGCGCTTGCGCTTGGGCTTGCTGCTGAGCTTTGGCCTGTTCGGCACGGCGCGCGCCGCGCATGGCGCCGACGACGGCGCCCGCCGCGGCCCATTCGCCCGCATCTTCATCGGCAATTTCGCCTAGGAGCGCGCCCCGGGCCGCGCCACCGACGGCGCCTGCCCCGGCCACGGCGCCGCTCGACGGCCCGCCTCCGGAAGCGGGTTGCGCGCTGACACCGGCGAGCGGATCCGCGGGATCTACGCCCGTCGATTGCCGAGCCCACGAGAAGCACTCGCCTTCATCTTTCGACTGCTGATCGGCGGCCTGGCCGGCGCTCGGATAAATGACGAGGCCCAACGAGCCGGACACACCGGTCTGTGCCGAGGCGCTCCCTACGCTTAGCAGAGACGCTGTCAGCAGTATTAGTCGGGCGGTTACTTGTTTCATGGTCGATCTCCTCAGCAAGCGGACTCTTGGCGTCAGAGCTTTTCGATCGGCGTGCACACCGTAAATACGGTGAGACCCGCCGCTGGAGCACTCACGGCCAGAGTTCCCTCGCCGGTAGCTTCAGTGATGAGCCAACTGAACGCGCGCTCGCCCTGGACGCCCTGTAAGAGGATGACGCCGTTGCTCCGTTCTACGGTTCGAATGCTCGTCTGTCTGACCTCGCCGCTGGCCTCGGTCGTCTCGGCGCGTTTCGCGTCGAGGTCGAGCTTAATGAAGTCCGGCAGGTTGAGCTGCCACGGAGTCTTGACGGTGCACGCCGTTCCCTCGAGCTCGCAGCGTGCCGCGGAATAGGCATAGCACAACAACGAGTCGGAGCCCGTCACGTTGTCGGCCGCCGCCGCGCCGCAGAGCAGCAAGGCAGTCCAACCGAGAATGGACCGGCATCTATGCACGTTACTTTGGTGAAAGCGCATCGATGAGCTCCTGTTGTAGTTTCAATCGATCATATGCCAACTCGCCGACGCGCGCACGCTCACGGCGCTGCAGGTGCTGATATCATGGCGCGCCGTTCTTCTGCAGGGCGATACGTCTGCCCGAGGATCCCAGAGTGCAACTGAAACTTGTGACATCGCTCGCCGCCCTGGCCGCGACTTCGAGCGCATTTGCGCAGGACTGGGACTGGAAGGTCGCGCCCTACCTTTGGGCCAGCGGCATCGACGGTGATGCCGCGCTTGGCCCGCTCGCGCGCGACGTCGAAGTCGATTTCGCTGACTTAGTCGACGTCCTTGCGGGCGCGGCCTTGGTACACGTTGAAGGCAGCAATGGAACGCACGGGGTTTTCGGCGACCTCGTCTGGATGTCGCTCGAGCCCGAGGACGAGATCGCGACGATCGGCGGCGTCACGGAGGCGAGTTTCGATACGCTGATCCTCGAGCTCGGCTACGTGCGCGAGCTTTCGAGTATCGGTCTCGAGCTCGGTGTCAGGTACTGGGACTTCGAACTCGAGCTCGATCCCGCGCTGCTCCCGCCTATCAAGGGCGACGACAGTTGGGTCGACGGCTTCATCGGGATTCGGCGCAACCATGACCTCGGCGACAAGTGGTCCTCGACGACGAGCTTCAACATCGGTGCCGGCGGCTCGGATTTCACCTGGGCGTTCAATTTGGTGTATGCGCTCGAGTTCGACTCCGGCAATCGTTTCGCGATCGGGTTGAAGCTGCTCGACATCGACTACGAGAACGGGTCGGGCGCCAGCTTTTTCCGCCAGGACTTGACGTTCGCGGGCGCGACCATCGGCTACGTTTTCGACTAAAGTCCGGTGACGGCGCCTCCCACGGCGCATCCAGATCCCGCGTCCTCGTGTCTAACCCGTCGTGGAAGAACCGAGGTATTCGCCATGAGTGAGCTCAATTACGACGTAGTGCTTCCAGCCATGCTGCTCGGGTTCGGAGTTCTCGCCGTGGTCTTTGCGCTGGTCGCACGCGCCACCAAGGCGCGTTACGAAACCATCAAGCTGCTCATCGAGAAGGGCCAGGAGCTCCCGCCGGAGCTATTGGCGCCGCATCGACCGCCCGTGCCGAGAAGTCTGACCCTGGCTGAATTGCAAGGGTACGCGGTCGGTTGGGGCGTAACCTGGACGTGCCTAGGATTGGGAATCAGTGTTGCGAGCTACGCGAGCTCCGGCGAATTGCGTTCGGCCGCGTGGGGCTTGGTATTCTTGTTTCTCGGCATCGGCTCCTTCATCAATGCCGCAATCATTCGACGGCAGATCAAAGCGGCAACGCCTTGGCCGTGACCGACAGCGATGCCCTGCTCGTCGGGCGCGTCGTTGCCGATGATGATCGAAGCGCGTTCGAGCTGCTCGTCAGGCGGCATCAATCGCCGCTCAGGAGCTTCTTGCGCAGGCTTGCGCGAAATGACGTCGCGCGCGCCGACGATCTCGCGCAGGAGACGTTCATCAAGGCATACAGAGGCCTACCTACGTACAAAGGAACCGCGAAGTTCTCGTCGTGGCTGTACCGAATCGCCTATACGACGTTCTTGAACGACCAACGCAAGCGGTACGCGACTACGGAGTTCGACGAGATGGAGCATGGTGCGGGCGCAGACGACGCCGAGCACGCGAGCAACGAGTGGGACATCGATCGAGCGCTACAGCGGCTATCGATCCGGCAGCGAGCCGTGTTTGAGCTCCACTACAAGAAAGGCATGACCCACCAGGAGGTGGCGAGCGCGTTGGATTTACCGCTCGGCACGGTCAAGTCCGATCTCACGCGCGGGCACGAGCGACTCAAGGCGTATTTCGAGGTCGGGAGACAGTGAAATGGAAAGAGTAGATAGCCGAGTCGAGCAAGCGCTACGCACACCGGAGGCGGCGATTGCCGATGACGGCTTCAGCGAAAACGTTTTGCAACGCTTGCCAAAGCGACGTCTTAGCAGTGCCGCTTCGCGGCGCTTGACTCTGGCGGGCGCCGCGGCGATGGGGAGCCTGCTTACGATCCTGCTTGCGCCGCCCGTCGAAAGCGCGTTCGGTCTCGCCTGGCTCTCGGGTGGTCTTCAGACGTTCCTTCTCGCCACACTTGCGTTCGTCGCGACGGTGGGCATTCCGTTGGTTTGTGTTTTTCACGCGGAACTCGGCGCGTGGCTCACCTCGCGCCCGCGGGCTACGACGAGAGGGGCGGCGTCTCGACGCGATGAGTGACGCGGGCCTACTCGAGCGGCGGCAGGCCGAGGTGCTCTCGGATCGCGGGCCTAACGGCGTCGACGTTCGCGAGCACCAAGTCGCGTAGGCGCTCGAGCCCCTGTTCGCGGCTGTCGACCTCCTCGTCGAGCCACACCGCACCGGCTGAGAGAAGCTGCGGTTCGCCGTTATCGAGCAGATAGATCGCCATGTGCACGACCGCTATCAAATCGTTCGCGTCCGTCGAGCTGACCTCCTTCGCGAAGCGCTGCATGTCGGCCAAAAGCCGCGGCGAGACCTCGTTACGCACGGATTCGAGCGACGCGCCGGCGCCGACGGCCGCCGGACGCAGCATCAGTACCGTGCGGACGCCCTTGGCTTCGAGCACGTCGAGGAAATCATCGTCGTCGAGATCGCGGACGTCGGGGGCGATGTCGTGCGTAGTAATCACGTCGTATCGATGCTCGCGAGCCTTGGTCACGAGTGCGTTCTCGAAATCGGCGCGGACCGCAGCTTCCTCGGCGAGCGCGACGACGGCGGTGCGGTAGGTCACGAGCTCCTGGGCCGCCGTCGAGCCCGTCGCGAGAACGCCAACTAGTGCAAGCCAAGCAATGGTCTTACGCAATGAAACCCCCGGTGCAGGCAATGCGCACTGCGGCGGCGCTCGCAAACCTCCATTGACCGCAAATATAATACGCCCCTCGCAATTCAAGGGGTGATAACAATGACGACCTTTCAGTCACGGGCGGTTCGGTTTGCAGCCACGAGCGCAGTTGCGCTCGCGCTGTTGTACGGTGTTAACGGCTTCAGCGCGCCCAAGCAGCCGCGCCTCGCCACGGGCGAGGATGAGGAAATCACGCACGACGGCCTTTACCTCGTCGACAAGAGCGTCGCTGACAAAGTTTGGGTCAAGCCCGATCTCGATCTCACCGGTTATACGAAGATCATGATCGCGCCCGCGGGCGTAGCGTATAGAAAGCTCGATCCGGTCAACCGCTTCCAGGCCGATTCGGAATCGGAGTTTCCGGTCCAAGAGGAGAACAAGGCGCGGTTCGAGCAGATACTCAAAGAAGAGTTCACTGAAGAGCTCGAGAAGCTCGAGCGTTACGAGATCGTGACCGAGGCCGGCCCCGACGTGTTGACCCTCGTCGGCGGCGTCATCGACGTCGTCTCGTTTGTCCCCCCGGACCTCGATTCGGCGAAGTACGGCCGCGGCGGCGTGTATCTCGAGTCCGTCGGCTCTGCGGTGCTCGTCGTCGAGTTACGCGATTCTATGAGCGGCGAGGTGCTCGCGAGAGCGGCCGACGGGCGCGCGGCCGAGTCGCCGTTCGCGTTCGAAGCCAACAGCGTGACCGTGTGGTCGGAAGTCCGGCGCCTCGCGCAGTACTGGGCGAACTTGCTCGTCGATCGACTCAATACGTTCGAGAAGATCTGACGTCTAGAAGGTGCTACCCAAGAAGATATACACGCTGTTTCGCCCGCCCTCGGCGCTCCCGTAAGCGACGTAGACGGGGCCGATCGGCGTGTCCGCGCCGAGCCACAACGAACCGGCCCCGAAGGCGTTGCCGAACGACATGTCGCTGCGATCGTCCCAGGCGTTGCCTTTTTCGAGCGTGATGCCGGCATACATCGGGAACGTGCCGCTGCGACCGAGACGGCGGTGAAACCCCGCGAGCACTTGCGCGGTGTGCTGCCCGGTGAGCTGGTTCTTGGCGAATCCGGAGAGATTGAAGAATCCGCCGATCCGAAATACGTCCTGCAGGGGCGCCGTGCCGTCGATCGTGCTGTGGTAACGGACGAGCCCGAACAGAGTGTTATTGCCGAAAGTCTTCGCGCCGATCGCATTGAGGCGGACTTGATCGAACTCGACGTTGGCGCCGAGATCTTCGCGCGACGTCGTCCACGAGGCGACGACCTTGCCGCCGCGCGACGGGAAGTACACATTGTCGAGCGTATCGATGCTGAACTGCGTGAAAAAGCCGCCTCGATCGAAGGCGCCCGGAGTCGTGAACGCGGGATCCCCGGTGACGAGCTCGGTATCACCGACGCCGCGATCGAACCCGAGCCGCAGCTCCCCCCAGTTGCTGAACTCACGCCCGATCGCGAGGTTCAACACCGACTCGGGTGCCTGGACCTGCGCGATCTTCTGCTCGCCTTGGTAAACGTTGATCAACGGCGATTCGACCGTGAATCCCGCCGCCGAGAAATACATCGCGTTGCGTCCGTAGGGCTGATGCCACTCGGTCGCGACGGAGGGCTCGTCGCCCAACCCGAGCGTCGAGCGCCACTCGGCTCCGCGCGAGTTCATTGCCGTTCGTAGATAGCTCAAGTAAAGCCCGAACTGCGTATCGTCGTCTCCTGCCGCGCTGTACTCGATGCCGGCTTGCAGATAGTTCGGTCCCCATTCGCGCTCCTCGACCTCGATCTCGAGACCTTTCGTGCCGTCTTCCTCGACGACCGAGTAGCGAACGTTCTGAAAGAGCTGTAGACCGTACACTTTAGCGATGGCCGCTTCGGTGGCTTCGACGTCGAGCGCGACGCCGGTCGGAATGTCCCCGAGGCGCGCTTCGATGATGCTGTTGGCGACGTTCGACTCGTTGTCGAGCCTTACGAAATCGATCTGCGGCGGCGCGGCGGCGCGCGGCGTGGCGCGAGCATCGCGGTGCGCCTGATAGGCCTCGGGCGAAAGCGCCAACGCCCGCAGTTGCTCGGCCAGCTGCATGGTCGCCGCGTAGCCGATTGGGTAGGTCTCGGCGATTCGCTCGAACCCGGTCGTCGTGATGTCGCCGAGCTCGGGCGTGATCAGGACGTCGCCCGGTTGTAGCTTCTCGATTTGCTTGGCCGTGCCGCCCGTCGTCAAGAATCCCGTCAATTGGCCGGCGATCGCGAGCACGGAGGTCAGCTCCTCACGGGTTGCGAGCGGCGTGCTGATGTCGATCGCGATGACGATGTCAGCGCCCATCGCGCGCACGGTCTCGACGGGCAGGTTCTGCGCGATGCCCCCGTCGACGAGGAGCCGTCCGTCGATCTCGACGGGCGCGAACACAGCCGGCAGCGACATGCTCGCGCGCACGGCGCGCGCGAGGCTGCCGTGGTCGAGCACGACAGCCTCGCCGGTGACCACGTCGGCGGCCACGGCGCGGAACGGCACGGCAAGCTCGTCGAAATCTTCTATCTGCGAGACGGGGAGCATGAGCTTGCCGAGCAAGAGATCGATGCTTTGGCCTTGGATGAACCCGAGCGGCAGCTCGAGCTCACCATCGTTGAAACCTGCGCGTTGCTTGACGAGATAGAGCTCATCATCGCGCTTGCGGTGAAACGAGCGGTCGTCTCGATCTTGTTGCTCGACGAGAACCGTCGCCCAATCGATCTCGCCCGCTGTGGCTTCGATCTCATCCTCAGTGAGACCGGATGCGTATAGCGACCCGATGACGGCGCCCATGCTCGTGCCGGCGACGTAGTCGATCGGAATGCCGAGATCGCGGAGCGCTTTGAGCACGCCGATGTGCGCGCCGCCGCGCGCGCCGCCGCCGGATAGAGCAAGGCCGATGCGCGGCCGGGCCGTGTCGGACACGCTCGCTTCGGGTGCCTGCGTCGCGTGCGCGTAGCCGATCGCTGCAACGGACGTAAAGGCAAGCACGAGCGTACGCGTGATGGAAATGCGCATGAGGGTTCTCCGAAAAAACGTTCTGTCGTCGCTTCGCAGCGAATAAACTACGGGGACTGCCGGAAAGCGCAATGGTATCGCCATGACCAGACCCATCCTACCCGTAGTCGTCGCATGCTGTGTGGTCGCGACTTCGCCCGCGGTCGCTCAAGACGTCGTGCGCTTCGGCGGCGGCGATCGGCTCACAGGCGAGGTCAAGGGCCTCGAGCGCGGCAAGCTCTCTTTCGACACGGACGCGACGGGGACGATCGGAATCGAGTGGGAGAACGTCGAATCGATCGCTTCGAACCAGCTCTTCGAAGTATGGACGACCGCGGGCGTGCGCTATTTCGGCACGTTGTCGGAGGCCGCCGAGGTCGGAGTAGTGAACGTCACCTCGCCATCGGGAGTCGTCACGCTCATGACGGCCGACGTCGTTGCGATCACCGAGATCGAGCAGACCTTCGTCGATTCGTTCGACCTCAGGGTGCGCGGCGGCTACTCGTTCAGCAAAGCAAGCGAAATCTCGCAGTTGAGCACGGGCCTGGATCTCACGCGGCGCCGCGAGAGCAGGTACTTTGCAGCGACCTTCGATGCCGACAGCAGCGACAGCGCCGGCGGGGAGGAGCAGTCGAGCCGAGCCTTTGCCGACGTTCGGTACTACTACCTGCTTCCGGAGCGGTGGCTTGCCGGCGGATTCGCGACGCTCGAGTCGAACGACGAGCTCGATTTGGATTTGCGCAAATCGATCGGCGGGGCGGGCGGGCGCATATTGCGCCAGTCGAACAGTAATCGTATTCAGCTTGTCGGCGGGCTCGTGCTCACGGAAGAGCGCGCGAGCGCGGCCCTCGAGAGCAGGACCGAATCCGCGGTCGAAGGCCTCTTCGGCGCCGACCTCGAATGGTTTCGTTTCGACACACCCGAGCTCGATATCACGATGCGGTTCGAGCTCTATCCGAATCTGTCCGATACCGGCCGCTATAGAACGTCGTTCGACACGGATTTCAAATGGGAAGTCGTCAACGATCTCTTCTGGGCGTTCACGATCTACCACCGCTACGAAAACGACCCGCTTGCAGAGGGGTCCGGCACGGACTACGGTATCACGACGTCGTTAGGTTGGGAGTTCTGATCATGGCGAAGCTCAAGCCCTTGGTAGGACTGTGCGCTTTCCTTGTCGCGCCTCTTGCCGAGGCGCAGGTCAATCCCGAGTTCGCGAACATCAACGATGCGATCGAGATGATTCGCGACATGGTGCAGCTCGAGCGCAAGGACATCGTTGCCGAGGAGCTCGCGTTGACCGGCGAGGAGAGCACGAATTTCTGGCCCGTCTACGACGCGTACGTCGCCGAGCGCGAGGTCGTCAATGACCGGCTCGTCAAGCTCATTACCGACTACGCCGCGAACTACCTCACTATGTCCGATGAGATGGCGACGACGCTGGTCGACGACTATTTCGATGTCGAGGCCGATCGGCTCAAGGTCCGAAGGAAGTACGTGCGCGAGCTCGGCGACGTCTTGCCGCCTAAGAAGCTCGCCCGCTTCGTTCAGATCGAGAACAAGCTCGATACGATCGTGCAGGTGGACATCGCGAGTGAGATTCCGCTTTTGAGGTAACGGCGGGGCGCTCAGCGAAAGAGCGCAACGGCTCGCTCGAGCGTCACCCACACGCCCCAACCGATCGGGATCCACACGGCGAGCCAGGCGGCCGAGACCAAGACCGGCCGAGCGGCTGTCGCCGCGTGCGGTACGTGCGCAACGCGGCTCGCCGCCGCCAGCGCGGCCTTCGAGTGGTCCTCGAGCTGCGCAGGCGTCATGTGGTGCTTCGGATCGACGGGCTTGACGAGCCAGTTACACAGGAACCCGGCCGCGAGCAATCCCGCGAGGATGTACATCGTGACGTTGTAGGCGAGAGCGCGCGGCACGCCTTGGTCGATCTGATACTCGCGGATGTAGTTGACGAGCACGGGGCCGAGCACGCCCGCAACCGACCAGGCCGTCAGCAATCGCCCGTGAATCGCGCCGACCATTTTCGTGCCGAACATATCCGCGAGGTAAGCGGGGATCGTCGCGAACCCGCCGCCGTACATCGTGAGAATGATGCAGAAGAATCCAACGAAGAGCGCGAGGCTGCCGATGCTCGCGGTCCACGGAATCGAGGCGTAGAGCGTGAGGCCGAGCGAGAAGAAGATCGCATACGTGAGCCTGCGGCCGATGCGATCGGATAGCGAGGCCCAGAAGATGCGGCCCGCGATGTTGAAGAGCGACAGGAGCCCCGTGAAAGCCGCGGCGATCGTCGCGATCTCGACGAGCTGCGATGTGTTGAGCTCCGTGAACGCGGCGTCGACGCCGATGAGGCTGCCGGCGAACACTTCTTGGAGCAGCGGAGATGCCATACCAAGGATGCCGATGCCGGCCGTGACGTTGAGGCAGAGCACGCCCCAGATCAGCCAGAACTGCGGCGTGCGCCACGCGACGTCGAGATGCACGTGCGCATTCGTCATCAGCGCGCGCCGCGCCGCCTCCGCGCGCGGCTCCCAACCCGAGGGTTTCCAGCCGTCGGGCGGCAGTCGATAGCCGAATGCGCCGCCGAGCATGAAGACGAGATAGATCGCTGCGAGCGTTACGAACGTTTCCCAGACACCGACCGAGGTCGGCGTCGCATAGAACCGCATGAGCAGATCCGCGAACGGCGAGCCGATCATCGCGCCGCCGCCGAAGCCCATGATCGCCATGCCCGTCGCCATGCCGCGGCGGTCCGGGAACCACTTGATGAGCGTCGAAACGGGCGAGATGTAGCCTAGACCTAAGCCGATGCCGCCGATGCAGCCCGAGCCGAGCCAGAGCAGCCAGATTTGATGCGTCATGACGCCTATGCTTGAGATCACGAGCCCGCCGCACCAGCAGAGTGCTGCGACGACGCCGGCTTTGCGCGGCCCGACGCGCTCGAGCCAGCCGCCCCACAGCGCCGCCGAGCCGCCGAGGAATACGAAGAACAGCGTGTAGGTCCAGCCGAGCATCGAGATTCGCCAATCGCAGGTCGTCGTGAAGACCTGCGCGAGGAAGCTCGTGCCGGCGGGGCATTCGATGGATTGCGTGATGCCG
>DATBLZ010000142.1:0-4508 GCA_036555065.1 Gammaproteobacteria bacterium
AGCGCCGCCGAGCCGCCGAGGAATACGAAGAACAGCGTGTAGGTCCAGCCGAGCATCGAGATTCGCCAATCGCAGGTCGTCGTGAAGACCTGCGCGAGGAAGCTCGTGCCGGCGGGGCATTCGATGGATTGCGTGATGCCGATCGAGCGCGAGAGCGGCAGCCAAAAAACGGAGAAACCGTAGGCCATGCCGATGCAGAGGTGAATCGCGAGCGCAGCCGGCGGCACGAGCCAGCGCGTGAAGCCCGGGCCTGCGATGAGGCGTTCTTTGGCGAGCAGCCCCGGTGCCGCAGCCACTATTTCTTCGCGAACGTCAGCGAGTACTTGGGATCCGCGAGCAGGCACTGAGCTTCGGGCACGCCGAGCTCCTTGCGCACGACGTTCGTGCCTTGGACGAGCGCGCCCATCTTGTAGAGCGCATGGCGCCGGCTCATGCCTTCGCGGCCCATGCCGCAGTCGGAAGACACGACGAGCCGCTCGGCCGGGATGTGCTTGAGGCCTAAGCGGATGTGCGCGGCGACGTCCTCGACGCGTTCGACTTGGAGCGAATGATGATCGATGACGCCGATGGCGATCTTCATGCTCGTGATGCGCTTGCCGATCTCCTCGAGGTCCATGCCGCCCGAGCTCACCGACTCGAACGTGATGACGTCGGCATCGACCTTGTTGAGAATATCGAGCGCGGGCTTGTAGCTTTGGACCTGCGCGAACATACGTTGCTGCGACGGGTTGCCCCAGCAGGTGTGGCACCAGACCTCGGTCTTCGCGCGCAAGCCGCGCACGGTGTTGTTGAACACCTCGAGCATGTACTCGGGATTGATGATCTTGTCGACGACGCCGCGCGCCGCGAGCAGGTGCACTTGCGGCTCTTCCATCTGGATCACGGGGCAGCCGGCATCGGCCAATTCGTGGAGCTCCTCGTTGAACGCGTTGCTGATCGCCCAAATGCGCTCGCGGACGTCCTTGTAGTGGAAATCCTGCACCGCGAACGCGACGAGCTCGGGCGTGACCGTGCCGAACTTGACGGGCTTCGTCGTCATGCGCTGCGCGGCTTTCCACATTTGCGTGTATTGGAGATCGCCGCGACCGACGGGGCCGACGATGCTCGGCATCACGCGCGCCTCGATGTAGTCGTGGAGGATATGGCCGCGCGGGAAACCGATGCCGCCGGCGCCGAGCGGCGCGGGCTTCGGCCGCCGGTCGAATCCCGCCATGTGCGCGGGCGGATAGCCCGTCCAGCTCTGGCCGCCGATGTCCTGCGTGAACCGCACATCGCCATCGGTGAAGATGTCGAGGCCCGCGATGAGCTGCTGGTTCAAATAGACGGCCAGCGCGTCCTCGTATTGCTCGCGAAAGCGCGTCTCGACCATGGCCTCGACGAAGGTCTTGAGGCCCAGATTTTCCGTATACCAGCTCGGCCGCGGCAGCGACCCCGTAATCGTCGTTGGTAGAATCTTACCCGCCGTTGCGCGCAGCATTTTTTTCCATACTCCCCAAAACCAAGGCCTGACGAAGATACAATAGTCTAGAGCCCGCCGATCCATAAACCAAACGCGGCGCGCGGATTGACAGTAATAAGGAGTGACAAATGGACTTGGGCCATGGCCTAGGGCATCTGACTTACTCGACGCTCGTTCACCCGGGTGACACGTGGCCCGAGATGTGGAACAGCCTCACGACGTTCGTGCCGAAGGTCAAAGCGCGCGTGGCGCCGAAGGAGAGGTTCGGCATCTCGCTGCGCTTGTCGAATTCCTCGGCGCAGGCGCTGACCCAAGACCAGGCCGAGCGCGCCAAGCTCAAGGCGTTCCTCGACAAGAACGACATGTACTTGTACACGGTCAACGCGTTTCCTTACGGGCCGTTCAAGAACCAGCTCGTCAAGGAGCGCGTCTACGAGCCCGATTGGCGCAGCGACGAGCGCGCCACTTACACGATGCAGGTGGCCGACATTTTGGCCGAGGTCGCAGCACCCGGCATCGACCCGACGATCCAGAGCCCGCCGCTCGGCTTCAAGCCGCGCGTCACGGGCCCCGACGTCGTCGCCGCCTACACGCGCCAGGTCATCCGCACGGTCGCGCATCTCGTGAAGCTCCACGAGCGAACCGGGCGAAAGGTGCGGCTGTCGCTCGAGCCTGAGCCGTATTGCTTCCTCGAGACGACCGAGGAGGCCATCGACTACTTCACCAATCACCTTTATGCGCCGCCGGCGGTAGCCTCGCTCGCGAAGCAGACGGGCCTGAGCGAGAAAGACGCGAAAGCGGCGGTCCGTGACCATCTCGGCATGGTCTACGACATCTGCCACCAGGCCGTCGAGTTCGAGGACATCGGCAAGTCGCTGCGTGCGCTCGCCGACGCCGGCATCCCCGTGTTCAAGCTCCAAGAGGCGGCGGCGCTGCGCGTGCCGGAGGTCTCGCCCGCGAAGGTGAAGGCCCTCAAGAAGTTCGCCGACACCGTGTATCTCACGCAAACCGTCGAGCGACTCGACGGCGAGCTCACGCGCTATCTCAATCTCGAGGACGCGTTCGCGGCCTGGGACAAGCGCCCCGAGCACAGCGAGTGGCGCACGCATTTTCACGTGCCCGTGTTTCTCGACGATCTCGGCGATTTCAAGACCACGCGGTTCGCAATCGAGGATGCGCTCAAGTTTCACAAGAAGAACAAGCTCTCGCCGCACCTCGAGATCGAGACCTACACGTGGGACGTGCTGCCCGCGCACTTGAAGACCGGCGACATCGTCGATTACGTCGTCATGGAGATCGAATGGGTGCGCGATCAGCTTTTGGGCTGATCGACGTAGGAACGACGATCTTTCTTGGTGGGAGCGGCTTCAGCTGCGATTGGGTGCGTAGGAGCGGCTTTAGCCGCGACAGGAGACTACTGAATGCGGGTTGGATTCATCGGGCTCGGGCGCATGGGGCAGGCCATCGCGGGGCGAATTCTCGGCGCCGGCCACGATCTCGTCGTTTACAACCGCACGCGCGCGAAGGCCGATGCGCTCGTGAAGGCGGGCGCAAAGTTCGCGGACGGCGTCGCCGCCGCGTGTGCCGGGCGCGAAGTCGTATTCACGAACCTGACCGACGACAAGGCGCTCGCCGAGGTCGTCGATACCGGAATTCTCAAGGCGCTCGCGAAAGGCGCGATTCACGTGCCCATGGGCACGCACAGCGTGGCGGCGCTCGCGGAGCTCGAGAAGAAGCACACAGCGGCCAGCCAAGTGCTCGTCGCGTGCCCCGTGCTCGGCCGGCCCGATGCCGCCGCGGCCGGGCAGGTCGGCCTCGTCGCGGCCGGGCCGCAGGAGGCCATCGCGAAGCTCGAGCCGCTCTTCAAGGTCATTGGCCGGCGCACGTTCACGGCGGGTGCCTCCCCCGCGGGTGCCGCGGCCGTGAAGCTCGCGAACAACATGGTGCTCGGCTGCGCGATCGAGGCAATGGGCGAGGGCTTCGCGCTCGTCCGTAAGTTCGGCGTCGAGCCCGCCGTGTTCAACGAAGTTTTGACGGACGGCTTGTTCGCCGCGCCGGCCTACAAGGTCTACGGCGGCATCATTGCGCGCGGCGCCTACGACCAAGCGGGCTTCACGACCGCGCTCGGGCTCAAGGACGCGAATCTCATGATGGCCGCGGGGCTCGCCGCGAACGTGCCGTTGCCGAGCTTGAACGTCTATCGCGATCGGCTGCTCGGCGCGGTCGCGCACGGCGAGACGGATCTCGACTGGGCAGTCATGGCGCGCGATCAGGCGCGCGCAAGCGGGCTCGAATAACGACAGAGGTGCACAGTGATCAATGCAGGGATCGTCGGGCTCGGCTGGTGGGGTAGGACTCTCGTCGAGGCCGTGTCGGACAGCAACGACATTCGTTTCGTTGCGGGGGCGACGCGCACGATCAATGACGACGTCAAGCGCTTTGCCGATCAGCACAAGTTCAAATTGCACGCGAGCTTCGAGGAGCTCATCGCCGACCCGAAGCTCGATGCGGTCGTGCTCGCCACACCTCATTCGCTCCACGTCGCGCAGGTTGTTGCCGCAGCCGGCAAAGGCAAGCATGTCTTCTGCGAGAAGCCGTTCGCGCTGACGAAGGCCGATGCCGAGAAAGCTGTTGCGGCCGCGAAGCGTGCGGGCATCACGCTCGGTTTGGGCTACAACCGGCGCTGGCACCCGGAGATGACGAAGCTCCGCGAGCAGATCAAGGCCGGCGAGCTCGGCGTCATTCTTCACGTCGAGGCGACGATGACCTTCCCGAACGCGCTCATGCTCAAAGCCGACGCGTGGCGCGCGAATCGCGAGGAGACGCCGTGCGGCGGGTTGACGCCGATGGGCGTGCACGCGGTCGACGGCATGATCGATCTGTGCGGACGCATCGACGAGGTCTACTGCCAGAGCTTCCGGCGCGTGGTCGCGGTCGATTCCGACGATACGACGTCGATTCTGTTTCGCATGAAGGAAGGCATGTCGGGCTATCTCGGCACGATGACGGCGACGGGCGGGGGCTTCAGTTTTCAGGTCTATGGCTCGAA
>DATBLZ010000183.1:0-6111 GCA_036555065.1 Gammaproteobacteria bacterium
ACGGAGATGGTGATGCCCGGAGACAACATCCAGATGAAGGTGGAGTTGATCTCGCCGATTGCGATGGAAGAGGGCGTACGGTTTGCGATCCGCGAAGGCGGCCGTACGGTCGGCGCGGGCGTCGTGGCGAAGATCATTCAGTAGGAATAGCGGCTGCGTGGGAGCGGCTTCAGCCGCGATTCATTATTTATTAGTTTCGGTAGGCCAGTAGCTCAATTGGCAGAGCGGCGGTCTCCAAAACCGCAGGTTGGGGGTTCGATTCCCTCCTGGCCTGCCAATTTGTTCTCGGGAGTAGATGGAAACACAAGAGGAAAACGCACCGACGCTGTTCGATACCGTCAAGCTGATCGCGTCGATTGCGATCCTGGTAGGCAGCGTTTTCGGCTACTACTACTATGCGAGCGCATCGGTGCTGTTGCGCGCCGTCGGCGTGTTCGTGGGTTTCATCGTGGCTGTAGTCATCGCGTTCCAATCGGCGCAGGGGCGAACGCTCTGGGCGTTCATTCAGGGATCGCGCGCGGAGATGCGCAAAGTCGTATGGCCGACGCGCGAGGAGACTTTTCAGACCACGATCGTCGTGATCGTGTTCGCGACGATCATGGGCGTATTCTTTTGGCTCCTGGACCTGTCATTGCTCTGGTTCACGAGCATCGTGACCGGCAGGGAGAGCTGAGCCGATGGCGTTGCAGTGGTACGTGGTGCATGCCTATTCGAACTACGAGCACAAGGTGAAGACCTCGCTCGAGGAACGCATCAAGCGTTATGGCCTGCAGGAAAAATTCGGCGAGGTGCTCGTGCCGACCGAAGAGGTCGTCGAGATGCGCGAGGGACAACGCCGGAAGAGCGAGCGCAAGTTCTTTCCGGGCTACGTGCTCGTGCAGATGGAGATGGACGATGAGACTTGGCACCTCGTCAAGGAGGTTCCGAAGGTGCTCGGTTTCATCGGCGGCAGCAGCGACCGACCGGCGCCGATTACGGAGAAGGAAGCGAACGCGATATTGAATCGAGTTCAGGAAGGCGTCGACAAGCCGCGCCCGAAGGTGCTATTCGAGCCCGGCGAGGTCGTGCGCGTGACGGCCGGCCCGTTCAACGATTTCAACGGTGTGGTCGAGCAGGTCAACTACGACAAGAACAAGGTAAGAGTGGCGGTACAGATTCTCGGGCGATCGACTCCGGTGGAGCTCGATTTCGGCCAAGTGGAAAAGGCTTAAGGCAAGGCTCGTTAGGATGGCTAAGAAGATCGAAACGTACATCAAGCTCCAAGTGGCGGCCGCGAAGGCGAATCCGAGCCCGCCCGTCGGTCCGGCACTCGGCCAGCACGGCGTGAACATCATGGAGTTCTGCAAGGCTTTCAATGCCGCGACCCAGAAGATGGAGCCCGGAATCCCCGTGCCCGTCGTGATCACGGTCTACAACGACCGCAGCTTTACGTTCGTCACGAAGACTCCGCCTGCGGCGGTGTTGCTGAAGAAGGCCGCCGGCATCGAGAAAGGCAGCGGCACGCCGAACTCGAACAAAGTCGGCAAAGTTACGCGTAAACAGCTCGAAGAGATCGCCAAGCTCAAGGAGCCCGATCTCAATTCGGCAGATCTCGAGGCGGCCGTGCGCATCATCGCCGGAAGCGCGCGCAGCATGGGCATCGACGTGGAGGGTTGAGACAGATGCCGCGAGTCAGCAAAGCCAGGAAGAAAGCCGCGGAGCGCATCGTGCACGGCAAGTTGTACGCTGCGGACGAAGCGTTGAAGTTGGTGAAGGAATTGGCATCGGCCAAGTTCGTCGAATCCGTCGACGTCGCGATCAATCTCGGCATCGATCCGTCGAAATCGGATCAGGTCGTGCGCGGCGCAACGGTGCTACCGGCCGGCACGGGCAAGAAAATCCGCGTCGCGGTCTTCACTCAAGGCGCGAACGCCGAGGCCGCCAAAGCGGCGGGTGCGGACGTCGTCGGCATGGAGGATCTCGCCGAGCGAATCCAGGGCGGCGAGCTCAACTTCGACGTCGTCATTGCGAGCCCCGATGCGATGCGCATCGTCGGCAAGCTCGGCCAGATTTTGGGACCGCGCGGCTTGATGCCGAATCCGAAAGTCGGCACCGTGAGCCCCGATGTCGCCGGCGCGGTGAAGAATGCAAAGGCGGGGCAAGTTCGTTACAAGGCCGACAAGGCGGGCACGGTGCACTGCCAAATCGGCAACGTGAGCTTCGAGGTCGACGCGCTCAAGCAGAACTTGACCGCGCTCTTGACGGATCTCAGCAAGGCGAAGCCCGCAGCCTCGAAGGGCGTGTTTCTGAAGAAGGTCAGCGTCTCCTCGACGATGGGGCCGGGTGTTCTGGTCGATTCGACATCCGTGCTCACTGTCGAGGCGTGACCGTAGAGATTTCGTGATGGGTGGCGAGGCCCGGATTGCCGGCCGTCATCGAAGACCGTAGGCCTTCCGGAGTAGTCCGGGAGTTAATGGCAGGAGCCGCCTACGCAGATCTATACCAGGAGGTATATGTATGCCACTTAAGGTCGAAGCCAAACAGGCCCTCGTCGCCGAGGTCAACGCTGTCGCCGTGTCTGCGCAATCGGCCGTGGCAGCAGAGTATCGCGGTTTGACAGTCGCCGAATTGACGAAGCTTCGCGTCGCCGCGCGCAAAGCCGACGTGTACGTGAAGGTCGTCAAGAACACGCTGGCGAGACGCGCGGTGCAAGGCACGGAGTTCGAGTGTCTGCGGGAGAAGCTCAAGGGCCCCCTCGTGCTCGCCTTCTCGCGGCGCGATCCGGGTGCGGCAGCACGCGTGATCAAGAGCTTCGCGAAGGAGCACGAGAAGCTCGTGACCGTTGCCGTGGCGCTCGGCGGCGCGCTTTACAGTCCAAAAGACATCGATCGCGTTGCGGCGTTGCCGACGCTCGAGCAAGCACGGGCGAAACTGCTCGGGACGCTCGTAGCACCGGTCGCGCAGCTCGTTCGGTTGCTCGCCGAGCCCGGTGCACGGCTGGCGCGCACGCTCAAGGCGCGCAGCGAGCAGGCGGCTTAGCTCGATTTGGGGTTTTTGGGTATTCGGGTAACGATTCGTTAATTTCAGGAGCAGGAACATGGCTTTGTCGAATGAAGAGCTCATCGAGGCGCTGAGCAGCAAACCGATCATGGAGATCGTGAGCCTCGTGAAGGCGCTCGAGGAGAAGTGGGGCGTCTCTGCGGCTGCGCCCGTGGCGGTTGCGGCCGGCGGCGGCGCGGCGCCCGCGGCGGCGGCTGCCGAAGAGAAGACCGAGTTCAACGTCACGATGACGGCGTTCGGCGACAACAAGGTCGCCGTGATCAAGGTCGTCCGGTCGGTCACGGGGCTCGGCTTGAAGGAAGCGAAGGATCTCGTCGAGGGCGTGCCGAGCGTCGTCAAGGAGGCACTGCCCAAGGCCGAGGCCGAGGCAATCAAGAAGCAGCTCGAGGAAGCAGGCGCAAAAGCCGAGATCAAGTGACACGGCGTTGTCGCGAGGTCACGAGCGCAAAGCCGCCTTGGACAGGGCGGGTGCGCTTAGGTTTTCAACGAGTCCGTCACGCAATGCGCATTGGGCACGCAGGCTCGCCCGTGCGCAGCGCGACGGCCTAAGGTCGCACATGGAGTAGCACGCAATGGCTTATTCGTTCACTGAGAAGAAGCGCGTTCGTAAGAACTTCGGCAAGTTACCCGGAGTTCTGAAGGTGCCTTACCTTCTGTCGATACAACTCGATTCTTATCAGAAATTCCTCCAAGAGGGCGTGGCGCCGGATGCTCGTAAGGACATGGGCCTGCACGCGGCGTTTCGCAGTGTGTTCCCGATCACGAGCTATTCCGGAAACGCCGCGCTCGAGTACGTGCATTATCGGCTCGGCGAGCCGGTATTCGACGTCAAGGAGTGCCAGCTGCGCGGTCTTACGTACGCGGCGCCGCTGCGCGTGCTCGTGCGCCTCGTCATCTTCGACAAGGACGCGCCGGGGCCGAAGAAGAAGGTCAAGGACATCCGCGAGCAGGAGGTCTATCTCGGCGAGATGCCGCTCATGACCGAGCACGGCACGTTCGTCATCAACGGCACGGAGCGCGTCATCGTCTCGCAGCTCCACAGGTCGCCGGGCGTGTTCTTCGACCACGACAAAGGCAAGACCCACTCGTCGGGCAAGCTATTGTTCTCCGCGCGCGTGATTCCGTACCGCGGGTCGTGGCTCGATTTCGAGTTCGATCCCAAGGACTGCGTATTCGTCCGCATCGATCGGCGCCGCAAGCTGCCCGTGAGCATCTTGTTGCGCGCGCTCGACTACACGAACGAGCAGATCCTCGAGCTCTTCTTCGAGAACAACGAGTTCACGCTGTCGTCGAAGGGCATTACGCTCAAGCTCATCCCGGAGCGCCTGCGCGGCGAGACCGCGAGCTTCGAGATCAAGGTCGGGCGCAAAGTCATCGTCGAGAAGGAACGCCGAATCACGTTGCGCCACGTGCGTGAGCTCGAAAAGGCGGACCTCAAGGAGCTCGACGTGCCGGCCGACTTTCTCGACGGGAAGGTCCTTGCGCACGACGTCGTCGACGAAAAAACCGGCGAGGTGCTCGCGAAGGCGAATACGCTTCTGACGACCGAGCTCGTCGAAAAGTTCGTCGCGGTGGGCGTCAAGAAGCTCAAGACGTTGTTCGTCAACGACCTCGATCGCGGACCGTTCATCTCGAACACGCTCAGGATCGATGCCACGCAAACGAAGCTCGATGCGCTCGTGGAGATCTATCGGATGATGCGTCCCGGCGAGCCGCCGACGAAGGAAGCCGCCGAGAACCTGTTCAACAATCTGTTCTTCAACACGGAGCGCTACGATCTGTCGGCCGTCGGCCGCATGAAGTTCAATCGCCGCGTCGGCCGCGAGGAGTCGACGGGTGCCGGCACGCTGAGCAGGGATGACATCATCGATGTTCTGCGCACGCTCATCGACATCCGCAACGGCAACGGCACGGTCGACGACATCGATCATCTCGGCAACCGCCGCATCCGCAGCGTCGGTGAGATGGCCGAGAACGCGTTCCGGATCGGCTTGGTGCGCGTCGAGCGCGCGGTCAAAGAGCGCCTCACGCTCGCCGAATCTGAAGGCCTCATGCCGCAGGAGATGATCAACGCGAAGCCGGTCGCGGCTGCCGTGAAGGAATTCTTCGGCTCGAGCCAGCTCTCGCAGTTCATGGACCAGAACAACCCGCTTTCCGAGGTCACGCACAAGCGCCGCGTGTCGGCGCTCGGACCGGGCGGATTGACGCGCGAGCGCGCGGGATTCGAGGTCCGCGACGTGCACCCGACGCACTATGGACGCGTTTGCCCGATCGAGACGCCGGAAGGTCCGAACATCGGCTTGATCAACTCGCTCGCCGTTTACGCGCGGACCAACGAGTACGGGTTCCTCGAGACCCCGTACCGCAAGGTCATCGACGGCAAGGTCAGTGATCGCATCGATTACCTATCGGCGATCGAGGAAGGCCAGTTCGTGATCGCCCAAGCGAACGCGAACTTGAGCCCGAAAGGCGCGTTTGCGGACGACCTCGTCTCGTGCCGCTATCAAAACGAGTTCGCGCTGTATCCGCCGGAACGCGTCGAATACATGGACGTTTCGCCGAAGCAGATCGTGTCGGTCGCGGCGTCGCTGATTCCATTCCTCGAGCACGACGATGCGAATCGCGCGCTCATGGGATCGAACATGCAACGCCAAGCCGTGCCGACGCTGCGCACGGAGACGCCACTCGTCGGCACCGGTATGGAGCGCGCCGTCGCCGTCGACTCGGGAGTCACGGTCGTCGCGCGCCGCGGCGGCATCGTCGATTCCGTCGATGCTTCGCGCATTGTCGTCCGCGTCAAGGACGAGGAGACCAAGGCCGGCGAGGCGGGCGTGGACATCTACAACCTCACGAAGTACACGCGCTCGAACCAGAACACGTGCATCAATCAGCGGCCGCTCGTAAAGGGCGGCGACGCGATCGAGAAAGGCGACGTGCTCGCAGACGGTCCGTCGACGAGCATGGGAGAGCTCGCGTTGGGCCAGAACCTGCTCGTCGCGTTCATGCCGTGGAACGGCTACAACTTCGAGGATTCGATCCTGATCTCGGAGCGCGTCGTCGAGGAAGATCGCT
>DATBLZ010000020.1:0-9215 GCA_036555065.1 Gammaproteobacteria bacterium
GACCCTGGTCGTCGAGACCACGAACTATCGAGACGGCATGGAGATCAATAACCCGCTGATCAACCTCGCAGTCATCGGCGGGCCGCCCGGCAACCGCTTCCCGTCGAGCGACCGGATGAAGACGACCGAGCGGATCACGCGCTTGAACGACACCGTGTGGCTCTACGAGGTCACGACCGAGGACCCGGCCGTGCTCACGGGTCCATTCACTGTCCGCTATCCGATGTTCAACGAGCCCGATTACATTTGGCCGGAGTACGCGTGCATCGAGGACAACCACATCGTCCCGAGCTACGTCGAGACGAACCGCCACGAGCGCGCGAATCCGACGCCGGAGCCCGCACAGACGCCCGTGCAGGTGTCGGCGGAAGTCGCCGATGCGCTGGCGGGACGCTGGGTCGGGATGCCGCGCATACCGACGATCGACGTCAACATCGAGCTCGAGTTCACGAAGAACGCGAACGGCACGGTCAACGGCAAGTTGATCGGCACGAACTTGGGAAGAATCGATAAGCCGCTCCGCGGCCTCTCGATAGGGTCTTTCACTCCTCCGCCCCCGTTCGGGGCGCCCCCGCCGAGCACGCCGCCCACGACCTACGAGAACGTCGTGAGGTTTACCCTGCCCAATATCGACCCGTGGAACTTCACGGGGCAGCTCACCGACGAGGGCACTCTCGTCGGCGTCGTCGGCAGCGCGCAAGGCAGCACGCCGGTGACGTTCCGGCGCACTGCGGGCGGCGGAGGCTGACGGCCGGCGCGCCGCGTTTTAGCGCTGCAGCCAAGACGTTATTGCGACGTGGTGTCGCCGAGCGACTGCCGCGCCGTACGCACGAGCGTGTGCAACTGCTCGTGCGAGAGCTCGCTGCTCAAGCCGTACTCGAATTCCCCGTCGGACCAAGAGACGAGCTGCACGGCGCCTAGCGAATGGTTGGCCGGGTCGTAGGCTGCGGTCGCCGGCGTCATCGAAAACCCGATCGGCGTGAGACCGGGCGCTTCATAGGCGACGAATGTCGTCACGCCGTAGGGCGACGGCACGAAGCGCACGCCCGCGGGCTCGTAGCTGTGCGCCGACAGATCCGGAAACACGGGCGCGTAATCGACGAAGGACGCGTAGGCGCGCCCTGAAGCGTCGGATTTCGGGTCCGTGACGTCCATGAGGACGTGCTCGTCGCCATTCGCGCGCGCGCGGAGGTACGTCGTGTGAAGGGCGAGCGAATTCTCCTGCCAACCGGGTCGCGGCTCCAAACGCGTCACGTAAACCTGCGCGGCAAGCACGATGGCAAGCGCGGCGCCGGCGAATGCTGCTGCGAGACGCCAAGTATTGCGAGTGCCGAACGCGATGAATCGTCGCGTTCTGCTCGTGGGCTCGCTGACGGCGGTGACGGGCCGGCGAGGCGGCGCGCTCTGCGCATGGGTCGCGGCCTCGACGAGGTTCGTGATATCGCGAATCGCCGCCGCGCGCTTTTGCGCTTGCCGATCGCCCGACAACGCCCGCTCGACGGCGGCGCGCGTCGTCGAATCGAGCTCGCCGTCGATGTACGCGCCGAGCCGCTCGTCGGTCAAGTCGATGTTGGCGCTACGTGGTTCCATAACCGAGTTTCGCGATCAATGTTTGCCGCGCGCGGCAGAGCCGGCTCATGACGGTGCCGATGGGGATGCCGAGCGTGCTCGCCGTTTCCTGATACGAAAACCCTTCGCTCGCGACCAGCAGCAGCACCTCGCGTTGAGCCTCCGGGAGCTTGACGATCTCCTCGTTCACCTGCTCGAGGTACAGGCGATCCGCCTGGTTCTCCGTATCGTCCACGCGCTCGGGTACCGACTCGAGAGCGGGGCCGGCGCGAATCTTGCGCGAGCGCTGCTCGTCGCGCCAAGAGTTGATGAGAATCTTCACGAGCCAATGGTCGAACGCTCCTTGTCCATTCCACTGTTGCCAGCGCTCGAGTGCGCGCTCGCACGTCACTTGAACCGCATCGTCCGCGTCGGCACGGCTGCCGCAATACGAGCGCGCGAAGCGCTTGAGCTGCGGCAGCGTTTCCAGCAGCCGTCGATGGAACTCGTCTCGCGGGAGCTCATCCGTCGCTTCGATCGCCGCTCGCAACTGACCCGCTCCCGTCCTCAGACTCGCACCACAGCAGATACGACGTTCGATACCGCGACTTTATTCCCGCGGAAAATTCGCCTGCGCCGAGGAATAGGCGCGCGCCGCCGAGCGTCTTTATTCCCGAGTGGCTAACCAAAGGAGATTTCGCCATGCAATTGAGACAAGGGATTCTGTTGACGGTTGCAAGCTTGTTCTGTGCGTCGGCCGTGCTCGCGCAGTCGACGAATCACGCCGCGACCCCGGCGCCGGCCGCGGCGGCAACGACGGGCAAGGCAGCGACGTTCAAGGACCTCGACAAGAACAGCGATGGCTATATCAATCGCACGGAAGCGGCTTCGTCGAATGGGTTGGTCGCGATGTTTCCGGACCTCGACGCCAACAAGGACGGCAAGTTGAGCTCGCAGGAGTACGCGAAACGGGCCCAGCACCCGTAGAGGGGTCCGAGGCGGGCCGGCTCGACATTCCCCCGAGCCGGCCCGGCCTTTCCCGGCCGTTAACGTTAACTCAACCGTTTTTAACGTCCGTAAAAGTCGAAAAACGACGAAACTTAGCCGGTCAGTCGCACGGAGAGCCCCGATGGGAGTCGATAGACGCTGGTTTCGTCGGACGATTGTGGCCGTGGCCGCGAGCGCCGGAATCTTGCTCGCCGCCGGGGCGAAGCTCAGGGCGCAATCGAGCGGCGATTTTCTGCCGCGATTCGCGATCATCGAGATCATGGATTCGATCGTCATGCCCTCGGCACAGGTCGTATGGGATGCCGTCGCCTACGAGGTCAGCGCGGAAGGCGAGAAGGTCACGGGGCCCGAGACCGACGAGGACTGGCAGAGGCTCCGGTGGAGCGCAGTCGACCTCGCGGAATCGGCCAACCTGCTCATGGTTCCGGGGCGCGCGGTGAATCTACCGGGCGCCGTCGCGGGCGAGGGCGAGCTCGCGCCGGACGAGATCGCGAACCTCATCGAGAAGCAGCGTCCCGCCTGGGTCGGTTATGCGCACGTGCTGCACGAGGCCGCGATGGAGGCGGTCCGCGCGATCGATGCCAAGGATCCCGAAGCCGTGTCGAACGCCGGCGGCACGATCGACGCGGCGTGCGAAAGTTGCCATCGACAATTCTGGTACCCTGACCAGCAGTAACAACCAGAGTCGCTCGGGGTCTTTGCCAAGCTCATGGGCATGCGGATGCTTGCGCCGTCATTGACGGCCTGTCTTGCGTGTTTCGCGTCCCCACGCGACGCCGTCGCCCAGGCGCCCGCGGCGCTGACAGCGATCGATTACATCGAGATTCAGCAGCTCGTCAACAAGCTCAACTTCGCGCTCGACTATTGCGGCAACGGCGGTCGCGACTTCGCCGATCTCTTCGTGGAAGGCGGGCGGTACATCATCGATTCAGGCGACGGCATGCCGATCGTCCGCGATACGCGCGAGGGCCTAATAACGCTCGCGGGCGGGCCGAGCTGCGAGGCCCGAAAAACGCCGCCGAGCTCGCACATCCTGCACCTCGCCGAAGGCCTCGTGATCGAGCCCGCGCCCGAGGGCGCCCGCGGCACTTCATACGCGATCTATCCGGCAAGCAAAGGCGAATACTTCAACGCGGAAACCGCCGGGCAACTCGGCATCTATCACGATGAGTACGTGCGCACGCCGGAGGGATGGCGGTTCCGCTCGCGGCGGCACGAGGTCAACCCCGTCGTCGGCGAGGTCGCGCTACCGCGCTAGGTACGGTCGCCGGAACGGCCGGTCGACAGCGGGCTACTTCGCTCGCCCCATATACCCTTGGGCGACGAGCGGAATTGCGATGACTCGATTCCGCGCGCTCGGCGTACCCCATCCACCGTAGAAAACGATGCCGAAGAGCGTTTTCTTGTCCGCGCCGCCGATCGCCGTGCCGTGGAGACCGCGCGGCCCCGGAATGGAGCCGAGGAAGTCGCCACTGGACGCGAAGACGTCCACCGAGGCCCCCGTTGCCACGTACACGCGTCCTTCGCCGTCGACGGCCGTGCCGTCGCCGCCCTGACCGCCGCGCAATTGTCCGAACTCGCGCTGGTTCGTGAGCGCGCCGTCGGGCTGCACGTCGAACGCGACGACCACGGGCCCGTTCGTGACGTAGAGCGTCTTCTCGTCGGGGCTCAACATGATGCCGTTGGCGCCGGTCACTCCGTCGCCGTATTCCGAGACGACGCCTTGGGGGTTCGCGTAGTACACGCCGCTCGAGGAGATGCTCACGTAGACGCCGCCGCGGCTGTCGGCGACGAGGTCGTTGAGAACACCCCCGACGCACTCGAGGGGCTCGCCATTGAAGGAGTTTGCGAATACCTTGCGCTCGGGCTCGAGCTGCAGAATCGCGGCATGCAAGCCGCGCGAGGCGAGAAACAGAGCACCATTCTTGCTGCGCGACAGAGCGCCGCCCGTGTTCGTGTCACTATGAATTACGGTCGCAAGGCCCGTCGCCGGGTCGAGCCGCATGACGTTGCTCGCGTCGTTGTTCGCGAAGAGCACCGTGCCGCCGTCGCCGGCCATGATGCCGTCGGCATTGTTGCCCTCCCACTGCCACACGACCTTCCACGTTTGTCCCGCGTCGATGACGCCCGGGATCGCGGTGGAGGCGGGTGGGGCCGGCGGCTCCGGCGGCGGCGCAGTGCTGGCCGGGGCGTTCGCGGCCTGCGCGCCGCCGATGCGAAACGGTTGCGGCGGGGTCTTGCAGCCGGCCACGAGCGCCGCGTGTCCCGGGTTTTGCCAGGTTTGCTGGCTGCTGCCGCGGTCGAAGCTCGAAGCAGGGCCTTGGGCAAGAGCGACGGCGGGCGCCGTGCTCAAGAGCACGGCAAGTGCGATCGGTGATTTCATCGGCATTGGAATTCTCCTAACGCGCGTTGCGCGCTTTGCGCTCTTCTTCGATGCAATCGTAAGGCAAGAACTCGAGTGTCGGCTGCCACCGGAACGTCGCGTAATTCTCGTACGCGACGGTCTCGGTGAAGGCCGCGGGATCGGTCGCGGCGAAATCGTATTGGACCGTCGCGCCGCCGTCGCGCGGCGTGAAGCGCTCGACGATCCGCATCTCGCGGCTCTGCGGCACGCCGACGAGGCCGTAGAGCTCGAAGTAGGGCCAATCGATATGCGTCGTCGTGACGACGAGAGCGTCGCCGTCCCATTTTCCGGCCGAATACCCGAGCGGCGTGTAGGGCGCGTCGGCCGACGGCTCGCGGCCATCCATGTGGATGAGGCGGTCGATCTCGAACCATTCGTTTTGCAGAACGAGGTCCGCGCCGCGCTCGATGAACCGGATCGCATACGGGCCGCTGCGCAGCATCACGCGCGGCATGCCCGGCGATACGCAGCCCAAGACAGGGTCGTCGACGACTTCGTCGTAAGCCGCTTTGCCTGCGGCGGCGTGCGCGGTCAGCGGCGGACTGCCGACCCAGGGCGGCGCTCGGCCTTCACGCGTCGGCACGAGCACCTTGCCGAAGAACCCCGTGCCCGTCGCGGGGGCCGTGTCGGTCTTCGGAAACGTAACGTCCGTGCCGACGACTTGGTCTGCGGAGGCGAAGCGCGGCATGACGTTGCCTCGGAGCAGAATTTCGCGGCCATCGGCGACCAAGAGATTCGTGACATACATGCGCCGCTCCGTGCGCTTCGAGGGATTGCCTGCGAAGCTGACGACGTCGCCTACTTTGAGTATGTCGCGCGGCAGACCTGCGCGGTCGAGGCGCGTGAGGTCGGCGCTCTCGACGTCCCAGAGCCGATCGTCGCCATCGATGGACTTCGTGCTGGCTTGAAAGCGGATATGCGGATTCCGCCAGAGCACGCTCACGATCTCGCCGCGCGCCTCGACGACTACATTGGCGTCGTACTCGGCCGTCGAGTGGTGCGCCGCGGCGGGCGTCGCGCACGCGAGGCAGCCTGAAAGGGTTGCGGCAAGCGTGCCGGCGAATCGACTCTGCGCGCGGTGGGTCACGCGAGGATTCTATATCACGCCGTGCCCCGGCCGCAGGAGCGACGCGCCGTCCCGATACTTGTTGTTTGATATGATCAGTTGCCGATATTACGGGAGAACGTGCTGCGATGGTGATCGACCGCCGGGATTTTCTCGCCAGATCCGCCGCGGCCGTCGCGGCCGCAGGACTCGGCGCAGGTGCCCGAGCCGCGGACAAGGTGCCTGTGCTCGGGTTGATCTTCCCGCCCGCAAATCGCGGCGTGCCCGAGGAGGGCCTCGCGATGTACGGCGAGCGCCTGCGGTACGTGGTCACGGGGCTCGGCGTCGAGCAGATGACGCCCGAAGGTTTCGAGCTCGTGCTGCCGCGGATTCCCGCTGCGGCGGAGAAGCTCGCGGCCGAGGGTGCCGATGCGATCGAGCTCACGGGCACGTCGCTCACTTTCTTTAGAGGTGAGGCGTTCAATCAACAGCTCCGCGAAGCCGTGACCCAGGCGTCGGGCCTGCCGGCGACGACGATGAGCAACGGCGTCATCGACGGCCTCAAGGCCGTCGGCGCGAAGCAAGTCGCGGTCGCGACCGCCTACGCCGACGAGGTCAACGACCGGCTCCGCGCGTTCCTCATCGAGCATGGGCTCGAGCCGCTCGTCGTCACGGGGCTCGGCATCGAGGCGATCGCCGACGTCGACAAAGTGACGCAAAACGATCTCGTCGAGTTCGCGACGCGCGTTCGCGAGTCGGCGCCCGACGCCGATTCGGTCCTCCTCTCGTGCGGCGGATTCAGGACGCTCGAGATCATCGCGCCGATCGAGGCGCGCACGGGTGTTCCCGTGATCTCGAGCATGCCGCACGGCCTCTGGGCCGGCGCACGGCTCGTCGGCATGAGCGGTGCGGCGCCCGGGTACGGGACGCTCTTGTCGCGCGAGGCTTGAGTCGCGCCCCTGCAGTCGCCACAATCGCAGCCGCCGGAACCGCAAATGCTCAGCACGCGCAGTCGTTTTAGCGTCTCTTTCACCGCCGCCAGCATCGCGGTGCTATCGCTCGGGGCGTCCGGCAACCTTTGGGGGCAACCCGCAGCCGGCACGCTCGAGCGCATCAAAGTGCACGGAGCGTCGCTCGAAGGCAACCTCGAAGGCGACGACCCGAATCGTGAAGTCTTTGTCTACCTGCCGCCGAGCTACACGCGCGCGCGGCGGCATCGCTATCCGGTCCTCTACTTCTTGCACGGCTATACGGCCACGGCCGAGGCGTACGTGCGGTTGCTCGAGTTGCCGCAGGCGGCGGACACCGCGATCGCCGCGGGCGCAGGCGAGATGATCATCGTGCTGCCCGATGCGTTTACGGCTTACAGCGGCAGCATGTATTCGAGCTCTCCGACGATCGGCGACTGGGAGAGCTACATCTCGCACGATCTCGTGAGCTACATCGACGCCCACTACCGCACGCTCGCTGTCCGCGACAGCCGCGGCCTCGCCGGCCACTCGATGGGCGGCTACGGAACCGTGCGCATCGGCATGAAAAAGCCGGGCGTGTTCGCGGCGCTCTATGCAATGAGCTCATGTTGCCTTTTGATCGACCCCGCGCAGGGCGGTGACGCCGTCATGCGCGCCGCGCGCGAGCGCGCCAGCCAAACCGGCGAGGGCGCTCAAGCCGGGGCAGAGGGCAACGGGGCGCCCCCGGCGCGCCCCAATCCGGCGGCCGGCTTCGCCAACGCGCTGTTCGCCCAGGCGGCCGCGTGGGCGCCGAACCCCGACAATCCTCCGCAATATTTCGACTTGCCTTACAAGGAGGGCGAGCTCGACTCGCTCGTCGCGGCGAAGTGGCTCGCGAATGCGCCGCTCGTCATGGTCGACCAATACGTGCCGATCCTCATGGGCTACGGGGCCCTAGCGCTCGACGTCGGGAATGTCGATCCGCTCGGCGCCGACACGGTCCGGCTCGACGCCGCGCTCACGCGGCTCAAGGTCGCGCACGTGTTCGAGCAGTACGAAGGCGATCACACCAATCGCGTCCGCGAGCGGTTCGCGACGAAGGTATTGCCGTTTTTCTCTGCGCAGTTGAATTTCGGCGAGTGACCGGCCGAGCGCGGCCCGTTCCGTCGCGCCGTCAATTCGGCTCGAACATATGGGCCTGATACGGGAACCCGTTCATCGCGAGCCGGCACGAGCGTAAGCCCTCGTTGCCGCCGAAGCTCGCCAAGTGCCACGTCTGCCGCGGCACATAAACGACGTCGCCGGGCTCCGCCTCGAACTCCGGCAGCCCCTCGATGTCGTAGCGGATCTTGCCGAGCATGATCAGCCAGAATTCGGAGCCTTCTTCGTGGAAATGCCCTCTGTTGCCCGGTTGCGGGGCCTGATAGTCGCCGATGATGATGTTCGCGAAGCTGCGGTCGTCGACGACGAACGGCCCGCCGCGCTCCTCGCCGGTGACGACCTTGTTGAAATCGACCACGGGCCGATTCTGCGCATCGAGCTCGCCGCGGCCGCCCGTCACGCGCGTCGGAATGTACTCGAAGCCGGGTAGCGGCACCGGAGTCTCGTCGAGCGGATAGAGCTTGCGCGCGCGCGTCACGTTGACCTCGAAGCGCAGCGCCGCCTCGGCGCCGATATTCTCGATTTGATAGAGCGTGCGATACGGCACTTGCACCATCACGCCTTTCCTCGCGACGACGGGCTCGCGGCCCTCGACCGTGAATTCGAGCGTGCCCGACTGGACGATCCACCACTCGCGCGTGTCGCCGTTCATGCGCCGCGGCGTCTTCTGCCCGGGGGCCATCGAGATCCATTGCGCGAACAGGCTCTCGTCGTCGACGACGGTCTCCGCCCAGTCCGCTTCACCCGCGTGGCGCGCGAGCACGTCGCGGAGCTTCGTGTGCGGCCGATGCACGCCGGTCCAGCCTGGCGACTGGGCTTTGGGCGAGAGGACGGAGAGCGGCGCGTCTTGGCGAACCGGCGGTTGCGACGGACTGGCGACGCGAATCCCCGGTGCGGGCGCTTGCGCCTGAGCGGCCGCAGTCATTGCCGCGAGCAATACGGCCGCTGGCAGGCGAATCCTCATAGGCCCTTCGCCTGGAGCTGCCATGCCGGATCCTTGCAGAGCCCGCAGTCTGCGCCGACGAACATTCGCCGGGATTCTTCGTCGCCGCGTAGGTGCCAGTCGAGCCAGCTCACGACGACACGTGCCGCGGCTCCA
>DATBLZ010000037.1:0-29310 GCA_036555065.1 Gammaproteobacteria bacterium
CATGCCCTCTGCGCGCAGCCGCGCGCCTAAGTTGATGAGGTCGGTACCGGCGCTATCGAGCCGCTCGCGCAGTTGCTCGAGGGTCTGCGGATCTTGCCAGACACCGAGGCCGCGCGGCCCCCAAATGGCGTCGCGGCGCGGATCGTAGAAGCCGCGCGCGCCGCCCCAGCCGAAACGGTCGTTGCCGCCGAATGCGCCGCCCCCCTGTTGCGCGCCTCCTTGCTGCCCGCCCGCCTGCTGACCCGGTTGCTCGCCGGCGGCCTGACCTTGCCCTTCCTGGCCGGCCTGCGCGGCTCGCGCGTTCGCCTCGGCCTCCGCTTGCGTGAGCTCGGCAAGCTGCCGGCGTAACGACTGTAGCTCTGCGACGAGCTCGGCATTCGGGTCTGGCTCCGTCTCTTCGCCTGAGACTGCTTCGCGCGTCGCGAGCGCCAATGCCTCGTCCGTATCCCGTTCGAGGTCGCGCAGCGCCGATGTCGTGACCGCTTCGATCGGCGCGATCTGTGCGGCTGCGCCCTGGCGAATGTAGTCGCCCGCGATCGCGAGCCGCGCGATCGCCTGCGACTGCTGCAGATTCGCGAGCGCTTGGTTGAGCTCGTCGCTCGCGCCGGGCGTCTGATTTCTGAACTGCTGCGCGACGCGCTGAATGTCTTGCTCGAGCGTTTCGAGCGCTTGCTGCAATTGGTACTTGCGGTCCGCGAGATCGAGCGCCGTGCCGCGGTCGAGACCGCCGCGCATGCTGTTGCGGCTCGGCGGGTTGCTCGCGGCGTCCTCGACGGCTCGTTGCAGGTCGCTCGCGACTTCGCGCTGCTCGGCGTAGAGCTCAGCGGCCCGCTCGGCGAGATCGGAATACGCCTCTTGCGCCGCGGCCTGGCGACCCGCGGTCATCTGCTCGAGCGCCGCTTGCAGCTGCCGGCGTGCCTGCTCGATCGCGCGCCGTGTCTGCTCGGGGTCGAGGTCGCCCTGCGCCGATGCGCGGTTCATCGCCTGCAACGCTTCCTCGAGCTGCTCGATCGTCTGCGCGGTCTGCGCGCTCTCGGCGCTCTGCCCGGATTGCGATTGGCCCTGCGCGCTCTGCGAGGGGTCGCCCGGCTGCCCTTGCTGACCCTGTTGACCCTGCTGGTTCTGCTGGTTCGCCAACCGCTGTTGGAGCTCCTCGAGCCTTCGCTTGAGCTCCTCGGTCTCGCGGCGCAGGCTCTCCTGCTCCCAGCGTTCCTGCTCGGTGAGCTGGTTGCGCCGCGCGGCGTTTTGCGCCAACTGCTCCTGGCGGCGCGCGAGCTCCTGCAGCTTCGCGATCGCCTCGTCGAGCTCCTGTTGCCCTTCCTGCTCGCCATTCTGCGCGACGGACTCCTCGGTCTCGTATTGATTCTTCTCGAGATCCATCTCGAGCTCGTAGAGCTCGCTCAAGTCGCGGCCCGCAAGGCCGCCGCCGGCGCCGCCGTTGCGTTGCATGCTCACCTGAATGTCGGTGAACACGGCCTCGGCGCGGAGCAAGAACTGCAGAGCCTGCTGCTCGGGCGGCACGGCCTCCGGGAGTGTCAAATTGGCCAAGCGCTCGGCGGCCGGTCCCATCGCCTCGGCGGCTTGCTCGAGGCTCTCGACGAACGTCTTGATCTTAGGATCGCCGCCCGTCAACTGGCGCGCACGCGCGCGATTCGCCAAAGTCCGCGCCTGGTCGGCAAGCGTGCGCTGCAACTCCGCGAGCATCCGCGCGTTGTCCTCGAGCTGCTGCTCGTCGAGAAAACTATCCTGCTCCTTTTGCTCGCGAATCAGATTCCACGTCGCGACGAGAATCTCCTTCTGCCGCCGCGAGATCTCGTCCTCCTGCTGCCCGCCGCCGCCGCCACCGGCGCCGGCGCCGGCCTGCGTGAAGCTGCGCTCGAACGGCTGCACCTCGACGAAGAAGAGGTCCGTCTGCACCGACTGGCCGCGGTCCGTGGCGACCGCGTAATAAGAAATGAGATCGCCGGGCTCGAGCGCACGCTCGGCAGGCGCCAGCGGCGCCGCATCCGCGGCCTGACCCTCGCTCTCGGCGCGGGCTTCCGCTTGGGCTTCTGCTTCGAACTCCTCGCGGAGCTCCCGCAGGTCCTCGATCGTCAACGGCCGCGAGAGGTCGACGAGATCCTGCGCCCCGGTCGCTGCAGCGCTCGGCTGGCGCAGGTCCTCGAGGTACAGGATGTCGGCAGCCGATACTTGCGCGCCGTCTGCGGGCAACGTGACCGTCGTCCATTCGCCGCCGTTGATCGAATAGCGCAACTCCAAGCCATCGAGATCGAAATCGTCGTTGGCATCGACGGCGACGGTGACCTCTTCGATGTTGCTCGCGCGCCAGTCGCGGCCGGGCCGCGCAATCTTGACGGTCGGTTTCTTGTCGGGGACCAATGAGATGAGATAGTCCTCGGTGAGGCCGACGCGATCGTCGTTGAAAAGCGTCGCGACGTGGTACTCGCCGTCGGCATCGACGCGGAGCTCTGCCGTGCCGACGTTGCCGACCGTCGTCAGCGGTATTTCCGCGTCGTTGGCGACGAGCATCGCCGACGTCAACGGTTGGTCGGTGGTCACCTCGACGGTGACGACGGTTCCCTCGACCGCGCGGATATCGCTGCCGTGCTCCTCGATGCGCGGCTCGAGCTTCGTCCACGCAGGATATTCGTACGTGAGCTTGATCTGTGTGACCTCGGGCAGGTCCACGACCTCGATACCGTACTCTTGGCTGCGTATGCCCGCGGCCGACACGTAGTAGCGGAGCCCCTCGCGCACGGCGAAAAACGTAAAGTCGAAGCTCTCTTCGCCGCGCTTGCGTTGCATCGGCACGGCCTGCCAATCGGTGCGGCTCGCGAAGCGCGCATACACGTCCATCGTCGTCGGATCGAAGCCCTCGGCTGCCGCTTCGATCGCGAGGTCGCCGCCGCGTCGAACCGTGCCGTCTCCGGGGGATACGGCAATCCGCTGCGGCGGCAACATGTCGGCGACCAACCAGCCTGCCCAGAGATGGCGGACGCCATAGCGCCAGTTGTCGGGGCCGAAAGCCGCGAACCACACGAGCACGGCGGCCGCGGCCAGAGCGACGACGGCCGGGATCGAAATCTCGCGCGGCCGCACGTTCGTCGTGACGGGCGCGCCGGCAGCGACCTTGAGCGAATCCTCGGCCAGCAAGTCGACGAACGGCGTCGCGGCGTTGGCGCGCGTCAGACCGTCATACGTCTCGATGCGGCCGTCGAACGCCGGGGCGCGCCGCTCGATTTCCGCGACGCCGCGCGTCGCGCGCAACGCGCGCAACGGCATGATGAGCAGCCACGCGGCGACGGCGCCGAGCCCGAGCACAAGCACGGTGCGCGCGCCGATGATGAATTCCGGATCGAACGCACGCCGCGTGCCGAAATAGACGGCGAGCAGCGTCAAGACAAGCGCCGTTACGCCGAGAAACGCGCTCCCGCGCGCGACGATCAACGCCTTCAGGCGCTCGCGAAATTCCCTGAGATAGGCTTCGAGCTGCGACCTTGCAGTCATGCGGCCATTCCTCTTCGGATCCTAAGATGCCAGTTTCCCACCCAGGATTCCACGCCGAGCCCGGCTAAAACCAAGAAAAGAATCCAATAACCCAGCGGCGTCGGCACGGTTTCGTCGGTACCCGCCGCACTCGCGGCTGTGGGCGCCGCAGCACTCGGCTGGCCGAGCGCCTGCCAACGCTCGAGCGTCGCCGCATCGACGGGCTCGAGGTTCGACTCGCGCACGTCGAAGTTGACGGCGACGATCTCGTTGCGCCCGCCGCCGACGAGCTCGTAGAACCCGAGCTCGTCGAGCAACACGTCATCCGTCCCGCCGAGCCCGAGCGCCGGCTCGCCGGCCGGATCGAAAATCTGCCCGCCTTGCAGGCCCAAAGCGCGCAACGCCAACGTGCTCCCGAGCTCGGCCTCGCTGCTGAACCCCGCGCCACCGAGCAAGTGGTTCGAAAGAGCCGCGATGAACGGCACGTACACGGGCTGCACCGCAAGATCATTCCATTCACGATCGAGCGAGGATGTGAAGAGAAGCACACGGCCGTCGCCAAAGGCTCGCTCGAGCAAGAGCGGCGCGCCGGTCTCGAGGCTCATGACCACTGCATCGGCCGGGTCCGGCGTGACCGGCATATAACGGAAGAACTTCGCGGCGCGCAGCGCATCGAGGCCGCGCAACGCCGGGTGGCTCGCATCGAGCGTGCCGATCGACGTGTACGCATCGCCGTCGCCGCCCAAACCCGAGCCGCCGAGCGTCTCCCCCGTCACCGGGACTTCCGCGAGACTCAAGGAGCGTGGACCGAGGCCGAGCAGGAGTGCACCACCCGATGCGACATAATCCGTGACCGCCGCGCGCGCGGCATCGTCGAGCGCGCCGGCATCGGCAACGACGACGAACTCGTAGTCCTCGAGCGCAGTCTCCGCGAGCGCATCGGCGGCGATCGTCTGCGGCTCGAGCGCGAGTGCCGCGAGCGAGACCATCGCGGCATCGACGAAAAATGCGTCTTGCAAGCGCAGATCGCCGGCGACGAGCAGCACCGGCCGCGGCTCGGGCCGGCGGAGCGCGAGAATGCGCGTGTCGTCGAACGGCAGATCATCGCCCGGCGCGAGGGACACGCGGACGCGGTTCGGCCCGGCCGCGAGCGTCAGCACGCCGAAGCTCACTTGCGCGCGTGCACCCGGGGCGAGCTCGACCGTTCGTTCCTCCACGAGCGCGCCGTTCTGCTCGAGCCGCGCGGTCTTCACGCGCGCGCTCGCATCGAAGCTCTGCACCGTTGCCGTCAAGCTTCCGTCGAGCGCGGATCCGGCCAAGGTCTCGATCGCGACGTTGCCTTCGCCGCCTGCGACGTCGTGGATCGCGAGCTCGACTGCGCCGCGGGGCGCGAGCTCGCCGAACCGCGTCGGCAATCCAGTCGCCTGAGCATCCGTCACGAGATGCAAGACCACGGGCAAATCGGCGCCGCGCACGATACCGTCGAGCGCGCGCATGAGCTGCCCGAAATCGAGCGGAAAGACGCCCGGTTCGACGGTCGCGAAGCTCTGCCGGAGCGCCGCCCGGTCGAGCGTCGGCGCGGTCACGACCTCGACGACGCGGCCCGCAGCGATGAGCTCCGCGCGGTCCTCGCTCGCGAGCGAATCGACGATGTCGTCGGCCGCATCGAGCGCGCGGTCCCAACGATCGCCTGCGGCCATCGAGGCCGACGTATCGAGAACGATGATGTGCATGCGCGCGCTGCCGGACGCGGCCGCCTGCGGCGGCCGCCACAACGTCGGCTGCACGAACGCGAGCACGAGCAACGTAATTACGGCGATTCGCAGCGCGAGCAGCAGCAAATATTGAAGCGTCTTCGCGAGCACGCGGCGCGGCTCGCCGGCCTCGAGCAGCATCAGCGAGCTGAAGCGCTGCTTGTTCGGGTTTTCGGCCGAGAGCCGATGCAACCACAGCGGCAGACCTATGGCGAGGAGCCCGGCGAAGAAGAGCGGCGCCAGCAGCGTCATGCAGCGGTCACCGGCCGAGCACGCCGCCGCGGCGCTGCCGGAACGAGAGGTAGCTGCGCAGCGCCGCATCGAGCGGTTGCGTGATGTCGACGAGCATGTGCTCGGCGCCCATTCCGATCGCGGCTTTCTTGAGATTCGCGATGTGCGCCTCGATCTTCTCGCGATAGCGCGACCGCATGAAGATCGGCGAAACCTCCATCTTCTCGCCCGACTCCATGTCTTCGAGCAAGGCGGACTCCTTGAGCTCGGGCTTGAGCTCCTGCGGGTCGAGCAGCTGAAACAGGGCGACGTCCTGCCCCTGATACGCGAGTGGCGCAACACCTTTGAGAAACGCCTCGGGATCACAGTAGAAGTCCGAGATCACGGCGACGAGCCCGCGTCCTTTCTCGAACTCGCGGAACCGCTCGATCGGCTTCTTGAGGTCGGTCCCGGTGCCGGGCGTTGTCCGATCGATCGCGTGCAGAACGCCGTGCAATTGGCCCGGCCGCGACGACGGATGGCGATGCTCGCGGATCTGCTCGTCGAACACGATGAGCCCGACGGCGTCGTGCTGCCGCGCAGCGAGATAGGCAAGCGTCGCCGCGAGATACTTCGCGTACTGGAGCTTGTTCACGGCCCGCGAGCCGAAGCCCATGGACGCGCTCGCATCGAGCAAGATAACCAAGCGCGTGTTCGTCTCGCCGACGTACCGCTTTATATATGTGCGCTCCGTGCGCGCATAGACGTTCCAGTCCAAGAACCGCGGGTCGTCGCCCTCGGTATAGGCGCGGTACTCGG
This sequence comes from Gammaproteobacteria bacterium, assembly GCA_036555065.1. GTDB lineage: Bacteria > Pseudomonadota > Gammaproteobacteria > Steroidobacterales > Rariloculaceae > DATBLZ01. Next base: position 6,270 of record DATBLZ010000037.1, read on the forward strand.
CGAATTCCTGACTGAAGCCGAAGAACGGCGAGCGGTGCATGCCCGTGAGGAACCCTTCGACGACGGCGCGCGCGATGAGATCGAGGTTCGCGAGACCCGCGAGCACCTCGGGCTGCAGGAGATGCCGAGGTGCAGCTTCGCTCGTCGCCGGCATCGCGGTCAGCTGGCCCGTGCCCGCACGCCGCCGGCGTTGACGTCGGCGAGGAGCTGCGTGAGCACCTTGTCGACGTCCATGCCGTCGGACTCGGCGAAATAGTTCGTCAACACGCGATGGCGCAGAACCGGCAGCGCGAGCTTCGTAATGTCCTCGCGCGTAACGTGATAGCGGCCCGCGACGAGAGCGCGCGCTTTGGCCGCGAGCGTCAGGAACATCGCGGCGCGCACGCTCGCGCCGTATTGCACGTAGCGGCGCACGACGTCGGGAGCGCCGGGATCGTGGGGCCGCGTCGCGCGGATGAGATCGACGGCGAATCGATTTACGGTCTCGGCGACCGGCACCTGCCGCACGAGCCATTGGAATTTCATGATCTCGGCCGGCGTCGTGCACGCTTCGACCGTCGGCAGATCGAGGCGCGTCGTATACCGGTTGATGACCGCGACCTCGTCCTCGGCGCTGAGGTAATCGAGGATGACATTGAACAAGAAACGGTCCAGCTGCGCCTCGGGCAAAGGATAGGTTCCCTCGAGCTCGATGGGATTTTGCGTGGCGAGCACGAAGAACGGCCGCTCGATCGAATGGTGGTGGCCGCGGACAGTCACGGAAAACTCCTGCATCGCTTCGAGCAACGCCGACTGCGTTTTTGGCGGCGTGCGGTTGATCTCGTCGGCGAGCAGCACGTTCGTAAATAGCGGTCCCGGGACGAACGTCCACGTGCGGCGTCCCGTCGTGATGTCCTCTTCGATGATGTCCGTGCCCGTAACGTCGGTCGGCATGAGGTCCGGCGTGAATTGAATGCGCTTGAACGTGAGCCCGAGCGCGGAAGCGAGCGCGCGTACGAGCAGCGTCTTCGCCGTGCCCGGCATGCCCGTGATTAGGCAGTGGCCGCCGACGAGCAGCGTCAACAGCAGATGCTCGATGACCTCCTCCTGCCCGACGATGACCTTGCCGACCTCGACGCGGATTCTGTTGAAGGCCGCATGGAAGGATTCGATGAGGACCTTGGCCTCGGCGGAATCGAGCGCGTTCTCGGTTTGACTGCTCAACGTACCATCTCCAATAACATCTGCTGGGCTTCCCGATAATTCGGGGCGATTTCCAGAGCATACAATAAATGCTCGCGCGCCAATGTTGCGTTATCGAGCGCGCGGTAGGCCTTGGCGAGCCTGAGATGCGCGCTCGCCTGATCGTGCGGCTGCATCGCGAAAAGAATTTGGTACTCGGGAAGCGCCTCGGCGGCACGGCCGTTCGCGAGCAGCCGATCGCCGAGCTCGGCGTGCACGCCCTCGCCGAGCGGCGCAACGAGCAGCACGTCCTCAAGCACCGCTATGGCTGCGGCGGGCTCGTCCGCGTCCTCGAGCCAGCGGGCCAGCTGCATCAACGCGTTCGGGTCGTAGCCCCCGCGTTTGTGGTACTCGCGCAGGGTCGCGAGCGCCGCAGCACGGTTGCCGGCTTCCTGTTGGGCGCGCGCGAGCACGACGTAGGCGCTGTTCTCATCGACGTAATCGGGAAAGAGCGCGATGGCTCGCTCGGCGTTTTCGGCAGCATCGCTCCACTCTGCGGCCGCGACGTGCTCGTACGCGGCGCGCTGTTCCAACTCCCATTGCTGGAGATTCGCGACGACCGGGCCGAGCTCGGTGGCGACGAATGCGGCAAACCGCTCGTCGAACCCCTCGGCCGTGAGCCCGGTCGCCGTCTCGATCGCCTTGGCCGTATCGCCGCCGTCGCGATAAACGGCGAGCATCGCGCGCAGAGCTTCCTGCCCGAAGTTCGCGGCGATGTACTCGCAGATCAACCCCGCCTGCATGTAGGAAACGATGACTTGGTCCGGAAACGTCGGGCGGATGAAGCCGCTATCGAGCTCGGCGACAGGCAGGAACTTGTCCTCACCGACGGCGATCAACACGTCGACGGGGATGTGCCGCCCCGGCAGCGGCCCGGTGCTCCACTCCTCGAACACCGAGACGCCTTCGCTGAACCAGCGCGGCACGAGATGGTTGGTTGCCTCGAGCGTGAACACATGCGCCATCTCGTGCCACAGCGTCGTGCCCCAATGGAACTCTCCCTCGGTCCGTCCCGACGGGCTGTCCATCGCGACGAGGTAACCGAACGTGACGCCGAGAAGGCCGATTCCCGGCAGCCCCGATGTGCGCACTGCGAAATCGTCGTGGTCGGGATAGAGCTCGACGATTACGGGTTCCGCGAGCGTAAATCCGTAGCGCTCCGTGTAGAGCGCGATGCTGCGGTTCACGAGATCGCGCACATACGACTCGATGACCGGCTGCTCGTCTTTATGCAACCTCAGGATGACGCCGGGCTCGGGGCTCGCGGGATCGAGCGCCTTGCCGAAATTCGTGACGACGAAGTTGTCGAAGCTGTCGATGAGGCGCAGCGTATTGACCGTGCGCGCGCTCGACCGGTCGCCGTTGTATGAGATCACGAGGTGCCGCTGCGCCTCGGCGATCCTATTCTCGCGCAACAAGTTGGCGCCGAGCTCGGCGTGCGCAGCGTACAGATTCGGCTGGATGTCGACGGCCTTCTGATAGAGCGCGATCGCTTCGCGATATCGGCGCGTGATCACATAGAAATAGGCCGGCGTCGCATAAATGTCGCCATACGTCGGGTTGTAGGCGAGCGCCTTCGCCGTCCATTCGCTGTCGACCGTGCCGCGCAGCAGGTCGGCCGAAGCTTTGAGCGCATAGACCTCGAGCGGCGCAAGGCGGCGCGCGGCGACGATTTCGAGCACTGCGTCGAGCGTCTCGTCGGCTTCGGCGACGTGACCTTCTTCGAGATCCATGCGCGCACGCAACAGCAGCCCCGTCACGTTCTCGGGATCGCGCGCGAGCGCATCCGCGAGTAAACTGCGCGCGTCCTCCGAAAAGCTCTCGGCCGCGATCGCCGCACGCGCCACGATCGCCGGCACATGATTCGGGTTTAGGCCCAGGCTCTCCCTGTAGAGCTTATCGGCCTCGTTATCTTGGTGCGTCTCGCGAAACAGATTGCCCCACCGCGCGCGCACGGCAGGATCCTCGGGGAACTGCTCGACGGCCGTACGAAAGTAGGCGTTTGCGCCTTGGCGGTCGCCGAGCGAGCGCGCGGCTTCGGCTTTGATCCGCGGGTCCTCGTCGCCCGCGACGAGCGCTGCGTAACAGCTCGCGGCCCCCTCGCCGCGGTAGGCGAGCGCATCACATGCCGCGAGCGGGGCGGGCCGGTCCGCGTCGTATTCGATCTCGTACGGACGATTCAGTTGCCGCGTCGGCGCGCTCGCGAGTTGCGCGTTCGCGCCGAGAGCGACGAGCGCCGCAAGAGCGCCGGCGAGCCCCGCGTGCGCGCGCGTTACCGCCGCGCTCACTGTGCCCCCGCCGCATCGATGCGCTCTTGCACGCGCGCAAGCTCGACGAGCAGTGCCTCGAGCTGCGGCAGATAGTTCTCGCCGAGCTCCTCGCGACGAAGCCTGAGCTCCGCAATGCGTTCCTCGAGCGCCGCGCGCTGTGCGTTGAGCTCGACGACCTCGGGTGTCTCGACCGCTGCCGGTGCCTTGAGCCGCGCGATCTCGAAGCTACCTAAGTTGTCGCCTTTGAGCTGCGGGTGCTCCGTGGCGAGCGTTCCCTCGGCTTCGTAGCTGTCGGCGACGCGCCGCGCCGTGTAGTCGAAGGCTTCCTGCGCCGTGATCATGCCGTTTTTGTTGACGTCGGCTTCGTCCGCCGAGAGCGCGGCTGCGAAATACTCGGCAAAACGCGTGGCATTGCGCTCGGCGCCGCTGCGCGTCGCCGTGATCACGGCGCGGCCCGCCTTGGCCCAATTCTCGAGCACGGCGCCGCTCGCGCTCGTGGCATTCACGACGAGCTGGGCGCGCGCCGGAATCGCGCCGAGAAGCTCCGCGAGCTCGGCGCCGTCGATGTCCGGTCCCGGCAAGTTGAACTTGTATTGCGTGCCGTCGTAGCTGCCGTGACCGACGAGAAACACCGCAAGGCGGTCGCTCTGCTTCGTGCGCGCGGCGAGAGCGGTAAGCCGCGCGCGCAGCGCTTCGCGCGTGGCTGCGCTGCCAACGAGCACGCTCACGCGCGCATCACCACCGAGCGTGCGTTCGGCGGCTTCGCCGAGCTTGTGCGCGTGAGTCGCGAAGGCCTCGTCGTACTCGGGGTTTCCGCCGAGACCGCCGACGATGACGTAATAGAGCTCCGCGCGCGCGCCGGGTGCTGCCGCGAGCAGCGCCGCGAGCAAGAGGCCGCGCCGCGCGTTCACAGCCTTCCCCAGCGCAAGCGCAGGAGCCACTCCCCTGCCTTGAACAGCAGCAGCAGCAGGAAATTGATCGGCATGTTCCACAAATCGAGCAACCGCCGCTCGACGACGCCGGCGTCGGAAAACTGCACGGCCTCCGGGATCTCCGCGGCGTCGGCGAGCGCAAAGTATCGGCCGCCCGTCGCGGTCGCGAGCCGCTCGAGCAGCGGCCGGTTTTGTTGAATGCGGAAATGCTCGGCGACGCCGTCCTCGCGGCGGATCGCGAGCCGCGAGGCGCCGAGTAGCTCGCCGTCGAGCTCGGCCGTTGCCTCGAACCGGTAAATGCCGGGCGCGGCCGCGTCGATCGCGGTTTCATAGCGGCCCGGCTGGCCGGGCGTCGGCGCAAGTGTCCGCGCCGTCGGCGGGCCGCTGCCCGTATCGACCGTGACGCGAACGTTCGCGGATTCCGTGGGCTCGAAGTCCTGGTCCCTGACCTCGGCGCGCAATGTGACGGCGTCCGTGTCGGCGTAGAACGCTCGATCCGTGGACAACATGATGTGCTCGGGCGCCGCGAGCGCGAGCGCTTGCAGCAGCTGCCGCCAGAAAGTCTCGTGGCGCTGATCCTCGTGCGGCAGCTGCATCTGCCAACGCCATGTGCCGCCGGTGGCGAGAATGTAGCTGTTGCCCTGGCCGTAGCGCTGGTGCAGCAGCAACGGCCACGTCGTGCCCTCGACGTCGGCCTCGAGCAGCACCTCGGCGCCGGGCTTCGCCGCCTCGACATACTGAAAGTCGGCGAGCTCCGGCATCTCTTCCCAACGCGCGAGGTTGTCCGCGTCGTCGGCCGCAAAGCGCGTGACGAGCGAGCGGCGGCCGACGGGTGTCAACATGGCCTTGGCCGGCCGGCGCATGAAGCTCGGTGCCTCGACCTCGGGCAGGCTTGCGGGCAGCACGTCGGCGAGCGCGGTCAAGCCCCAACCGCCGTCGGCGAGCCCGCGCCGGCCGCCGAGCATGAGCAGGCTGCCGCCGCGCCGGCTCACGAACTCCACGAGCATCGACTGCTGCTCGAGCGTGAGCGCGGCCGCCTCGAAACTGCCGATGACGATCGCATCGTAGCCGAACAGCTTCCGCTCGTCGGTCGGAAAGCCGTCGGCGAGCTCGTCGCCCGACTCGACGCCTTGCCGATAGAACTTGTTCGGCGTCGTGCGCAACAAGCTCGCGACGCGCAGCGGCCCTTCCTCGTCGATTGCGCGGCGAATGAATTTGTATTCCCAGCGCGGCTCTCCCTCGATGTAGAGAATGTGCCGCCGGCGCTGGGGCACCTCCATCGGCCGCCGCTGTGTATTGTTGACGAGATTGCTCTCGCCGACGCCCGCATCGAGCGTGAAGCGCAAGTCGCGGATGCCGGCGTTGCCGACGTCGATGTCGACCCAGCGCGTCGTCACACCCGCTTGATTCGGAAGTTGAATGGCGCTCGACGCGAGAATCGCATCGCCATCGTAGACTTTGAGCTGCGCGAGCGCGCCTTGCGCGTGCCGAATGCTGACCTGCGCGCTCACGGTCGAGCCCGGCATGGCCTGCGGCGCGACGATGACGTCATCGAGCTCGAGATCGTTCGCGATTTCCTCCGCGCCGACGCCGAGCGTATGCACGGGCACTCCGAAGCTCGCGATCTCGGCGATGCGCGCGGCATCGAGCTCGTTGGAGTTGTCGGCGCCGTCGCTGACGAGCACGACTGCGGCGAGCGCTCCGGCATTGGCCCCGCGCAACACCGACAGCAGCGCCGAGCCGATATCGGTCGTCGGCCCCGGCGGCGGCACGGCCGCAAGCGATTCGAGCGGCAGCATCTCGTGCGCGAAGGCATAGAGATCGACGTCGAACGCGGCATCGAGCGCGGGCAAGGGCCCCTCTTCGAGCGCCGCGACGGCTTCTTGAAGCCGCGACCGGCTGCCCTCTCCGTATCCCATGCTCGCGGATGCGTCGAGCAACACGGCGACCGAGTTCTCCTGCGGCCGCAACGTTTGCGTGACGAGCACGGGCTGCCAAAGCATCGTCAAGACCGTGGCCCAAAGCAGCGTCTGGAGCACGCCGAGCGTCGCAACCTTCGCAACGCCGAGACCTTGATTGTTGCGTGCGAGCGTGATCCCGAAGACCACGGCGCCGACTACGATCGCGGCCACGAGCAGCCAGAGCGGCCAGCCGCTCGCGAAGAGCAGCTCACCGCGCTCGAAGGTTGCGCGTGAATATTTAAAGAATAGCTCGAACAACGCGGGATCCTTTGGAGTCAGCTTACCCTTTTGCCGGGCGCCGAGCCTAGACCTGTCGAGACTACGACAAGGGCGCCGATACGTGGTTCACAAAGCCAGCTCTTCGCCCACCTCTGAGCTTGCAACCGGGCGCCGCCCGGCGGGATCATGGCTCGTCATGAGCAATTCGCGGTGGTTTGCAGCTTCGCTCGCAGTGGCCGGCGCTGGCGTCGCAATTGCCGCGGCTGAGAATGATTTCGGCGACGGGCCGGGCTGGCCGACGGCCGAAATGCAGTTCGCGCGTCTTTTTTACTCGGAGCAACGCGGCTACGGGTACGGCGGCCGAAGCTGGACCGTCGACTGGCCGGATGCCGAGTATCACTTTACAGAAGGCGTGGGCCGACTCACGCGCATCGATATCGGCAGCGAAGCCGTCATCGTGCGGCTCGCCGACGATTCCATTTTCGATTACCCGTGGCTCTATGCGGTCGAGGTTGGAAATTGGGATCTCAGCGACCGCGAAGCCGAACGCCTGCGGGAGTATCTGCTGCGTGGCGGTTTCCTCATGGTCGACGACTTCCACGGCACAAATGGATGGGTCGGCTTCACCGAATCGTTGAACCGCGTGTTCCCGGATCGTCCCGTCATCGATATCCCCGAGACCGACGAAGTGCTCCATGTGCTCTACGATCTCGACCAGCGAATCCAGATTCCGGGCCTTGCCGCGTTGTCCCGCGGAGTGACGTACGAATACGACGGCTATGATCCGCACTGGCGCGGCATCTATGACGATGATGGACGGCTCATGATCGCGATCAACTTCAATATGGATCTCGGCGACGCGTGGGAGCACGCCGACGATGCTTGGTACCCGAACCCGATGACGGCGCTCGCGTATCGGTTTGCCGTCAACTACGTAACGTACGCGATGACGCACTAATGGACGGCACGACCCCTCACCAAATCACCGTTGCGGAATCCTTCCTGCGCGCGCTCAAAACGCAGGGCATCGATTACGTTTTCGCGAATGCGGGCACGGACTTCGCGCCCGTCATCGAGGCACTCGTCGCGCTCGCGGCCGAGCCCGATGCTGTGCCGCGATTCCTGACCATCCCGCACGAGAATCTCGCCGTCGCGATGGCGCACGGCTATTACCTCGTGTCGGGGAAGCCGACGGCGGCGATGGTGCACGTGACGGTCGGCACGGGCAACGCGACCTGCGCACTCATGAATGCCAACCGCGACAACGTTCCTCTCCTACTCATGGCCGGCCGAACGCCGCACACGCAGATCGGCCACATCGCGTCGCGTTCGTTCCCGATCCATTGGGGGCAGGAGAACTTCGATCAAGCCGGCATGGTCCGCGAATATACGAAGTGGGACTATGAGCTCCGCGCGGGCCAGCCCGTCGAGCAAATCATCGCGCGGGGGCTCGAGATCGCGCGCGCCGAGCCGCGCGGGCCGGTTTATCTGACGCTGCCGCGCGAGGTGCTTGCGGACGCGGATCACGTCCGCGCGCCGCTCCCGCCTGCGGGCACCGTTTCGGCGCCGCAGCCGAGCGCCGCGCACCTCGCGACAGCCGCGCGGTGGATCGCGGCCGCCGAGTGGCCGATGATCGTGACCTCGCATCTCGGGCGCAATGTCGCGGCCGTCGCGACGCTGGCTGCGCTCGCCGAGAAGCACGCAATCCCCGTTGCGCAAGCCGGCGCGACGTGCGTCAACTTGCCCGCGAGTCATCCTTTCAATTTGGGCCAGGCCGGTGGCGCGCTGCTCGAGCGAGCCGACGTGATCGTCGTCGTCGACAGCGAAGTGCCGTGGTTCCCGCGCGATTTCACGCCGAAGCAGAACGTGCGCGTCGTGCATCTCGGCGCCGACCCGCTCTACGAGCGCTATCCGATTCGCTCGTTCCCGACCGACCTCGCCGTGCCCGGCAACACGCTCGCGGCCCTCGAGATACTGGCTGCCGAGCTCGTGACGCAGAAACTCTCTGCCGCAGCGCTCGCGCGAAGGCGGAGCGCAGTCGCCGAGTTTCAGGCTGAGCGGCGTGCGCGCGCGACCGCACAGCTTGCGACGGCGCGCACCGCGAAGCCGATCGGCTACGCGTACGTCGGCGAGTGCGTGCGTCAGGTGCTGCCAAAGAACGGCATCGTCGTGACAGAGCTCGGCGCGTCGGCCGATCAACTCGCGCTCGAGACGCCCGGAAGCTTCATAAGCGTCGGCATCGGCGGCGGCCTCGGTTTCGGGCTCGGCGCGTCGCTCGGTGCGAAGGTCGCGGCGCCGAGCCGCACCGTGATCAGCACGATCGGCGACGGCAGCTATATGTTCGGCAACCCGACGCCGTTTCATTTCGTCGCGCGGTCCGCGAAGCTGCCCGTGCTCACGATCGTCTGCAACAACAGCCGCTGGCATGCCGTCGATGCAGCGACGCGCGGCGTGTACCCCGACGGTCTCGCGGCCGCGGCTCCCGTGATGCCGCTCGTCGAGCTCAAGCCGTCGCCCGAGTTCAGCAAAGTCGCCGAGGCGTCGGACGCCTTCGCGCGGCGCATCGACGAGCCGCGCGATCTCATGCCGGCGCTCGAGGCCGCGTTGCGCGCGGTCGAGTCCGGCCAACAGGCTTTGCTCGATGTGCGCACCGAGCACGGCTATCGCGCGCAGGGTTAGCCCTGCGGATCAATAGAACGAAAGCAACGTCCGGCGGAGCACTCGAGATAATGGGGGCGCGCCGGCTCAGACATCCGCGGCGCCCACGAAAGAGCTCATCGGCATACGCCGCTGTTCGCGATTAGTTGGCCCGCGCCGCGGAACTCGCCGTCGGCCCCCAATATCTCAAGTGCTCCACCGGACATAGCGTCAGCCAAGGTCGCGAGCTTTCGCGCGCGCGATAGCCAGGCGTTCGGGCGTGCCGACGTCGATCCAAAAGCCGTCGTAGCGAAAACCGTAGAGCTCGCCGCGCGCGATGCCCGAGTCGAGGATCGGCTTGAGCTGCTGCCGCCGCCCGGGTGCCAACCCTGCGAAGAGCGCGGGGTCGAGCACGGAAATTCCCGCGAATGTCAGAGTCGCGACTGAAGTCGCTCCCACGGACGGCGAGCTCACGATTCGTGATCGCGCGTCGACGCCGAAATCGCCGGCCGTGTTGTGCGCCGGGTTCGCGACGAGAACGAGCAACCCGAGCCCCGCATCGAGCCGCAAGCCTGCGAAATCGAAATCGGTGAGGACGTCGGCATTGACGACGACGAACGGCTCGGCGCCGAGCAGCGGCAGCGCATTGACGATGCCGCCCCCCGTCTCGAGCGGCGGCTCGCCTTCGACGCTGTAGCGAATGCTCAGGTTCCAACGCTCCCCCGTGCCGATCGCCTCCTGAATCTGCGCTGCGGCGTACGAGACGTTGATGACGATGTCGCGAAATCCGGCGACCGCAAGGCGCCGAATGTGGCGCTCGAGCAGGGATTCTTCGCCGAGCGACAGCAGAGGTTTCGGTCGACCATCGGTGAGCCCGCCCATGCGCGTGCCGCGGCCCGCTGCAAGGATCATCGCTCTCATGCTCGAGGTCGGGCTCCGTTGAAGGCCTGGGGGAACTGTGCCATTGTAGCTGCCTTTACCGGCTCAAGAGTTCGTGGCCCCAAGCACTCGCGCTCGCACGATTCTCGGCTCCCTGAGTGTGCTTGCGGCCCATAGCGCTGCGGCACAGCTCACGTGCCTCGACATCGATCCCACGCCTTTGCCGGACTTCGCCGTCGAAGACCCAGACGTCCTCGAATTCAGGCCGGGCCGTTTCCATGCCCTATCGGAATCGAGCATCGAGTTCTTCGACGGCGTGAGCCTTCGTTATCACGGCGGCCTGCTGACTGCGGAGCATATGAGCTTAGAGCAGAACACGGTCGACGTCAGCGGCCGCATGACGTTTGCGAACGAGGATTTCACCGTATTCGCCGAAGGTGCTTCGCTCAACAACGAGACGCGCGAGATTTCGGTCGCGGCCGCGGGGTTCAACATGCCGAAGCGCCCTGCGCGCGGCTCGGCCGAGCAGATTCTGATCACGGATTCGAAAACCCTGTCGATGGAGACGCTGAGCTTCACGACCTGCCCCGAAGAAGACACCGCCTGGGTGCTCATAGGGCGCGATCTCAAGCTCGACGCGGAAGCGGGATTCGGCACCGCGCGCGGCGTCAAGCTCAAATTCAAAGGTGTGCCGATTCTTTACGCCCCGTACTTCACGTTTCCGATCGACGATCAACGCAAGAGCGGCTTTCTGACGCCGCGGATCGCCGATCGCGAGCGCACGGGGCTCGATATCTCGATCCCGTACTACTTCAATCTTGCACCCAACTACGATCTCACCCTCGAGCCGCGTTACATGAGCAAACGCGGCACGCAAATCAATACTGATTTTCGATACTTAACGCCGCGCAGCGGCGGCATCATCGACTACGACTATCTCGCCGACGACGAGCTGACCAACGAGTCGCGCAGCTACCTCGGCCTCCAGCACGAAACGTTTTTCGGGCGCGCCTGGCAGATGGTCGCGAGCGTGCAGAGCGTTTCCGACGAGACGTATTTCGAAGACATGGGCGACAGCCTCAGCGTCACGAGCCAGACCCACCTCAACCAGTACGTCGACATCGGCTTCTTCGCGCCGCAGTGGTCGTTGCGGAACCGCTTTCAGCGGTATCAGACGATCGACACGTTCATCGCGCCCGTAGATCGGCCCTACGAGCAATTGCCGCAAATGGTGTTCGAAGGCTTCTGGTCGGCGCGCTTCTGGGGTTTCGACTCCAATGCGGAGCTCGTCAACTTCGACCGCGACGTCGGTGTCACCGGTTGGCGGTTCGACTCGACGCAGGAGATCAGCCTGCGCTTCGGCGGGTCGGGCATGTACTTGACGCCGGCCGTCGCCTGGCGGCAGACGAACTATCGGCTCGATGACCCGGTCACGGGAACCGAAGAGACGCTGACTCGCGGCTTGCCGATCGGGAGCGTCGACGCGGGCCTCGTCTTCGAGCGGAATGCGGGCAACAGCGGCCGGTTCGTGCAGACGCTCGAGCCGCGGTTGCTGTACGTCAACGTTCCGTTCGAGGATCAATCGCAGCTGCCCGTGTTCGATACGATCGTGCCGGACTTCAATCTCGTCCAGCTCTTCCGGAAGTACCAATTCGTCGGCCCGGATCGCGTCGCCGACACCGACCAGGTGAGCTTCGGAATCACTACGCGGCTGATCAACGACAAGAACGGCGAGGAGCGGCTCAGCGCGACGCTCGGCAAAACGCATTACCTCGAGCTGCAAACGGTGACCTTGCCGGGTCAGGTGCTGAGCCCCGTCAATGACTCCGACTACGTCGCCGAGCTCGGCATGAGCCTGAGCCAAACCTGGAATCTCGACGTGGGGTACCAGTGGAACAGCGAGACGAACTCGGCGGTACGTGCCGAGACGCGCTTCGAGTTTCGCCCGCGCGGGGATCGGCTTTTCGGCATGGGCTACCGTTCTCGCGAAGGCTTGCTCGAGCAAGGCGACTTGTCGATCGTGTGGCCTCTCGCGACGAGTTGGCGGTTCATCGGCCAATACAGCTACTCGTTGCTCGACGAAGAGCCACTCGAGCAGTTCGCCGGGCTCGAGTACGAGGCGTGCTGCTGGCGCCTGCGCGTCACGGGCAGCCGCTACATCAGCAGCCGCACGGGCGAGACCGACAATACGATCTCGCTCCAATTCGAGCTCAAGGGCCTCTCGCAGCGGACGAGCTCGCCGGAGGACTACCTCGACCGTGGTATTCTTGGCTATCGACGATTTGCCGGAGACGAAGCGGAATGACCCTACGGCCGTGCATCAGGTTGGCTGCCACGTTGGCGCTCATCCTCTTGAGCGAGCCCGGCTGGTCGCAAACGCGCGAGCTCGGCTCGACCGGCGATATATTGGACGGCATCGCGGCCGTCGTCGACGAAGGCATCGTGCTCGAAAGCGAGCTCGCGCAACGCGTCGCGATCTACGTCGGCAACCTCCGTGCTCAGCAACAGCAGGCCCCACCGGAGCAACGCGGCGCGCTGCCGCCGCTGGGCGTAATCCAGCGCCAGGTCCTCAATCAGCTCGTGCTGCGCCAGATCCAGCTCCAGCGCGCCAAAAAAGTTGGCATCGTCGTCAGCGACGACCAGCTCAATCAGGTCCTCGGCAACCTCGCGAACAATTTGGGAATCACGCTCGATCAGCTGCCTGCGGCCCTCGCCGCCGAGAACCTCGATTACTCGATGTATCGCGAGAACGCGCGCGAAGACATCATGATCTCGCAGCTCGAGCAGCGTGACGTCATGAACCGAATCTCGGTGACGCCACGCGAGCTCGATCAGTGTCTGCGGCAGCTCGAAGAGAATCAAACCAACCAATTCGACTACAACGTCTCGCACATTCTGATCAGTTTGTCGGCGTCCGCAACGAGCGATGAGATTCGCGACGCGGAGCAGCGGATAAACGACATTCGCGAGCAGGTCGCGGCGGGTGCGGATTTCGCGCAACTCGCGCTGACGTACTCGCAAGCTCAGACCGCGCTCCAGGGCGGGTCGCTCGGTTGGCGCAAAGGAGCGGAGCTGCCGACGCTCTTTGCCGACGTCGTTTTCCACCTGCAGCCGGGCGAGGTCTCCGAGCCGATCCGCAGCGGCAGCGGTTTTCACATCGTGCGTCTCAACGAGATGCGCGGCGCCGAGCGCGTCATGGTCGATCAAGTGCATGCACGCCATATTCTGATCGCCCCGAATGCGCTTCTCGATGAGGATGCGACGCGCCAGAAACTGATCGGCATCCGCGAGCAAATCCTGAGAGGCGACGATTTCAGCGCCGTTGCGAACGCGGTCTCCGAGGATGCGGTTTCGGGCTCCGACGGCGGCGACCTGGGTTGGGTTTCGCCCGACGATTTCGTTCCGGAGTTTGCGGAGAAACTCCGCGATCTGCAGATCGGCGAGCTCAGCGAAGTGTTCAGAACTCGATTCGGCTACCACATCGTCGAGGTGCTCGAGCGCCGCTCCCACGATACGACCGACGAGCTCAAGGAGCAGCGTTGCCTGAAAGAGATCCGCGAAGGCAAAGCCGCAGAAGAGCGCGAGCTCTGGGCGCGTCGGCTTCGCGATCAAGCGTACGTCGATATTCGCTTATAGCAACGGCACACGCGGTCGGCCCGCGCGACCGGCAATGAGCATCGAGTCCCCCGTGATCGCAGTGACCTCCGGCGAGCCGGCGGGCATCGGTCCGGATATTTGCGTCGCGCTCGCGACGCGCGCGTGGCCGATGCGGATCGCGACGGTCGGCGATCCCGCGGTGCTCGCAGCGCGCGCGCAGGCGCTAGGCGCGGCCATAAGTATCGTGCCGTGCCGGGCGCCGAGCGACGTCGGGGCGGCTCGGCGCGGTGTGCTGCAAGTGCTCCCGATCGAAGCGGCGAGCCCCGTCGTTCCCGGCCGGCTCGATCCGCGCAATGCGGGTTACGTGCTCGAGCTCATCAAACGCGGCGCCGAGCTCTGTGCGAGCGGCGCGTGCGCGGCGCTCACGACTGCGCCCGTGCAAAAGAGCGTCATCAACTCGGCCGGCGTCGCATTCTCGGGGCATACGGAGCTCCTGGCCGAGCTCACGCATGCGGCGCTGCCCGTGATGTTGCTCGCGAGCAAGAGGCTGCGTGTCGCGCTCGCGACGACGCACCTACCGCTCGGCGCCGTACCCGCCGCGCTCGACGGGCCGCGGCTCGAGCGAATCGTCACGATCATCGCCACGGATCTCGAGGCGCGCTTCGGCGTCGCCAAGCCGCGGATCGCCGTTCTCGGCCTCAATCCGCATGCAGGCGAGAGCGGCGTGCTCGGCAAGGAGGAGCAGACGATAATCGCGCCGGCGATCGAGCGCGCCCGCGCGCGCGGCATCGACGCGTTCGGCCCCCTCCCCGCCGACACGGCGTTTACGCCCGAGGCGCTCGAGCGCTGCGACGTCGTGCTCGCGATGTATCACGACCAAGGCTTGCCCGTGATCAAGGCGCTCGGCTTCGGCGAGATCGTCAACGTGACGTTGGGGCTGCCGATCATCCGCACGTCCGTCGATCACGGCACTGCACTCGCACTCGCGGGCACGGGTCAGGCGCGGCCCGAAAGTCTGTTCGCGGCCGTCGCCCTCGCCGCAGAGCTCGCGCGCCGAGCAAAGGACGCATGAGGGTCGCGGCGCGCAAACGCTTCGGGCAGCACTTCCTGCACGACCCGGCCGTGATCCGGCGGATCATTGCGGCGATCGACCCGACGCCCGCCGACAATCTCGTCGAGATCGGCGGCGGCATGGGCGCGCTCACGGGGCCGTTGCTCGAGCGCGTTGACGTGCTCCACGTGATCGAGGTCGACGTACGTCTCGCCGAGGAGCTCGAGCGGCTCGGGGAATCGCGCGCCCGGCGCAATGGTCCCGCCCGCCTCGTCGTGCACCGCGCCGACGCGCTCGAGTTCGATTTCGCGGCCTTGGCCGCGACGGGACGCAGCCTCCGCGTCGTCGGCAACCTTCCCTACAACATCTCGACACCTCTGTTGTTCCGCCTGCTCGAGCTCAAGGGAGCGATCCGCGACATGCACGTGATGCTGCAAAAGGAAGTCGTCACGCGCATGACGGCAGGGCCCGGCAGCAAGGACTACGGCCGTTTGACCGTGATGCTCGCCGCTTGGGCCGACATCGAGCGCTGCTTCGACATCGGCCCCGGGGCTTTCGCGCCGCCCCCGAAGGTTTGGTCGACGTTCGTGCGCATCGTGCCCCGCGCCGAGCCGCGGTTCGTCATCGCCGATGAACCGCGGTTCGCGCGCCTCGTCGCGCACGTGTTCTCGATGCGCCGCAAGACGATCGGCCGCTCGCTCAAGGAGCGAGCCTCGGCGTCTGCAATTGCGGCTGCCGGCATCGACCCGCGGGCCCGACCCGAGGATCTGGCGCCCGCAGAATTCGCGCGACTCGCGGAGCTCTGCGAGTAAAATCGGCCCACAATGGCTCTCTACGTCATCGGCGACATCCAAGGCTGCGCCGAGGCCTTCGACAAGCTGCTCAAGGAGATCTCCTTTCATCGGGGCCGCGACCGCCTTTGGCTCGTCGGCGATCTCGTCAATCGCGGCCCGGATTCCTTGGGCGTCCTACGCCGCGTAAGAGCGCTCGGCGATCGCGCCATCTGCGTGCTCGGCAACCACGATCTCCATCTGCTCGCGGCCGCAGCCGGCGCGCGCCAAGGCAGCGCGACGGATACCTTTCAGGACGTGCTCAATGCGCCCGACGCGCGCAAGCTATTGGATTGGCTGCGCAAGCGACCGTTGATTCACCTCGACGCCGAAACCAAACGCGTGCTCGTGCACGCAGGCATCCCACCAATCTGGAAGGTCTGGCAGGCCGCGGCGATGGCCGCCGAGGTCGAGGCCATGCTGCGACGACCGCAATGGAAGGCCGCACTGCGCAAGATGTACGGGAACACGCCGTTGCATTGGCGCGATGACCTCGTCGACGAGGACCGCCGTCGGTTCACGATCAACGCGCTCACGCGCATGCGTTACTGGGACAAGTCCGGGCATATCGACCTCGATTTCTCCGGTCCGCCCGACACCGCGCCCAATGGCCTCATACCGTGGTTCGATGCGCGAAAGCCGAGGCGCAAGTGGCATATAGTGTTCGGCCACTGGTCCGCGCTCGGCTACAAACGCCGCCAGGACATCACGGCCGTCGACACGGGCTGCGTCTGGGGCGGTGCGCTCACGGCCGTGCCGCTCGAGCCGAGCGGTAAGCCCGTGCAAGTCGTCACCAAACCGGGCGGAACGCCAGTGCGTTGAGACGGAGACGATCATGGCCGTTGCGATGCCGTTCAATCTCCTCGATTGGATCGAAGCCAATCGCGCGGCGCTGCGCCCGCCCGTTTGCAACAAGCAACTCTTCTTGAGCCCCGACTTCATCATCCAGATCGTCGGTGGGCCGAACTCACGCACCGACTACCATCACGACGAGGGCGCGGAGCTCTTCTACCAGCTCGAAGGCGAGATGCTGCTCAAGACCATCCAGAATGGACGACGCATCGACATTCCGATCCGCGCCGGCGAGATTTTCCTCTTGCCGCCGCGCGTCCCGCATTCGCCGCAACGGCTCGCGAACACCGTAGGTCTCGTCGTCGAGCGCGTGCGCCGCGCCGACGAGCTCGACGGCTTCATGTGGTTCTGCGAGAAGTGCGACAACAAGCTCCATGAGGAGTTTCTGCACGTCGCCGATATCGTCAAGGACCTTCCGCCCGTATTTGCGCGCTTTTACGGCAGTGTTGCGGCACGGACGTGCAAGCGCTGCGGAACCGTGATGCCGCCGGCGGCTTCTTGACCTGCGCACGCCGATGACCACCTTCGGGCCCGGGATCGACTATGCGGCCGCGCTCGATTCGGCGGATACGCTCGCGCAATACCGCCGTGCGTTCGACCTGCCGCACAGCGGCAAGAAGGGCCTCGTCTACCTGTGCGGTCATTCGCTCGGACCGCTGCCGAAAAGCGCGCGCCGTGCGGTCGAGGTCGAGCTCGAGCGTTGGGCAGAGCTCGGCGTCGAAGCTCATTTCGACGGCGAAGGTCCGTGGTACTCGTACCACGAGCGCTTCGCGGCGCCGCTCGCGCGGCTCGTCGGCGCGCATGCCGACGAGGTCGTCGCGATGAACTCGCTGACTGTGAACCTCCATTTGATGCTCGCAACGTTCTATCGGCCCAAGGGCAAGCGGACGAAGATCGTCGTCGAGCGCGGTGCGTTTCCGTCCGATCGCTATGCCGTGCAATCGCAGCTGCGCCAGCACGGTCTCGATCCCAAGACGCACCTGATCGAGCTCGAAGGAACGGCTTCTGCGGGCGCACACGACCGCAAGCTCATCGAGACCGGCGCGCTCGAGCTCCTGCTCGCCGAGCACGCCGACGAGATTGCGCTCGTGCTCTTGCCGGGCGTGCAGTTCCTCACGGGCCAGGCGCTCGCGCTCGATGAGTTCGCGCGCATTGCGCAGCGCTACGATTGCCGGATCGGTTTCGACTTGGCGCACGCGGTCGGCAACGTGCCGCTCGCGCTCCACGACGCGGGTGCTGATTTCGCCGTCTGGTGCAGCTACAAATACTTGAACGCGGGGCCGGGCGCGATCGGCGGCTGCTTCGTCCACCGGCGCTGGCACGGCCGCGCCGACACTCCGCGGCTCGCAGGTTGGTGGGGACACGACGCCGCGACGCGTTTCGCGCTGCGCGACGAGCTGGTGCCGATGCCGGGCGCGCAAGCCTGGCAGCTCAGCAATCCGTCGATCCTCGCGATGGCGCCGCTCGCGGCCTCGCTCGCGATCTTCGAAGCCGCAACCCTGCGCGCGTTGCGCAAGAAGTCCGTGCGCTTGACGGCGTATCTCGAAAGGTTGCTCGAGCACGAGCTCGGCGAGCGCATTCGGATTCTCACGCCGCGCGACGCGAATGCGCGCGGCGCCCAGCTCTCGGTGCGCGTCAACGTCGAGTCGCAGGCGCTCGACGCCGTGCGCGCAGCCTTGCGTGCAGCCGGCGTCGTCGTCGATTGGCGCGGCGACGACGTGCTGCGCATGGCGCCGGCGCCCCTCTACAACCGCTACCGCGACGTGCATGCGGCCGTGCAGGCGCTCGGCCGTGCGCTCGCGCGCGCATGAGCGCGGCTCCGGAGATCGGCATCGTCGGCGGCGGGCTCGCGGGCAGCCTGCTCGCAATACTCTGCGCGCGGCGCGAATTGCGGCCGATCGTCGTCGAGCGCGATGCGTCGTTCGACGAGTCGACGACCACGGACGGGCGCTCGATCAACCTTGCGCTTGCGGCCCGCGGCATCGGAGCGCTGCGTTACGCCGGCGTGCTCGCCGATATCGAGCCGCTGTTGCTGCCGATGGCCGGCCGCAGAGTGCACGAGGACGGCGCGGAGCGCTTCCTCCCCTACGGGCAACGCCGCGACGAGCGCATCTACTCGGTCTCGCGCGCCGGGCTGAGTCGGCGGCTCTTCGAGATCGCGCGCGACCGCTTCGGCGTCGAATATCGGTTCCGCCACGAATGCACAGGAATAACGGCTGCGGGCAGAGCGCAGATTCGCTCGGCCCAAGACGCGTACGAGCTCGAGGCGAGCTTCCTCGTCGGCGCCGACGGCGCAGGCTCGGCCGTGCGCCGCGCGCTCGAGGCAGCCGGTGTCGTACGCGCGACCGAGGATATGCTCGATCACGGCTACAAGGAGCTCACGTTGGCGGCGACGGCCGCGGGCGAATTCGCGCTCGCGCCCGAGGCCTTGCATATCTGGCCGCGCGGCAACTTCATGCTCATCGCGCTGCCGAATCTCGATCGAACCTTCACGGCGACGCTGTTCTTGCCGCTCACGGGTGAGCCGAGCTTCGCGAGCGTCGGCGCCGATGCCCAGAGCTTCTTCGCCGTGCACTTCGCCGACGCCATCCCGCTGATCCCGAAGCTCGAGCACGAGTACAACGCGCACCCCGTTGGCCATCTCGGCACGCTGACGTGCACGCCTTGGAGCCATTCGGGACGCGTGCTCCTCATCGGCGACGCCGCGCATGCGATCGTGCCGTTTCACGGCCAAGGTATGAACGCCGCGTTCGAGGACTGCGTCGAGCTCGATCGCCTCTTCGACGAGCACGGCAGCGAATGGCCGCGGATCTGCGCGGAGTTCGAGCGCCGCCGCACGGGCAACGCCGCCGCGATCGCCACCATGGCGCTCGAGAACTATCGCGAGATGCGCGACGACGTTCGTAGCCCCAGGTTCCGACTCAAAGCGGAGCTCGCGTTCGAGCTCGAGCGCCGCCACGCGAAGTTCATTCCGCGCTACGCAATGGTCATGTTCCACCCGGAGATCAGCTATGCCGAGGCGCGCCGGCGCGGCGCCGTGCAGGCCGAGATACTCGAGCTGTTGACTGAAGGTGCTCGCTCGCTCGGGGACGTCGACTTCAAGCGCGCGGCAGCGTTGATAGCCGAACGGCTATGAGAGCAAAGCTATCCACAGAATCCCTCAGCGGAGGTGTGGCCGCATCGTCGTCTCGTCCAGCGCAAGTCGATTTCACACGAGCTTGCTCGAAACCAACCGATTGAGACTCACGCCCGCTTCCGCCGCTTGCATCGCGAGCGTCCGATGAACATGCGGGGGCACTCGCACAACGAATTTTCCGCTATACGAACGCGCAGCGATTGGCTCCGGTAACGACTCCTTTCTGCGCATGAGGTCGGTAACGGATCTCTGCACGAGCCGACGAATTCCCTGTAACGCCCTTTCCGGCGTCTGCTCCAACCAACTGAGGCTCGGAAATTCGGCACACAATCCGACGTATTCATGATCGTCATCCGACCACGTCACCCGATACGTGTATTTGTCCGGCCGCCTAGGCATGCTCGTCTTCCAATCGATCGATGGCGCTCAACACCTGTCGGACCTGGTACACCTTCGCTTTACCGCGATCATTCTCGAGCGTTAGTGCGGGTCTGCGGCTAGCCGGCCACGATCTCGAGCAGCAGGTCGGCGGCGCGCTCGCACTGCTGCCGCGAGACGTCGAGGTGCGTGACCGCGCGAATCGTCCGCGGGCCGAACGCAAAGATCAGAACGCCGCGCTCCTTGGCGCGCGCGACGACCGTCGGCGCGTCGGGCGCGTCCGCGGTCAAGCCAAAGACCAAGATGTTCGTCTGAACGGTCTCGAGATCGAGGATGACTTTCTTGCTCGCGCGGAGTCGCTCGGCGATCACACGCGCATTGCGGTGATCATCCGCGAGCCGCTCGAGATTGTGGTCGAGCGCATAGAGCCCTGCGGCCGCGTAGATCCCGACCTGGCGCATCGCGCCGCCTTGCATGCGCCGGTAGCGCATGCAGCGCTCGATGAGCTCGGTCGATCCCGCGAGCACCGAGCCGCCGGGCGCGCCGAGGCCTTTCGAGAGTGCGACCGAGACGAGCTCGAACGGCGCAGCAAGCTCATCGAGCCGCCGTTTCGATGCCGTCGCGGCGTTCCAGAGCCGTGCGCCGTCGAGGTACGTTGCGATCCCACGCTCGCGTGCAGCCGCGCAGATGCGCTCGATGTCGCCTTGCGGAAAAACGATGCCGCCGGCGCGGTTGTGCGTGTTCTCGATCTCGACGAGCGTCGTCGGCGGGTAGAGCAGATGCCCGCGCGGCTTCACGGTCGCGAGAAACTCATCGACCGTGAATCTCCCCTGCTTGCCGATCGCCGTGAGCTGCACGCCGGCGTTCGCGCCCGACGCACCGGTCTCGTGCCAGACGGCGTGGCTTTCTTGGCTCACGATGACGTCGTCGCCGGGCCGCGTGAGCACGCGCAGCCCCACCTGATTCGCCATCGTTCCGGACGGGAGCCACAACGCGGCCCGCTTGCCGAGCAGTGCCGCGATGCGCTCCTGGAGCAGGTTTACGGTCGGATCCTCGCCGTATTGGTCGTCGCCGACGGGCGCAGCGGCCATCGCCGCCCGCATCGCGGCCGAAGGCCGCGTCACGGTGTCGGAGCGAAGATCGATCGTGTCAGGCATGGGACAACCGATGAGCCGGAGACATCGCGCTCAGCGCGGACCCGGCGGCGGTGCACTCTGCCGAACGAGCTCCTTCGCCTTCTCGAGCGCGTCGGCAGCGGGAACCGCGATGTCGGGCGCCACACCCGTGCCCTCCCAATTCGTCTGCGTGATCGGATTGATCGCGCGCGCGAACGGCACGGCGATCGTGAAGCGGTCGTCGATGCGCTCGCCGCGCACGGGATGAGCGCCGCCGCCCGTCGTCTCGCCGACGATCGTCGCACGGCCTAATGACTTCAGGTTATACGTGAACTCCTCGCCGCCCGAGAACGTGCGCGAAGACGTCAACACGTAAACCGGCTGCGCCGCCAAGCGCTTCCCCGGCAACTCGGGCAACGTCCAATACTCTTTCGTCTCGCCTGTCGAGCGCGTCCACAGGTCATTGAGGTGCGTGCGGTCGGCGAACAGATACGTCGACACGTGCGCGACCATCGCCGGGTCTCCGCCCCCGTTGTCGCGCATGTCGACGATCAGGGCCGCGACGTTTTGCAAGAACGCCATCGCCGTCGTCGCCGTGGCGCCGCAAATCTCGGGGTTTGCGAACATGTTGAACTTCAAGTAGCCGACGTTGCCGGGCAGGATCTCGAGCTTCTCGAACCCGCAGTTGATCTGCTCCATCTGCCGGCGCATCTGCTCGAGCTGCTGAGGACTCGGTTGGGTCGGCGCTTGCGGCGGCGGCGGCATCGCCACGGGGCTGAAATTCACATTGAGATGGAGGTCCATGCTGACCTCGCGCAGGTGCTGCGTCAGCAGCCGTGCGAATTCCTCGCCGTTGGTCACGGCGTCGTAGTCGCCGCGGCTACGGTGCGCTTCGAGCGCCTCTGCCATGGCCAAGGCTTCGTCCTCGAGAACATAGATCTCCTTGAGTTTGACGATCGCGTTGTCGATGACGCGGTTGCGGGTCTCGGCATCGATTGCGAACCCGACCACGGTTGCGCCCGGCGGAATGGCGCGCAACGAGTTTCCGGTCACACGTGCCGGCTCGCCTTCGGCGACGACCATTCGACCGACCCCCTGCGTCGGGCTCGCGCGCTCCTTGACGCGGTATTCGATCGCGAGCGGCTCGCTCTTGTCGATGCCGAGCAGCTCGAAGCCGCCCGTCTGGGTTCGAAACCGAAGCATCGCCTCGACGGGTTGGTCGGAGCCATATTTCTCGGCATAAGCCGCCATCTGCGCCTGGTTGCCGCTATTGAAGGCTTCGAGCCACGCAGCGAGCGTGCGGCCCGCGGGCGTGTCGGGAATGGCGATCTGGGCACCCGCCGGGGCCACGAAGAAGAGTGAAAGGACGAGCGCCAAAGATCTAACGCGCATGCGGTTCCCCCGTTACGCTCCGCGCGCCGCCGCGCGAGCACCGAATCTATTTAGATGCGCCGCCCCGGTAAAGGGTCGCAAGCCGAAGCTGCGATTCGCTCAACTCCCGAGCCACCATGCGGCCGCTCCGCCGATGACGACCAGCAGCAGAATCGTGCGCATGGGAATCTTCTTCGGTAAGCGGTCGCGAATGAACTCCGCTTCCTTCCTTTTGATGGTTTCCGCTGAATAGACCGGCTTGCGCTGCAACAACTCCTCGTTGAGCTGCGTCAACAGGTCCGGCAACGACAAGCCGAGGCGGCGCCAGCCGATGACGAGGAGCGCGATCGTGATGATGAGGGCAATGAGCTGCGGGAGACCGGAGGGTTCCATCACTGCGACGTTCTGTTATGGCGATCGGCGAAAGTTTACTCCCATTCGCTATGCGTCACACGCGCATGCCTCTCCATATCAGCGCTTCTGGTGCAGATCGCGCACGTGGCGGTGCGATTCATGAACTCCACGTTCCAAAACGATGCCCCGGGAGTGTGAAGCTGAACATCATGTACTCAAAAGTAATCTTTAGTTCGGG
>DATBLZ010000043.1:0-14850 GCA_036555065.1 Gammaproteobacteria bacterium
TTGTGCGCATCGGGGCCCTTGATGTTCAAGTCGGCCATGTGGTGCGACTGGTCAAAAAGCACCGCGGTGCGGCGCCAGGCCATTTGCTCGTCGCGCCAGTTCGTGAATTCCGGTACGACGCGCGGCACGACGGCGGGCGGAGCTTTCGATTCCCACAGCAGCTTGACCGGGCTGCCGGCTTGTTGGATCGCTTGTTCCAGGTTCTTCGCCATGCTCATCCACTCCAAAATGCAGCGCGCATCATCGCTCAACGCAGACGCGATGGCCATTGCGCGCCCGTGCTAGCCTATTTCGTATCGCTCTATGCATAGCCGCGTGCACCTGGCCGCTCTGCTCTTATCGCTGCCGATCGCGGGCGCGAGGGTTGCGGCGCAGGAGAGCTGGACGGCAGAGCAGGACCACGCGGAAATGCTGCGGCAACTCGGGATCGTCGCGCTTCGCCCGGGGCCGAGTGGCCGCGCCGACGCGCCGAATCCCGCGAACTACGACGAGTCGATCGCGAATCCGTTTCCCGAGTGGCCCGATCTCTTGACGATGAACGACGGCACGCCCGTCACAAGCGCCGACAAATGGTCGAGCGAACGCCGTCCGGAAATCGCCGCGGCCTTCGAACGCGAGGTCGGGCTTTAAGCGCTGGCCGAGACGCCGCCGTCGACGTTGAAAATCTCGCCGTTGACGAAGCTCGCGTCGTCGCTCAATAGAAACGCGATGGCCTTCGAGTTGTCTTCCTCGGTGCCGTTTCGGCGCAGCGGAATCCGCGCGGCGCGCTTTGCGTACTCCTCGGGCGTATTGAGCCCCATGGCGCCCGGCGTCGGCACGGACGCCGGCGAAACGGCGTTGACGCGTATTTTCTTCGGGCCGAGCTCTGCGGCCATGACGCGTGTGAACGACACGACGGCGCCTTTGACGGTGCTGTAGGCGGACGTGTTGGGATAGCCGCGCACGGCGACCGGCGACGCCATGTTGATCAAGCTCGCGCCGCGCTCGGGGTCGTAGTGCGTAAGCAGCGCTTGCGCCGACCAGAAGAGGGCCTTGATGCCGACGTCGAGCATTGCGCCGAGGCGCTCGGGCTCGACGGCCTCGACGGCGCAGTAATGGAGAATCATCGCGTTGTTGACGATCGCATCGATGCGCCCGCCCTTGCCCGCGAAGTCGCGCGCGACGTCGCGGAACGTCTCGCGCCGCGCGATATCGCCGTCGTAAGCAAACGCTTTGCCGCCGGCTTTCGTTACCTCCGCCGCCGTCTTGCGGCAGCTCGGGCCGTCGATATCGGCCACCGCAACCGTGGCGCCGAAACCGGCGAGATAGAGCGCGAGATGGCGGCCGAGGCCGCGGCCCGCGCCGGTGATCAAAAAGTACTTGTCGCTGAAATCGTGCTGCATCGCCGCCTCGACGCTATTGGTCGGACACCTTCATGAGCATCCACTCGATCCGCGCGTCACGCAGCCTGCGGCGCGTCTGATTGAGCTCCTCGAGATCGGCGATCGGGCCGATCCGCACGCGGTGGTAGACGTCGTCGTCGATCGTGACGCGCTGAATCCGCGATTCGATTCCGAGCAGCGCGAGGTTGGCCTTCATCCTGTCGGCGTCGCCGAGCGTCGTGAACGAGCCGACCTGAAGCACGTAACGGCCCGGTTCCTCGACGGCGCGCACGGGCGTGTCGGCGCGCGGCAGCGAGTCGACTTCGGGAATCACGACTTCGAGCTGCGGCAGCACGTCGTAGAAGTCGAAGCGGTCGTCGCGCGCGGGCGCGGGCTCATCCGCCGCCGCGCGTGGTGCCGCGGAGGCTCGCGCCGGTTGCGGGGACGCACTCGCCGGGGGCTCGGCCGCGCGGTCGGCTCGCAGGTACACGACCAAGGCGACGAGGAGGCCGAGCACGAGACCGAACAGCATCCACGCGAAGTTCGATGCCGGCTGCTGTTGCCCCCTGCGGCCCGTCGCCATCAGCTACATGCTCGTCGGCGCCGACACGTCCAAGAGATCGAGGGCGTTCGCGATGACCTGCTGCGTCGCGAGCGCGAGCGTGACGCGGGCGTTGCGCAATTGCGGCTCCTCGACGAGCACGCGATGCGCGTTGTAGCACTGATGAAACTCTGCGGCGAGCTCGCGCAGGTAGTGCACGACGTGCTGTGGAGCGCGATTCGCGGCCGCGAGCTCGATGATCTCCGGATATCGGCTCAGCGCGCGCATCAACGACTGCTCTTCATTCGTCGTAAGCAGACCGAGATCGGCGCTCGCAGGATCCGCCGACGGTATGCCTTGCTCGCGCATGCGTTCGAGCATACTCGCAACGCGCGCGTGCGCATACTGCACGTAGTAGACGGGATTGTCGCTCGATTGCGTTTTGGCGAGCTCGAGATCGAACTCGAGGTGCTGGTCGTTGGATCGCGATACGTAGAAGAAGCGCGCCGCGTCGTTACCGACCTCGTTTCTGAGCTCGCGCAACGTCACGTATTCGCCCGAGCGCGTCGACATCTGCACCTTCGTCTCGCCGCGATAGAGCACGACGAATTGGATGTGCTGAATCTCGAGACGGTCCGGCGACTCACCGAAGGCTTGTAGAACGGCGCGCAGTCGCGGCACGTAGCCGTGATGATCGGCGCCGAGCACGTTGAGCAGCAAATCGTAGCCGCGCCGGCACTTATCCAAATGGTATGCAATGTCGGACGCGAAGTAAGTGCGCTGGCCATTCTCGCGGATGACGACGCGGTCCTTGTCGTCGCCGAACTGCGTGCTGCGAAACCACGTTGCGCCGTCCTTGACGTAGAGGATTCCGCGCTCGCGCAGCACGTTGAGCGCAGCGTCCACGCCGCCGCTGTCGATGAGGCTCTGCTCGGAGAACCAACGCTGCGGCACGACCGAGAACTCGCGCAGATCATCCTTGATGTCGCCGAGCACGCTGTCGAGTGCCGCCGCGAACACGACCTTGAACTTCGCCTCGCCGAGCGCGTCGTGAATCGCGGCGATAACCCCGTCGAGCCGCTCTTCGGCGACCCCGTCGGCGGCTTTGATGGCTTCGGGGCGCGCTGCGGCTAAAACGGCTTCGGCGTCAGCGGCGGCCGCGGCGGCCGCCGCGATCGTGGGCGAGGCGCTGCGCAGACTCTTGCCGTGCGCCGCGTGCAGCTCGGCCGCGATCGCGCGCACGTAATCGCCTTGGTAGCACTTCTGCGGAAACGGCAGCTTGTTTCCTCCGAGCTCGGCGTACCTGAGCCACACGCTCACCGCCAAGATGTTCATTTGCCGGCCGGCATCGTTGATGTAGTACTCCTCGTCGACCGTGTGCCCCGCTCCGCGCATGATGTTGGCGAGCGAAGCACCGTACGCCGCGTGCCGGCCGTGGCCGACGTGCAACGGGCCCGTGGGGTTTGCGGACATGTATTCAAGGAGGATGCGCGAGCCCGAGCCAGGTGTTTTCGCGCCGTAGTCCTTGCCGCGCGCATGGATTGCACGCAGCTCCTCGTGATAGGCGTCCGGCGCGAGCGCAAAGTTGATGAAGCCCGGACCCGCGACGTCGACGCGCGCGATGAGCTTCGAGGAGCTGAGCGCACCGACGAGCGCGACGGCGAGATCGCGCGGCTTTATTCCCAATATCGGCGCCGCGCGCATGGCGACGTTCGAGGAGAAATCCCCGTGGCGGATGTCACGCGCGCGTTGCAGCTCCGGGTCGACGGCTGCAAGACCTTGCCAGCCGTTCTGCGTCTCGAGCTTGCGCAGGGCGTCGCGGAGAAGCTGTTCGAGTTTGTCGCGCAACGTAAGGGCCGTCCGATCGAAGCGGCGCATTCTACCCGATGCCGCGACCGAAAGTGGCGCGGCGCAAGGGCTAGGTCAGATCTCGGCAGGATCGATGTCGATCGACCAGCGGACGCGCCGGGCCTCGCGCCAGCCGCGCAGCGCCTCGAGCGTCGCCGCCACGAGGGCATGCAACGCATTGCGCTCGCGGCTCTGGAACAAGACCTGTGCGCGGTACCGGCCGCGGCTGCGCTCCATCGCCGCCGGCGCCGGGCCGAGAATCTCGACGGCCGCGCGGCGGCTCGCAGCGTAGTGACGGAGCTTCTCGAGGAACTCGAATATGCGCGGACGCTGCGTCGCTTCCGCACGCCAAACTGCAAGGTGCGAGAACGGCGGCCAGCCCGCGCGGCGGCGTTCCTCGAGCGCGAGCGAAGCGTATGCCGTGTAGTCCTCGACGAGCAGCGAGCGCAGCAGCGGATGCTCGGGGAACGACGTTTGAATCACGACCTCGCCCGGCTGATCGCGGCGGCCGGCACGGCCTGCGACTTGGACGATTGTCTGCGCGAGCCGCTCGAGGCTCCGAAAGTCCGTGCCGAAAAGACCTTGATCGGCGTTCAAGACGCCGACGAGCGTAACGCGGGGGAAGTCATGCCCCTTCGTCAGCATCTGTGTGCCGACGAGTATTTGTGTGTCGCCGCGCGCGACGTTCTCGAGCACGGTCGCGAGCGCGCCGCGACGGGCGGTGACGTCGCGATCGAGGCGCTCGATGCGCCGGTCGGGGTAGAGCGAGCGCAGTGTGTCGGTGACGCGCTCGGTGCCTGCGCCGACGCCGATGCGCTCGGTGCCGCAGTTCGGGCACGCCCAGCGCAACGGCCGCTCGCGTCCGCAGTGGTGGCAAAGCAAAGTTCCCGTCCGGGCATGGACCGTCATGCGTGCATCGCAGCGGTCGCATTCTTCGGCAGTCTGGCAATTCGGGCAGAAGAGCGCCGGAGCGAAGCCTCTGCGATTGAGAAACAAGAGTACTTGGTTGCCGTGCTCGAGGTGCTCATCGATCGAGGCGAGCAGCGGCGTCGAGAGCCCCTGTCGCGTTGCGTGTTTTGTGAGATCGATGATCCGAAATGAAGGCGGACCCGCGGCCCCGATGCGCTGTGGCAGCGTCAGGAGCCGATAGCGGCCGCTCTGTGCGTTCTGCAGACTCTCGAGCGACGGTGTCGCCGAGGCCAAGACGACCCGGATACCGAGACGGCGCGCCCGCACGACCGCGAGATCGCGCGCCGAGTACCGAAAGCCGTCCTGCTGCTTGTAAGAGGTGTCGTGCTCCTCGTCGACGATGACGAGGCCGGCGCGCGGCAGCGGCGCAAACACGGCCGAGCGTGTGCCGACGACGAGCATCGCTTCGCCGGCCCGCGCCTTCTGCCAGGCTGCCGTGCGCTCACGCGGGGTCAGCGCCGAATGGAGCACGACGAGCGCATCGCCGAAGCGCTCGCGGAGGCGGCCGACGAGCTGAGGCGTCAGGCCGATCTCGGGGACGAGCAGCAACGTTTGCCGGTCGCGGTCGAGCAGCTTCGCGATGAGGCGCAGAAATACTTCAGTTTTGCCGCTGCCCGTGACGCCGTGGAGCAAGAACGCCGCGAACCCATCGCCAACGGCTTCGATGGCCGCGAGCGCCGCTGCTTGGTCGGGCGTGAGCTTAAGCTCCGTCGGTCGCGGCTGCGTGCTCGGCACGCGCGGTGATTCTGCAAGCTCGCAGGGCTCGACCCAGCCGCGCACGGCGAGCCGTCGCAGCAGTGCCGGCGGCGCGCCCCGGCGGGCAAGCTCGCGTGCGCCAAGCGCGCTCTCGCTCGCGAGCTCGCGGAGCACGGCGGCTTGGCGGACGCCGCGCGGCGCACGCGGCGCGTGCATTTGCGCGCGGCCCAAGGGCGTGAGCCGCCAACCTTGCTCTCGCGGTGCCGTTAGCGCCTCACCCGCGCGCAGCAACCCCGGCAGCGCGTGCCTGACGACCTCGCCGATCGGGTGATGATAGTAATCGGCCGCGAACCGCAGGAGGTCGAGGAGCTCCGTCGCGATGGCCGGAGCGGTATCGAGCGCGTCCTCGCAAGCGCGGAGCTTCGCGCGTGGGAGCGCGGTCGTCGCGGGATGCTCGAGCACGATACCGACGCGCTCACTGCGGCCGAACGGCACGCGGACGCGGCAGCCTGCGGCCGGCGGCTCGCCTGCGCCCGTCCAGAGGTAGTCGAAACCCTCATCGAGTGGGACGGCTACGGCGACGCGGATCAGTGTTGTTTCGGCGGTCATCCAGAGCTTACGAATTATGTCGCGACCCGGCCTGGCGCTTGGCCCCGCGCGGTCATCCGACGTGTCAACGTCAATGCTGCCGCCGCGTTATCTTCGGGCATGAGCAATGGTAATGTGTTGCGGCCGGCGCGTGCTCCCAGCATTCCGGCAATGGGGAGTCGGGGCCCATGGACGTAGCGCTGCGGTTTTTGCCCACGACGCGCCTCGAGAGGGAGGAGACGCTGGACCAGGGACACGAGCTCGAGGCGTTCCTGCGCGAGGTCGAGAAACGCGCGTTCAGGATAGCGGCCATGATGATTCGCGATGCCGACGAGGCGCTCGACATCGTTCAGGACGCGATGATCCGGCTCACGGTGCGCTACCGGAGCCGGCCGCGCGAGGAGTGGCGGCCGTTGTTCTATCGGATCCTCAAGAACCGGATCCGGGATTGGCATCGGCGGCGCGCGGTGCGCAACCGCGTTTTGAGCTTTTTCGGCGGCCATGACGAGGATGAGACGGATCCCATGGCGGCGGTGCCAGGGCCGAGCGAGGATAACCCCCTCGAGCAGCTCGAGGCGGACGAGTCTCTGGCCGCGCTTGCGAAGGCGCTCGAGCAGTTGCCGGCGCGGCAGCGCGAAGCATTCATGCTGCGCACGTTCGAAGGTCTCGACGTCGCGGCGACGGCGCTCGCGATGGAGTGCTCCGAGGGGAGTGTGAAGACCCACCACTCGCGCGCAGTGAGCCGTCTGCGGGAGCTTTTGGGAGAGCAATAGTGAGCGAATTACGAAAGACCGATGCAGATCTCGAGCAGCGCGCGAAGCAGCTGTTCGATGCGAGTGTCGCGAATCTCGACGGGCCCACTCGCGCGAAGCTCGCGCAGGCGCGGAACCGCGCGCTCGAGAACGCCCGCCGCCCGAGCATCGTTGCGACTTTGCTCATGCCGCCGCGTTGGGTCGCGGCTGTCGGCACGGTTGCGCTCGCGGCGATCGTCGTGCTCACCGTCTGGCAGGGCGGCGGCACACCGGAGCGGCCGGTTGAAATGGCCGCGCTCAACGATTTGGAGCTCCTCCTTGCAGAAGATGAGTTCGAGATGCTCGAGGAACTCGAGTTCTACGCGTGGCTCGAGGAGCAAGGCGAGCTGCCGCAGCCTACGCCTGCGGGCGACGAAGTCGGATGATGCGAGCGCTGCTCGCGATGATCGGCGCCGCCGCCGGGCTCGTGGGCTCGGCACGCGCCGCTGACGAGCCTCCCGCGCCCGAGCTCGATTTTCTCGAGTATCTGGGCAGCTGGCAGGCCGAGGACGAGGAATGGGTCATCGAGGCCGGGTGGGAGGACGACGAGGAAGTTGCTCCGCCGGCCGACGGTAAACAGGGAGCCGAGACGGGCACGGACGCCGAGCCCGAGGGGGCGAACGATGAGGCATAGATTAGCAGCGATGGTTTTGACGGTGTGGCTCGCAGCGCTCGCGACGAGCGCGCACGCCGACGGGATTGCGTGGGACGATTTGAGCGCGGCTCAACAGCGCGTGCTGGCCGGTCAGGCGCAGGCATGGGGCGACCTCGCACCCGCGCGGCAGGAGCAGCTCGCACGCGGCGCGCAGCGCTGGCTCGACATGGAGCCCCGCGAGCGCGAGCTCGCGCGGGACCGCTACACGCGCTGGCAGTCGCTCACGGACGAGCAGCGCGCGGCGGTCCGGGAGCGTTACGACGCCTACCGGAGTCTGACGCCGGACGAGCGGCAGCGGTTGCGCGAGACTTACCAGAACTTCCGCCGCTTGACGCCCGAGCAACGCCTCGAGCTCAGGCAGCGCTTCCGCGACCTATCCCCCGAGCAGCTGCGCATGCTCCGCGAGCGTCGGTTGCGTCCAGCCGACAGACCGTAGCCGCGCAGGCCCCGCAAAGGGCCTGGGTCTGTTGCGGTTGTGCCGGCGGTCATTGAATCTTTTTCCCAAGTCGGGGACACTTTGCGCGCCTGCTACCCGTTGGGCCGTAAAGGATGGAGCTAGGAGTTCAGAGGCTTTCTCAGGAAGTGCTGCGCACGGATGTGGCGGGCATGCCCCTGGAATGGATCGACTACAAGGCCGCGGCCGCGCTCTACCACAGCGGTCAGGTCGCCTACTGCTGCGGCTCGCCGTTGTACAGCGTGCGCGGCGGTTACAACGCGCGCACGGGGCTGCGCAGCGTCATCGACATCAGCTCCATCATCGCGACTACGGGCGATACGCACACGATCGAGCGCAATCGCGATAGATACACGCCGCCGCTCAACAACCGCACTCTGTTCCGGCGCGACGCCAACATTTGCATGTATTGCGCGTCGCGGTTCTCGGTCTCGGACCTCACGCGCGATCACGTGACGCCGATGAGCCGCGGCGGCCTGGACAGCTGGAACAACGTCGTGGCCGCGTGCCGCCGCTGCAACAACCACAAAGGCGGGCGCACGGCCGAGGAAGCGGGATTTGAGCTCGTCGCGGTGCCGTTCACGCCGACGTACGCCGAATACATCTACCTCAAGGGCCGCAGAGTGCTCGCGGATCAGATGCAGTATCTGCTGACGCACTTCCCGCGCACGAGCCCGCTGCATGCGCGTCTGCAATGGGATATCGCGCGCGTTCGCACAGTGCAGTGAGGCGCCTCGCGCTCAAGCGCTAGGTTCCTGCAAGTAAATGGTCGTTTTCCCGGGCAGCACGAGCGTTGCACCCGCGGCATCGGCCGGCGCAAAGGGTGCGCGGCGCGCGACGCGGACGTTCTTGGCCGCGAGATACTCGATGCGCGCTGCGAGGCTCGGCGCGGAGTAGGTGAGGCCGGTCGCGCTTGCGCCTACCTCATGAAAACCGACGACTAAACCGTGGCCCGAAAGCCGCACGGAGCGGTGTGGAGCCTCGCTTGCAGCGACCCGCGTGAAGCCGAACTGTGCCCAGAATGCCGCGGAATCCTCGATGGAGCTCGTCGCTACGCTCCACTCGAGGAACGATCCCAACGCGCAAACGTGAGCGCTTGCGCGCGGCGCCGGCGAGAACGTGCGCGCCTCGACGAGCGTCACGAGCGAGCCGCAGGGATCGCGGAACGCTATTCGATGGAATTGATCGGCGGCGAGCTCGGCGAGCTCGAGCTCGACACCCATTTCCTGCAGAGCTCGCGCGTGCGCTTTGAGCTCGGACCGCGCAAACGTCGGCATGATGCCGTCGATCTCTGTATCGTGTAGGCCGAGCGTGGCTCGCCCATCCCACATCGCCGCGAACGGCGCTCCGGGGATCTCGGCGACCGGGAGGCTCTGAAACCCGAGCGCTTCGTAGGCGTCGAGCGTCGCGACGCTGCGCGGTGCATGCACCGCGAATTCGAGCAGCTGACCCAGCATACGCGCGGCATTCCCCGGAAGGTTCGGAGTGTCTATTCTTGCAGACTCGAAGCTGGGACGAGAGATGATCAACGAGCTCGCGGGCATTCTGTTGCCGGTTTTCTGCCTGGCACTCGTCGGATATGGGTGGCGCGTGCTCGGGTTTCCGTTCGAGCGCGAGTTCGTGGCGCGGGTCATCATGAACGTCGCGGGCCCGTGCCTCATTGTCGACAGTCTCGCGCACCTGACGTTGCCGATGGACGTATTCGTCGCGATGCTCGGCAGCTCCATCGCGATGTTCGTCACGACGGCTGCGGCCGCACTCGCGATCGTTTGGCTCCTGCGGCTCCCCGTGCGTTCGTTCCTGCCCGCGCTCGCAGTCGGCAATAACGGCAACTTAGGCCTGCCGCTCTGTTTGTTCGCTTTCGGTCAAGAGGGCTTGGGCCTCGCCGTGGCCGTGTTTGTCACGAACTCCGTCGGCCAGTTCACGATGACTCCACTCCTGCAGTCGCGAACCTCGCCGTGGCGCACGCTCGCGACGACGCCGGTCATCTACGGCGCGGTCATCGGCGCGGCCGTGCTCGTTTCAGGGGCCACGTTGCCCGCGTGGATCGACACGACGATCGGGCTTCTCGGCGATCTCATGATTCCGTTGATGCTGCTCGCGCTCGGCAACACGCTCGGTGGCTTGCGCGCACAACGGCTGCCGTTTGCAGTCGGCATGGGCACGGCGCGGCTCGTGCTCGGCTTCGCCGTCGCGCTCGGTATCGCGGAGCTCTTCGGGCTAGAAGGAGTCGCGCGCGGCGTCCTGATTCTTCAGGGCGCAATGCCGGCCGCGATTTTCAATTACTTGTTCGCCGCGCGGTACGACCGCCATCCGGACGACATCGCGGGCATCGTGCTCATGTCGACGCTCGTGAGCGCGCTCACGCTGCCGTTGCTCGTCGGTTACGCGCTGCACGCCGCCGCGCCTTGATCGCTGGGATGGCTTTCTTGTGGGAGCGACGGGTGCTCCCGGGTCGTTCACGCCGCTTCGAGGATGGCCGTGACGCCCATGCCCCCGGCCGTGCAGACGGAGATGAGGCCGCGGCCGCGACGGCGTTCCGCGAGGAGCTTCGCGAGCGTCGCGAGAAGTCTCGTGCCCGTGGCCGCAAACGGGTGCCCGATGGCGACGCTGCCGCCCTTGACGTTGAGCTTGCTGCGGTCGATCGCGCCGAGCGGCGCGTCGCGGCCGAGCTTCGTGCGGCAGAACTCGGCCGACTCCCACGCGGCGAGCGTCGCGAGCGTTTGCGCCGCGAAGGCCTCGTGGATCTCATAGAAGTCGAAGTCCTGGAGCTTGAGCTCGGCCTCTGAGAGCATCGCCGACACCGCGTAAGCGGGCGCCATCAAAAGACCCTCGCGGTTCACGAAATCCACGGCCGCCTCGCGCGCGTAGGTGAGATAGGCGAGTGGCTTACGGCCGTGCTCCGCGGCCCATTGCTCGGAGGCGATCAAGACTGCCGACGCGCCATCGGTCAGCGGCGTGCTGTTGCCCGCGGTCAACGTGCCTTGCGGCGAGCGATCGAAGACGGGCTTCAAGCGCGCGAGCTTCTCGAGGCTCGTGTCGGCGCGGACGTTGTTGTCGCGCGTGACGCCCGCATGCGCAATGACGAGATCGTTGTAAAAGCCGTCGGCGTAGGCTTGCGCGGCGTTGCGGTGGCTCGCGAGCGCGAGCTGGTCTTGCGCGGCGCGCGTGATCCCCCACTGCTTCGCGGTGATCTCCATGCTCTGGCCCATCGACAGGCCCGTGCGCGGCTCGACGACGTGCGGAAGCGCCGGTTTGAAATGCTTCGGCCGCAGCCTGAGCCACGGCTTGAGCTTCTGGAGCAGCGTCTCACCGCGCGCGCTCTCGAGCAGAATGCTTCGATAGGCGTCGGGATAGACGATCGGCATGTCGCTGATGCTGTCGGTGCCACCGGCGATACCGGCGTCGATGAGGCCCAAGGAAATCTTGCTCGCGACCAATATCGCCGCCGACAGGCTCGTGCCGCACGCGCGCTGCATGTCGACCGCAGGAGTCTCGGCGGCGAGCCCCGACGACAGCGTCGATTCGCGCGCGAGATTCCAGTCGCGCGAGTGCTTGATGACCGCGCCGAGCGCAACCTCACCGAGCCGTTGGCCGTTCAGACCGAAACGCGCGACGAGCGCCTGCAACGTCGCGCTCATCATCGCGAGGTTCGATTCGTTGCGATAGGCGGTGTGCGCGCGGCAGAACGGGATTCGAATCCCGCCGAGAATTGCCACGCGCCTTGCGCTTTGATTACGCACTCATTGGCTCCTCGCGGTACTCTACAATGGGGGCGGCAGCTATAGAAACTCATCGTCGCGAGGCCACATGCGCCGACTGCTCGTTCCCACGTTAAGCGCTTTGCTCGGCGCTGCTGCCGGCGGCTGCGGATCCGACGATCCGCAAGCCGAGGTCCGCGAGTTCCTCGCCGAGGCCGAAAGGGCGGCCGAGGCGCGCGACACGGGCTTTTTCCGCGACGCGATCTCGC
Source organism: Gammaproteobacteria bacterium (assembly GCA_036555065.1). GTDB lineage: Bacteria > Pseudomonadota > Gammaproteobacteria > Steroidobacterales > Rariloculaceae > DATBLZ01. Next base: position 11,874 of record DATBLZ010000043.1, read on the forward strand.
CGAGCTACGCCGATCGGCGCGGACAGCGCCGCGACGACGTCATCAACGTGCTTCGGGGTATTTTCCTCACCAACACGACCATCGAGGTCATAAGCCGTATCGAGACGATCGAGCTTGCGGGCTCCGACGCCGCGACCGTGAAGTTGCAGGCCGCGCTCGTCGGTAAGCGCGAAGGGTCTGCGCTGCTCGACGTCGATGGCGACTTCTATGGCATCGATCTCGAGCTCGTGAGAGAAAGCGGAGACTGGCGCGTCATCAGCGCCGATTGGGAACGCTAAATTGGGGGCACTAATGGTGGATGTTGAACGCCGTGCGGTAACGCTATCGAGGCACCGCCTGCTGCTCTCGTGTTTCTCGATCGTGGGTGGGTTTGGGCTCGCGGGGTGTGCCGGTGTGCCGCTCGGCGCCGATCCACCCGCCGTCGAGCTCGTCAACCTCACGTTGCTCGAGTCCACTGCCGACAAGCAGCACTTCGCGCTGACGTTCCTGATCAGCAACCCGAACGAAGAGGCGATTCCCGTGCTCGAAATCCGCTACTCCGTGCGCCTCGCTGGGCAGGGTTACCTCAACGGCCGCTCGGCGACGACAGCGACGGTCGCGGGCTCGGGCCGCCAGACCGTGCGCGTCGATCTTGAGACCGACGGCGTCGCTTCGCCGGCGCGGCTCTCTTCGTTCGTGCAAGGGCCCGACAATGCACTGCCCTACGAGCTCTCCGGGGATCTCGGTATCGGCGGCAAGCCGCCGCGGGTGCTGCCGTTTGCGGTCATGGGCGCCGTTCCGTTTTCGATCAGTCGAGGCAATTGACGCCGACGAGCTCGTCGCGTGACGACAAATGTCCCTTCGCGTTCAGCTGCTCGCCATCGGACTTTTGACGCTCGCACTGCCGTGGGCGGCCTTACGCTTCGTCGAGGAGATGGAAGGGGCGCTGCGTAGCACGCTCGAGGCGTCGCTGCTCGGTAGCGTCGGGACCGTTGCGGGCGCGCTCGAGCGGCAGCTCGGCGCGGGCGCAGCGGCCGGGCTCCCGGCCGCGCTGCGAACGTCGGGAAACGCCATCTATGCGCATGCGCTGCGGTCGAGCCCCGACCTCGATGGCCGCCGCGACGACTGGGCGCTCACCGCATCGGTCGATCTTGCCATTGGTCCCGCCGAGCGCGTCGTGGCCGGCACTTACGACCGGTTTGCCTATCTCTTCATCGAGGTCGATGACGACGACGTCGTCTATCAAAGGGTGCCCGGCCGGCCGCCGCACGGCGACCGGATCGTGCTGCTGCTCAAGAACGCCGCCGAGCCGCCGCGTTGGCTGTTGCTGCTGTCGAGCGCACCCGGCGGATTCCGCGCCGAGCACACCGAGCCGCCGCTATTTGCCCCGCTCGGGCGATTCGAGGATCGTGTCGTCGGCAGTTGGGCCGAGACGCGTGCAGGGTTCAGCGTCGAGGTTCGCGTGCCGCTCGGCCTCGTCGACACCGCGCTCGGGGTCGCAGTCGTCGACGTCGACCAGAGCCCCGCAGGATATACGGCGACGGTTGCAGCGACCTGGGATTCGCAGGGCGCGGAGGCGGGGCCCTTCGTCTACCGGCGTGCCGGAGTGCAAATGCTGCTCGACCAGTTCGCGCGGGCCGGAGACCGGTTCAGGGTCCTCGATGGCGACGGCTGGGTCATCGCGGACACGGGCCGGGTCGTGCCGACGCCCTCCGTGGGCGCAGGGGACGGCCTTGCCGACCGGTTCTTTCGCTATGTGCTCGAGCGCGACGACGTCCCCTACGCAGATCTCGAGAGGCCGGCCGGCCGCATTTCCGACGCGGCGCTGCGTGCGGCGTTGGCCGGCGAAACTGCGGTCGCGTGGTATCGCGAGGGCCCTGATGGCAGCGCGATCGTCGCAGCGGCGGCGCCGATGCGCGCCGCGAGCGGAGGGATCGAGGGCGCCGTGCTCCTCGAGCAGGCAAGCGACCCGATTCTGACGCTGACCAATCGCGCGCTGCTCGAGCTCGTGACGCTCACGGTCGTGGTCAGCTCGATCGCGACGCTCGCGCTGTTGGCGTATGCGAGTTTTCTCTCCTTTCGCATTCGGCGCCTCGCGCGCGCCGCCGAAACGGCGCTCGGTCCCGAAGGCAGGATCAACGTCACGTTGCCCGGCGGCGCGGCGCGCGACGAGCTCGGTGATCTCACGCGGAGCTTCGGTACCTCGCTCGGCCGACTGCGTGACTACACCGAGTACTTGCGGACGTTGGCGGCGAAGCTCACGCATGAGCTGCGCACGCCGCTCGCGATCGTCTCGACATCGCTCGACAACCTAGAGCACGAGGCGAAGAACCCCGGGGCCGCTCCATACCTCGCGCGGTTGCGCGATGGCGCCGCGCGGCTCGACTCGATACTCGTTGCGATGAGCGCCGCGACGCGCATCGAGCAGGCGATCAATGACACGCAAGTCGAAACTTTCGATCTCGCCCACGTCGTGCGCACGTGCGCGACGGCGTACCAGGACGTCTATCGCAGCCGAGTCATTGCGTGCAACGTGCCAGCGAGTCCAACGCTCGTGCGGGGCTCGAGCGAGCTCGTCGCGCAGCTTCTCGACAAGCTCGTCGAGAACGCCGCGAGCTTCAGTCCCGAAGGATCCACGATCGCGCTCGAAGTTGCCGAAACCGCGGAAGCGTTCGTCCTCGGCATCACGAACCGCGGGCCGACGCTGCCCTCGACGATGCGTCATCAGCTCTTCGACTCGCTCGTCTCAGTGCGCGCGCACGGCGACGGGCGGCCGCATCTCGGGCTCGGCCTCTACATCGTCGCGTTGATTGCGAAGTTCCATCGCGCGAGCGTCACGGCCGACGATCTGCCGGACGGGAGCGGCGTCGTTTTCCGCGTGCACTTCCCGCGCGCCGCCTGACGCGCTTGGTGGAAGCGGCCAACAGGACCCGAGAGCTCAAAGCGCGGCAGCGCCGAGCGAGAGCTTCGGCGCGGGCAGGCTGCTCTCGCCGCGCAA
>DATBLZ010000081.1:0-76700 GCA_036555065.1 Gammaproteobacteria bacterium
CGTGACATTGATCGCATCGACGCCCGAACGCAGCAGGTTGGCCTCGGCGAGAAGCGCCGCAGGGCTGCCCGACAGCGGCGGCACGATCTCCGCCGTGATCACGAACTTCTTGCTCAGGATCTTGGTCTCGAGCGTGGTCGACATAAGGCCTTTACCGTCGTTCTGTCACGTCATTATAGGGGCGCGGCGTGCCGACTTGCGGCGGCGAAACGGATCTCACGCTGTGCCGTGAAGCGGTTTGCTAGAATCCCGGCATCTAAACCAGCCGCGGGAGCTCGTCATGCAAGCCGTACAAACGCATACGCCGGTCGCTGCGCTCGGCACGGACGCGCGCGCCACGTTCATTTGGCGCGTCTACGGGCACGTTGCCCTCGCGATTCTGGGCTTCGCCGCCATCGAATCCTATCTGTTCGGCAACGGCATGGCGCAAGGGCTCGCCCAGCGCATGCTGAGCATGAACTGGCTGCTGATCCTCGGTGCGTTCATGGTCGTCGGCTGGCTCGCGAGCCATGTCGCACACCGCGTCGAGTCGAAGCCGGTTCAATACTTGGCGCTCGCGGGCTTCGTCGTCGCCGAGGCCATCATCTTCGTGCCGCTCCTGTATATCGCGGTGCTGAAGCAGCCGGCGGTCATCGAGAGCGCGGCCGGCGTCACGCTGCTCGGCACGGGGGGTCTCACGGTCGTTGCGTTCATGACGCGCAAGGATTTCTCGTTCCTGCGCGGGCTCCTGATGTGGGGCGGCATTCTCGCGCTCGTTGCGATCGCCGGCGGCGTCTTGTTCGGCTTCGAGCTCGGCACATGGTTCTCGGTCGCGATGATCGGCTTCGCTGGCGCCGCCGTGCTCTACGATACGTCGAACGTCCTGCATCATTACCCCGAGGATCGCTACGTCGGCGCGGCGCTCGAGCTCTTCGCGTCGATCGCGCTCATGTTCTGGTACGTGCTGCGGCTCTTCCTGTCGCGGGACTGAGTCGGACGCGATTGACTAAACGCGAACGAGCCGCTCGGCGCGATTCTGAACGGGTGCTGAACCGCGCCGTTGCGCGGCGCGTGCCACTCGATAAAATGAATGCTCAGGAAACTCATTCAGCAAAGGCGGAAATCGCGATGAATCTCAAAACTCGCAGCGCGTGGCTCCTCGCCGCAACGGTCGTGACGTGGGCAGCGAGCGCGCTCGCCGCAGAGTGGACGCTCGTGCCCGAGACGAGCTCCGTCGGCTTCGTAGCCGAGCAGCAAGGGAGCCGTTTCAACGGCCGGTTCCAAACTTTCACCGCGGCCGTGAGCTTCGATCCGAGCGCTCCCGAGCATGGCAGCATCGTCGGCACCGTCGACACCGCGACAGTCAATACGCGCGATCACGACCGGGATTCGGCGCTGCGTGAGTCCGATTGGTTCGATAGTCCGAAGTACCCGCAGGCACGGTTCACGTCGGAAAGCATCACGAAGCTCGCTGACGGCTCATACGAGGCGGCCGGCCAGCTCGAGATCAAAGGCACCACGAAACCCGCGAGGCTCGCGTTCACGTTCGCGCCGGGCGCGAGCGGCGGCACCTCGAAGCTCGACGGCAAGATGACGATCGATCGTTTCGACTTCAAAGTCGGGCAAGGCTGGAATGACACCTCTTGGGTCGGGCAGAACGTCGAGGTCCACGTCGAGCTCGAGCTCGCGCCCTGAAGAATCGGCCACGCTCGCCTAAAAGTCGGCGTGGGCCGTGCTTAGAGCGCGGCGATCGTGACGCCACGCTCCTCCATGAGCTTACGGATCAGCGCCTCGGATTCCGGCTGCGGGCGCGGCGGCTGGCCTTCATTCGCGGCGATACCGTGGGCCCAGTCGAGAACGCTGTGGCCTTTCTTGTCCTTGGCGTCGAGCCGCGCGCCTTTGTCGACTAGATACTGAATGACGTCGTTGGTGCCTTTGAACACAGCGGCCATGACGCCCGTGATTCCCTCGGTCGTCGCAGCATTCACGTCCATGCCGAGATCGTCGACGAGCAGATCGAGCGCGGCTTCGATCTCGCCGTCGGTGCGGATGTAGCCCTGACCGAGCGGCCAGCCCGCACCCGCGAGCAAGAGCAGCGCCGTCTCGCCCTTGTCGGTCACGACGTTCGGATCCGCTCCCTGCGCGAGCAGGTACCGCATGACCTCGATGTCGCCGTTCCACGAGGCTCTCAAGAACGGCGTGCCGCCCTTGAGCTCGGTCCAACGCATGTCGAACGAGCCGCGGTGCGCGATCTTGCCCGTGAGCTTCTGCTCCAGATTCGCGCCGGCCGTGACGAGCCGTTCGATCATCGCCATGTGCTCGGCTTGCGGCAGCACGGGCGGCGGCACTTGCGACCACTGCTGGTTGCGCAAATCGATGACCGCGTAGAGCGGCGCGCGGCCGTTCACGTCGGCGAGATTCGGATCCGCGCCGCGCTCGAGCAGCATCTCGGCGAGGCCGTAGTGGCCGTTGAGGAGCGCGATCAGAAGCGGGCTCGTCTGGTCGGCGCCCGTCTGGTTGACATCGGCGCCGCCGTCGAGGAGCGCGCGCGCCGCTTCGTCGTGTCCTTCGCGCGCCGCGAACAAAAGCGCTGTCATGCCGCCCGGCGGGCGCCGCTCGGGCTTCGTCGACGCGGCCGTGGTTGCGGAAGCATCAGCGCCGCGCGCGAGCAGCGCCTTGATGACCGCCGCGTGCCCTTCGGATGCCGCGAACATCAATGCCGTGAACTGCCGCGCCTGGCGGGCATTGACGTCGGCGCCGTGATCGAGAAGCACTTGAACCGCGCGTGGATTGCCGGTTTTCGCCGTGAGCATGAGCACGGTTTCCGCCGTGGGCGTGAGCACCGCATTCGCGTCCGCGCCGGCGGCGAGCAGGCGCTCGATCATCGCGGCGCTGCCGTTCACGGTCGCGAGGTACATCGGTGTCGCGCCCGTGCGGTTCGCAGCGCGTAGATCCGCGCCAGCGCGCAGCAGCTCGTCGGCCATCGCGACGTTGTCGAGATGCGCCGCCCAGTGCAGCGCCGTCATGCCGTCGGCCTGCGTCGCGTTCACGTCGATGTGCCCCGTAAGCAGCGAATGCACGGTCGTGAGGTCGTTGTTCATCGCGGCGTCGGCAAGTGCCGGGTCCGCATGGGCCGGTGCGGCAGTGCCCAACAAAGCAGCCAGTGCAGCGCAGGACGCCCCGGACACTCGCCAATTCATCGTCGCCGCCTCCGCAGAGTTTCCCGATACGATACCAGAGTCGCGGCTAAAGCCGCTCCCACAGCAAAGCTGCTCCCACGCTAATAGGCGATCCCGGGCGCCGGAAACGCTTTACAGAACTCGGCGATCTCCGCGCGGATCTTCGCGAGCGTGCGCTCGTCGTCCGCGGCGTCGATGACGCGGTCGATCCAGTCCGCGATCGCGACCATCTCCTTCTCTTTCATGCCACGCGACGTCACCGACGGCGTGCCGATGCGCAGCCCGCTCGGATCCATGGGCTTGCGCGGATCGAACGGCACGGTGTTGTAGTTGCACTCGATGCCGGCCTTGCTGAGCGCCCGTGCGGCCGGCTTGCCGTTGATGCCGCGCGGCGTCACGTCGATAAGAATGAGGTGATTGTCCGTGCCGCCCGAGACGAGCCTGAGGCCGTGACGCAGAAGCTCCGCGGCGAGCGCCTTGGCGTTCGCGACGACTTGGTGCGCGTAGCGCTTGAACTCCGGTGTCGCCGCCTCCTTGAGCGCGACCGCAATCGCGGCCGTCGTGTGGTCGTGCGGCCCGCCCTGGAGACCCGGGAAGACGGCCCGGTCGATCTCCTTTGCGAACGTGCCGTCGGAGAGAATCATGCCGCCGCGCGGGCCGCGCAGCGTCTTGTGCGTCGTCGTCGTGATGATGTGCGCGTGCGGGAATGGATGCGGATGAGCGCCGGCGACGACGAGCCCGGCGATGTGGGCGATGTCGGCGACGAGCGTCGCGCCGACTGAGCTTGCGATCGCGGCGAACCCGGCAAAATCCCACACGCGCGGATACGCGGTGCCGCCGCACATGATCATCTTCGGCCGCGCGCGCCGCGCGAGATCCTCGACCTTGTTCAGGTCGACTCGGTGCGTCTTCGCGTCGACGTCGTATTGAACGGCGTTGTACAGGATGCCCGAGAAGTTAACGTTCCAGCCGTGGGTCAAATGCCCGCCGAACGGCAGCCCCAAGCCCATGACCGTATCGCCCGGCTTGAGCAGAGCCATATAGACCGCTTGATTGGCGGGCGAGCCCGAGTAGGGCTGCACGTTGGCGTGCGCGGCGCCGAACAAAGCCTTGGCGCGCTCGATCGCGAGCGCCTCGATTTGATCGACGTATTGCTGACCTTCGTAGTAGCGGTGCCCCGGATACCCTTCCGAGTACTTGTTCGCGAGCACGGAGCCGGTGGCCTCCATGACGGCCGAGGACGCATAGTTCTCCGAGGCGATGAGCCGAATCGATTGGTCTTGGCGCCGTTCTTCCTCGTGGATCAAGGCATAGATTTCCGCATCCGTAGCCTTGAGAGCCGGCATATCCGACATGATTTCTCCCGTTCGTGATGGAGCTCTGGCCGCGCCGGCCGCGGCGCGTATTCTACCGAACGCCGCTCGCAGCCGTGAGCCACGTCGCCCTCGCCGCCGCGGTGCCGTGTTATCGTCGGAGTATGGATGAGGTCGAGCCCCAAGAGTTTTCGACCCAGCGAATGCGGGCCCTGCGCGCCACCGCGTGGGGCCGCGCCGAACGCATCTACGCCGCGGCAGTGTTCACCGCTGCCGTCGCTTTGCTCGCGTTCGCCGTGAGCCTCGATCCCGGCGCGCTGACGCGCGCGGGCCCCGGGGAATCGCTCTTCTTCCTCGTCTACGGGCTCGTCACGATCAGCATCGGCTATCGACATCCGCGTTTCGGCTACTACTCCTTCGATCGCGTCGCCCAGGTCGCGAGCATTCTCGTGCTCGGCCCCGTTCCCGCAGCGGCAATCAACGGCCTTGCGTCCCTGCTCTATCCCTGGCACCGGCTTTGGAAAGACACCCCGCTGACCAACGTCGTTTTCGCCGCGCTCAACAACGCCGGGATCATGACGTTGATCATCCTTGCTTCGGGCCATCTGTATACGGCGCTCGGGGGCGATGTACCGCTCACGGACTTATCGGCTCCGCTCGTATTCGCGTTGCTCGCGCTCGTTCTCTGCATGCAAGTTCTCAACGACCTCGGCATGCTCGGCCTCCTGTATCTGCGCGGCCGCAGCCTCAGCGGCTTTTTCAGCTCGTTCTCATACGCGCTCGAGCTCGGCTCCGGCGCGACGGCCGTGCTCGTCGCGCTCGTCTACACGCGCCTCGACAGCGCAATCTTTGCGCTCTTGCTCGGCGTGCTCATCGCCGGCATGCTCGCGCTGCGCCAATTCGCCACCTTGCGCCATAAGCTCGAGTCGCTCGTCGCGAAACGAACGAAGAACCTCGAGCAGAAGACGCGTGAGCTCGAGCTTCAGGCCACGCGCGACAACCTCACGGGACTCTACAATCGCCGCTACGCCGACGCCTATCTCGAGCAACAGCTCGCGCGCAGCGCCCGCGCCCCGCAACAGCTATCCATTGCGCTCGCGGACATCGATTTCTTCAAGCAGATCAACGACAGCCACTCGCATGCGACCGGCGACGAGGTCCTCCGGCGCGTCGCCGATGTCTTGCGTGCACGGTGTCGCGAAAGCGACGTGATCGCGCGGTACGGCGGCGAAGAGTTTCTAATCTGCTTCCCCGATACCTCGGTCGCCGAAGCGCATGAGGCCTGCGAGCAACTGCGCACCGAAATCGAATCCCATCCCTGGAACGCGCTCGGGTTGCAAGGCAAAGTCACGATCAGCTTCGGCATCGCGGCCTGCATGGCAGGACTATCCGTGCAGGCCGTCATCAGCAAGGCCGACACGCGTCTTTATTCTGCGAAGAACGCGGGTCGCAACCGCGTCGTCGCCTAGGGTGAAGGCAGCTCACTTCCTCTTTGCGCTCGGGCTCCTCGTCGGCATCGGCGCCGCTGCGGAGTTGCCGCCCGTGCCCGTGCCCGCGGAGAACCCGATCACGGAAGAGAAGCGCGTGCTCGGCAAGATTCTCTTCTGGGACGAACAGCTCTCGAGCGACGACTCGGTCGCCTGCGGGACCTGTCATCGCCCGGCCTGGGGCGGCGCCGACGCACGCAACGGCGTGAATCCGGGCACGGATCCGGGCACGATCGACGATGTCCACGGCTCACCGGGCATCGTCGCGCTCGACTCGCGCGGGCGGCCGATCGACGACGCCAAATTCGGGCGCGGGCCGCAAGTCACGGCACGCGGAACCCCCTCGTTCTTCGGTGCGCTGTGGGCATCGGCAGTGTTCTGGGACGGCCGCGCGAGCGGGGAATTCAAGGACCCCACGACGGGATCGATCGCGATCGCGACGGGCGGAAGCCTCGAGTCGCAGATCATCGCGACGCTCGCGAATCCCGCCGAGATGGCGAAGGCCGGCCAGCGCTGGCCCGAGGTAACAGGCAAGCTCGAGCGTGCTCGCCCGCTCGCGCTCGCAACGAACCTGCCCGCCGACGTCACCACAGCGATCGCAAGAGACCAGAGCTACGGAAGACTCTTTGCGGCCGCATTCGGCGATGCCGCAATTACGCCGGTGCGCATCGCGCTCGCCATCGCGACCTATGAGCGCACGCTCGTTGCCGATCAGACGCCGTGGGACCGCTACGCGGCGGGCGATGAGTCGGCGCTGTCACCGACGGAGCGCTTCGGCTTGCAAGCGCTCGCGGATTTCCATTGTCTCAAGTGCCACACGCCGCCGCTGTTCACGAACAACGAGTTCTTCAACATCGGCCTCAGGCGCTCGGAGTACGACCGCGGTCGCGAAGCGGTCACGGGCGATCCCGAGGATGCGGGCGAGATGCGGGTTCCGAGCCTGCGCAACTCGGGTCTGCGCGCCCGATTCATGCACACGGGCGAGTTCGCAACTCTCGGCGCCGCCATCAGCTTCTATCGCACGGGCCCTGTACTGCCCGATCGCGACGGGATTCCGGGCGCCGGCATCTATACGTTCAACATGAGCACAGTCACCGAAGCCGATATTCGCGCTTTTCTGACGACCGGGCTCACCGACCCGCGCGTTCGCGGCGAAGAGTTTCCGTTCGATCGACCGACGCTGCACAGCGAGCAGACCGAGTGACGCCTGCGCGCGCGGCGCGATTTGCGGGAAATGGCTCAACTGCGCACCCACCGTGTTACGGTTCGATGAACGCCGCTAATCTTGTTTTCGATAGATTTTCGGGAGTTATGCGGCTTTGCTACGTATTAACCGATATTTCGCCGCGCCTAGGCTTCGCAGCCCGCCACTCGTCGAATATGATCCGGGCTCCGTTTCGTGCAAAACAAAATCGAATGGCCGCAGAAAACGAACCTCGGCACGAGAATCCTATCGCGGATCAGGCGATCGCGGATCATAGCGAGATCGCGACTTCGCTGACCGATCTCATCGACGAGATGGATCGCGCGGCGTTCCAGCGGTCATTGTCGAGCCGGCATCTCCACCGCCCGCTCGACATCGATTTCAGCGCGTTGCGAGCCCGACCGAAGAGCTCATAACCCTCTGTGCGCGCACGTGCGCGTAGAGGTCGAGCATACGCTCGGCAGTCGCCTGGCTCGACCAATTCCGAGCTGCGAACGTAGCTGCCTGCTCCGCCAAGGAATCGCGCATGGCGCGGTCGGTCAGAACCCGCGTCACGGCAGCGGCGAAATCGTTTTCCTCCTCGTCGACGACGAGTGCGCCGCGCGCGCCGTGCAACACGTCTTTCGTGCCCATGACGGCCGTCGAAACGACCGGCGTGCCGAGCGCCATGGCTTCGATCACGACCAGTCCCTGGGTCTCGGTTCGCGAGGCAAATACGAAAACGTCGGCGCTCTTGTAGCAGTCGAGCAGATCGCTCCCGCGGTCCAAATAGCCGACGAAGCGCGCATTGGCCGCAAGCCCACGGCTGTCGACGGCTCGCCGCAGGCTATCGAGCGCCGGCCCTTCTCCGGCGATCACCATCAACACGCCCGGCACGGCCCGGCGGACCCGCTCGAGCACGTCGATCAGGAACTCGATGTTCTTCTCGAACGCGACGCGGCTCACGGTCAGCACGACGGGCCGGCCCGGCTCGATGCCGAAACGTTCGCGAAACCGCGCGCCGTCGCCGCCCCGGAAGCGCTCGAAGTCGAGGCCGGTCGGAATGACGCGAATGTCGCCGCGAATTCCGTAGGCCGCGAGTGCGTCGGCCATGGATCGCGAAGGCGCGATGACCGCATCGACGGCATTGCACTGGCGGCGCGACAACGACCGCGCCGCGAAAGCGAGCCAGGCGCGCGGCAGGTAACGCATGTAGTGATGGAAGTAGTGCTCGAAATACGTGTGGTAGCTCTCGACGACGGGTAGCTGCAGGCGGCGGGCGAGACGCACTCCGGCCTGATGGGCGCGAAACGGCGTCTGGATATGCACGAGGTCGAACTGGCCCTCGAGCGACCGGCAGGCGCGGTCGAGGGCTCTGCGGCCCATCAACCGGTCCTCGGGATCGAACGGCACCTGCCACGACGGCACGCGCGTAATGCCCGGCTCGTCCATGCGAGCGGCCGGGTACTCCGGGGCGATCAGCAGCGTCTGGCATCCCGCGGTTTCGAGCGCGCTGCGAAAGGTTTGGATCGAGGTCGAGACGCCATTGACGCGAGGGAAGTAGACGTCCGAGAGCATCAGCACGCGAGGCGGGCGCGAGGAATTCGACATCGCGCGCATTCTGCGGGGCGATTGTTAAGAAACGGTGACGGCCGAGTCTCGGCTTCCGTTAAATGCTCCGCGATTGCAATCAATTGTCCAACAAACTGCAACGAAAGCTTCATGCATCGCGCTTAATCTCTTGAATATGAATCAGATCGAACATCATCGAACCGTTTGGCTCTCCGACATCCACTTGGGCTCGCGGGCTTGCCGCGCCGGACTGCTGCTCGATTTCTTGGCGCATACGCGCTGCGACACGCTCTACTTGGTCGGCGACATCATCGACGTCAAGAGGCTGCGCAGCAGCTTCTTCTGGCCGCGCGCCCACACGGACGTCCTGCGCCGAATCCTCGCGATGAGCCGCGACGGCACGCGCGTGCTCTACGTGCCCGGCAATCACGATGAGGACTTCCGCGCTCTGGTCGGCGTCAACTTAGGCCCCGTCGAGATCGAGCAGCGGCTCGTCCACACGACCGCAAACGGCAAGCGTTTCCTCGTGCTTCACGGGGACGAGTTCGATGGCGTTCTCAAGTGCGGCGCCCTGGCCGCGGCGGTCGGGCATCTCGGATACCGAGTGCTCTCGACGCTCAACTACTTGAACCACGCCGTCAACGAGCTCCTCGGGCGGCCCTACTGGTCGCTCGCCCAGAGCGTGAAGATGCGCGTCCCCGGCGCCGCCCGGTATGTGAGTCGTTTCCAGAGCGCGTGCCTCAACGCCGCTCGCGAGGCGAACGTCGACGGCGTCATCTGCGGGCACATCCACATCGCCGACATCATCGAACGCGACGGCTTGACCTACTGCAACGACGGCGATTGGGTCGAGAGCTGCACCGCGCTCGTCGAAAGCCCGAGCGGCGAGCTGGCGCTGCGCCAATGGACGGAGCTCGCTACGACTTCCGCGGTGCGCATATCCTCCCCGATTCGAAAAGCCGCCTGAGCTGCGCTTCGCGGCAACCTGGTAGTATGCGCGCGCAAAAGCTTCGGGCTGCGCCTGCATGGCCAATGCGAACAACACGGGTTTCCGCCGCCTCGTCAACGCGACCTTCTTCTCGTTCGCGGGCCTGCGCGCCGCTTGGCGCAACGAAGCCGCGTTCCGTCAAGAGTGCGCGCTCGCAGCCGTGCTCACGCCGGCGGCTTTTTGGGTCGGCCAGACGGCCGTCGAACGATCGCTCTTGGTCGGCACCTGTTGGCTCGTGATCATCGTCGAGCTATTGAATTCCGCCGTCGAAGCCGTCGTCGATCGCGTGGGCACCGATCATCACAAGCTCTCTGGCCGCGCCAAAGACTTGGGCTCCGCGGCCGTGTTCGTGAGCCTTGTGCTCACGGCGCTCGTCTGGGGCCTCGTGCTCTGGGAACGGTTCGGACGTTAGGTGCCGACGAGCGGCGCAAGACGCAAGCTCATGAAGGCGATCCCGCCGCCGAGCAACGCGCCGGCGGCGACGTCCGTCGGGTAGTGGAGCCCGAGCACGACGCGCGAGAGCGCGACGAGCCCGGTGAAGGCGACGAGGGGCCCAGACCACTCCGGGAAATGGCTCGCCATGAGCATCGTGAACGAGACGGCGTGCAGCGTGTGGCCCGAAGGGAAGCTGTACCGATCGAGCGGGGCAGCCGCGCAGCTGATCGCCGCGTGGGTGATGAAGGGCCGCTCGCGTACTGCGTGCCGCTTGACGATCTTGTAGACCGCCACACCGAACGCGCCCGTCAAAGCCATTTGCGCCGCGGCGATCCATCCCTCGGCGCCGTAGATGACCGGCAGGGCGGCGATCAACGCGTACCAGATCCACCCGTCGCCGAGCCAGCTCACGGCGCGGAACAGCGTGCGGATCGCGACGAAGCCGCTCGATGAGTTCAGATAGCGGCAGAACCGGAGCTCTGCCCGGTCAATCCTTTGAAATGCCAGGGCTACGCGTGAGTCCATGCAGGTGCCCCTCGATCGATTCATTCAAGGGCCACAGGTTGCGCCCGCCACATGACGGTCCGATGGCACTTTGTTTACGTTTTTCTTTCAACATCTGTAGGTTATGGAATCTTCTGTAATGAAAACTTAAGAAAGTCTGCCTAACCTCCGGGCTCCCATGAAGGTTGCAATCGTCACGGACGCGTGGCGCCCACAGGTCAATGGCGTCGTAACGACCCTGACACGTACGGGCAAATGCCTCGAAGATTTCGGGCACGAGGTCGTCGCGATTACGCCCGATCAATACTTGACCGTCCCCTGCCCGACGTATCCGGAGATCCGGCTCGCAGTGCTGCCGGGTCGACGCCTTGCGGCAACGCTCGAGGATGCGGCTCCGGATGCGATCCACATCGCGACCGAAGGCCCCCTCGGCATCGCGGCGGGGCGCTACTGCGTGCGCGAGCGATTGGACTTCACGACGTCGTACCACACGCAGTTCCCGCAGTACGTACGCGCGCGGGTGCCGATCCCCGAAGCGTGGTCGTACGCGTACTTGCGGCGCCATCACGGCCGCGCGCGGCGCACGCTCGTGGCGACGGAGCACCAGCGCCGCGATCTCGTTACGCACGGCTTTGCCAACGTCGTGATTTGGTCGCGGGGCGTCGACACCGCGGTCTTCCGCCCTTACGACCGGGACTACTTCGAGTGGTCGCGTCCGATCTGGATCTATGCCGGCCGCGTTGCCATCGAGAAGAATCTCGAGGCCTATCTCGGCGCGGCCCTGCCCGGCACGAAAGTCGTCGTCGGCGACGGTCCCGATCTCGCGCGGTTGCAGAGCCGGTTTCCGACTGCGCGATTTCTCGGCTACAAGTTCGGCGCGGAGCTCGCGCGGTGCCTGTCGGCCGCCGATGTCTTCGTGTTTCCAAGCCGCACCGACACTTTTGGGCTCGTCATGCTCGAGGCCATGGCGTGTGGAACCCCCGTCGCCGCGTATCCCGTCACGGGCCCGATCGACGTCGTCGCACAGGGCCGCACGGGCAGTCTCGACGCCGACCTCGCCAAGGCGGCCCTCGCGGCGCTGTCGATCTCGCGCGACGAGTGTCGGCGCGCAGCTCTCGAGCGGACCTGGGAACGCGCGACGCGGCAGTTCGTGTCGCATCTCGTCCGCGCCGACGGCGCCGGGGACTTATGGCCGACAAAAAAAATGCCCGGTGGGGTGACCGGGCAAGTGTCCGGGGCGCCTGGGGAGGGCGAACCCTGGAATGCTTCCCAGTCTAGTCATCGAACGTGAACGTTTTCTGAACAGGCGACGGCCGCGACCTGCCGCCGGCGCTCTTCTCTGGTGCAGGAGCCGCGGACTGCGCCTGAATACGGTGCACGCAACCTGAAGGCACCGCCGCGTTTAGAGCTTCGCGGGGCTGGCACGGGGTTTGCTTAAGCAGAAGCGGGCAGGGTCGGCCGGTGCTCTCCAGAATCCCCCTCCCCCACGATTTCGGATACCGGCCGCTTCTGCCCTCCAACCCCCCAAAACGCCTGCGCACCGAGTGTCGACTGCGTCACAGAACGCGGGGTACGTGCCGTCCCGCCGTAGGCACCCCAGTAAGGATGCGATAACCTTCCGTACACGGGAGGTGCGCACAGTCCATGCCCCGTCTTGCCACGTTGTCGATGATCGCGTTCGCGGGTCTGCTCGCCGCCTGCAAAGGCAGTGATGACGACGGCGGCTCGACTCCCCCGGCCGCGTCCGGCTGGACGGCGGGTGTTTTTCAGCCGGCCGCGAACTTCGATGCGGAGTGTGCATCTCCGCGCCTCGGCATCGATCCCGAGACGCAGATGCCTTACCTCGACGTCCAGGGCTCGACGGTCGACGAGAACAATTGGCTGCGCTCGTGGAGCAACGACCTATACCTTTGGTACAACGAGATCGTCGACCGTGATCCCGGGCTCTACTCGACGAGCGCCTACTTCGACCTGCTGAGGACGGAGCAAACGACCGCCTCGGGCGCGCCGAAGGACAAGTTCCACTTCACGTACACGACCGACGAATGGCGCGCTTTGTCACAATCGGGCGTCGTCGCAGGTTATGGCGTCGAATGGGTCATCCTCGCAGGCGCACCGCCGCGCAATGCCGTAGTCGCGTATATAGAGCCCAATTCGCCGGCGGCGGCCGCAAGCATCGCGCGCGGCGCACGCTTGCTCCAGGTCGACGGCGTCGATTTCGTCAACGGCCCGACACAAGCGAACGTCGATACGATCGTCGCCGGCCTTTATCCGGAGAATGCCAACGAGAACCACACCTTCCAGATTCAGGACCTGTCCGGCACGATACGGACCGTCAATCTGACGTCGACGAACGTGACGCTGACGCCCGTGCAGAACGTGCGCACGATCGCGACGCAGACGGGACCCGTCGGCTACCTGCTCTTCAACGATCACATCTTGACGGCCGAGCAAGGGCTCATCGATGCGATCACGACCCTCGACAACGCCAACGTCGTCGACCTCGTGCTCGACATCCGCTACAACGGCGGCGGCTATCTCGCAATTGCGAGTGAACTTGCGTATATGATCGCGGGGCCCGCGCAAATCCAGGGGCGCATTTTCGAAGACATCCGCTTCAACGCGAAGCATCCGAGCACGAACCCCGTGACGGGCCAGCCGCTACAACCGTTCCCGTTCGCGGATACGACCGTCTTCGCGAACCCCGTACAGCTGTTGCCGACGCTCGGGCTGCAGCGCGTGTTCGTGCTCACGGGTCCGAACACCTGCTCGGCGAGCGAGTCGATCATCAACAGCTTGCGCGGCATCGGCGTCGAGGTCGTGCAGATCGGCTCGAAGACGTGCGGAAAACCCTACGGCTTCTATCCCGAAGACAACTGCGGAACGACGTATTTCACGATTCAATTCCAAGGCGTCAATGCGCTCGGATTCGGGGACTATGCCGACGGCTTCTCGGCGCAGAACTCGGTGGGCACGCAGACGACGCCGATTCCCGGCTGCTCGGTCGCCGACGACTTCACGCACGCGCTCGGCGATGCCAACGAGTCGCGGTTTGCGGCGGCGCTCGCTTATCGCACCGGCGGCCAGGCGTCGTGCCCCGCGCCGTCGGGCCTCGGCGGCCCGGGGATGTCGAAGCCGAGCAACGCACTCGCTGCGGCCGAGGGCGAAATCCGCAAATCGCCGTTGCGCGAGAACCGCATTCTCTTGCGCTGAGCCATGCACCGTGTTTCCGCCGCATTCTTGGCGCTCGCGATCGCGGCGGGTTGCGGTCATCTCGCCGCGGACGAGGAACGCCCGGCCGTGCTCGTCGCTCCGACCGACGCGGTCCGCGCGGAGCTGCGCGCCGCGCTCACGGCTGCACTCGGCCAAGCGCCGGTCGCGATCGCGGACGATGCGCTCACGCAGACCTACGTGCTCATCATCGACCGCGCGCCGGTTCGCGAGCTCGAGAATCGGCCGCTCGATGGGCGCGTCCTCGAGTCGACGGCCGAGCGCTTCGAGCTCGTTTTGACGTCGGGCGAATGCGTGCTGCGAAGACCCAGCGACTCATGGCACATGCGGCTCGCGAGCGCGACCTGCAGATCGATGTACTAGTCCACCAACTGCTTCGCTTCGGCGGTGCCGAGGATTTCCGGGTGCTTGAGACGCCGCGGCCGGCTGAGCATTGGATGCACGAGCACGGCGCCGAGAATGATCACTACGCCGAAATAGAAGAACGGCGTTAGCTCGCGCTGCTCGCCGAGCAGCACGATCGCGAGCACGATCGCATATACGGGCTCGAGGCTGACCGCAAGCTGTGCCGCGAAGGCACTCATGTGCCGCAGCGCCACGAACGACAACGCAAACGGCAAGAGCGTGCACGCGAGCGCGAGCGTCGCGAGCAGCAGCAGGTCGCGCTGTCCGGGGACGGCGAATACGTCGCCGGCAAACGGCGGGAACAAAAGCGGCATCAAAGGCGCAAGCGCAGTCAGCACGAGCACGCCCGCGCCGAGCTCGAGCGCCGTGACGGTCAGCGGCTCGCCATGATGGACGAAGCGTTTGTTGAGCGAACCGAAAATCGCCACGAGCAGCGCCGACAATGCGCCGACGGCGATGCCGAGCCGCATATTCGCCGGCACGCCGCCCGTGACGAGCGCGACGCCCGGCAGCACGGCAATGCCGAGCGCCAAATCGCGCCGCGAAAAACGCCCGCGCGTGAGCCAAGGCTCGACGAGCGCGGTGAATACGGTCGCAAGTGCAATGCAGGTCGCGGCAACCGAGGCATTGGCGAGCTTGATCGCGCCATAGAACGTGAGCCAATGGAGCGCGACGATTCCGCCGATGCCCGCGTACGCCAAGCAAAGCCGCAGCGACATCGTGCGCAGCGCGCGCCAGACGCGCGGCACGAACACAAGCACGATGACGACCAAGACCATGCGCCACCAGACGAGGGGTAACGCCGGCAGTGTGATGAGCTTGCCGAGGATTGCCGTGAATCCCCACAGCAGCACGCAGAAATGGATCTGCAGCTGGGCTTTCGTGGCCGCGTTCATGTCGTGACGTCAGCGAGGTTGCCGAGGCTCGTGCCAACGTTCATCATCCGGCGAGCATGTCGGCAAAGCAATCATCCGCGCTCGAATCGACGAAGAAGCTCGCAATCCTCGATGACTACGAGCACACGGCGCTCGCGATCGCAGATTGGTCGCCCATCGCAGGCGACGTTGAGATTACCGTGTTCCACGATCATCTCGCCGACGAGACCGCGCTCGCCACGCGCCTCAGACCCTTTCACGTGATCTGCATCATGCGCGAGCGCACGCCGTTCCCGCGCTCACTGCTCGAGCGCCTCCCGAATCTCGCGCACCTCGTGACCTCGGGTATGCGGAACCTCTCGCTCGATCTTGCGGCCGCCAAGGACCGGGGCATCGTCGTCACGGGCACACCGATCCTGCCGTATCCGGCCGCCGAGCACACGTGGGCGCTGATTCTCGCACTCGCGAAGCGCGTCCCTGCCGACGACCGCAACGTGCGCGCGGGCCACTGGGGCACGGCGCTCGGCGTCGGCCTCAACGGGAAAACGCTCGGCATAGTAGGTCTCGGCAAGCTCGGCGCCCAAGTCGCGCGCGTCGGGCTCGCGTTCGGCATGCGCGGCATCGCATGGAGCCCGAACTTGACGCGCGAGCGTTGCGCAGAAGCCGGCGTCGAGCTCGTGCCGAAGGAGACGCTCTTCAGCGAGGCGGACTTCATCACGATTCACTTGCAGCTCAGCGCGCGCAGCCGCGGGCTCATCACGGCGGCCGATTTCAAGCTCATGAAGCCGACCGCGTTCCTGATCAACACGAGCCGCGGCCCGATCGCCGACGAGGCCGCGCTCGTCGCCGCGCTCGAGCAAGGCGCCATCGCCGGCGCCGGGCTCGACGTGTTCGACGTCGAGCCGCTGCCGAGCGACCATCCGCTCCGGCGCCTGCCGAACACGGTCGTGACCCCGCACCAGGGCTACGTGACCGTCGAGAACTATCGCTCGTCGTTCGCGGGCGCCGTCGCCAACGTGCGCGCGTGGCTCGACGGCCGGATCGTCAATTCGTTGCTGTAGAATCGCGGCTAAAGCCGCTCCCACAAGAGAAGTAACTTCCTCCGATAGGAGACATTAATGACGTTTCGCCGATCGGCGTTTCTCGGAGCGCTCGCTGTTTGCGCGTGCGCAGCGCGTGCGCAGACGCCTGAGCCCACGCCCGCGTTCGCGGGGCAAACGGACGCGCCGCCCGCGCGCGAGTCCGCGTACCAAGTCGACGTCATTACGGATCAGCTCACGGGCCCGTGGGCCGTCGCGTTCCTCCCCGATGGCAATTTCCTCGTCTCGGAGCGGCGCGGCACGCTGCGGACCGTGACCCCGGATGGCAGAATCTCGGAGCCGATCACAGGCGTCCCGCCCGTCAAAGTCGTCGCGGCACAGAGCTTTCACGAGATCGTGCTCGACCCGAGCTTCGCCGCGAACCGCCTCGTGTACTTCACCTACTTTGCGCCGCCGAAGGGCGAGGCGCCGCGCGAGTGGCCGATCGAGCACTTTTACAACGAAGTCTGGGACAAAACGCTCGCCGAGCGCCGCGTGCTCGATCTCGGCACGGAGACGGTCGCGCGCGCGCGGTTGAGCGAGGATAACCGGCGCCTCGAGAACCTCGACGTCATCGCCGAGAGCCGCGTCGAGCGGCGCATCGTCTTCGCGCCCGACGGCACGCTGTTCGTCACGGGCGCCGACGCGTTTCGCTTCTACGACAGCGATCTCGACAGCCTCGAGCATTCGACGCCGCTCGAGCCCGACGTGCGGCGCAACTTCACGGGCCGCGTAATCCGCATCAACCCCGACGGCACGATCCCTAAGGACAACCCGTGGCTCGGCCGCGCGACCGTCGATCGCGCGACATTCGCGCACGGCTTCAAGGATCCCGAAGGCGCGGCGATCAATCCCGCGACCGGCGAGCTCTGGCTCGTCGACCACGGCCCGCAAGGCGGCGATGAGATCAACATCGTGCGCGCGGGTCGCGATTACGGGTGGCCCGAGGTTTCCTACGGCGTGCAGTACGACGCGCGCCAGGCCGACGGCCGCAAGAACGTGCCCGTCGGCTCCGGACGCACGGCGATGGAGGGTGTCGAGCAGCCGATCTACTACTGGGTTCCGTCGATCGCGCCGTCGGGCATGGCTTTTTACACGGGCGATCTATTCCCCGAGTGGCGCGGCAACCTCTTCGTGGGCGCGATGGCGGGCCGCCACCTCGTGCGCCTCGTGCTCGAAGGCGAGCGCGTCGTCGCCGAGGAAAAGCTGCTCGAGGAGCTCGACACGCGCATCCGCGAGGTCCGCCAGGGCCCGGACGGCGCGCTGTACGTGCTCGCGACGAACTTGCTGCTGCGCTTGGTACCGTCGCGCTGATCGGTGGGAGCGGCTTTAGCCGCGAACTGCACTACGATGGTGCATAAATCCCTCCGCGGAGGGCTCGGACGCTTCCGCGGAAGCGTCTCTTGAGAAGTTACTTGAGGTTCGTTCAGGTTCGCCCTCGGGCCTGGATATCGACCTCTTTATACTGCCGTGCGACGACCGACCTGGGGGAACGCATGAGGAAACCTTACAGCTTTTCGATCGCGGTGCTGGTGCTCGCTGCTTCGCCCTTCGCCGCGCGCGCCGAGCTCTCGAACCATGAAGCCCCCATCATCGTCGGCCACTATCACTTGAACGTCACGAGCATCGAGGAGCACAAGCGCTTCTGGGTCGATACGCTCGGCGGCACTGCGACAAAGATCGGCGGCGTCGACGTCATCGAGTTTCCGGACGTCTATCTCTTCTTGCGGGAGCAGCCGCCGACGGGCCCCACGCGCGGCACGACGCTCGATCACATCGGCTTCGCGGTGCCCGACGTGCCGGCCTTGACGACGAAAGTCGTTGCCGCCGGCTACGCGCTCACGGTCGGCCGTGAGCCCGCGCCCGGAGAGACCGCAAGCCCGCCGACCGCGGGCAATTACGGGCGGTTCTCGTACCTCGTCGGCCCCGACGGCGTCAAAGTCGAGCTCGTCACGAGCATGGCGGAGAACCCGCCGCCGATCGTGCATCATCACGTCCACTTCGTGAATCGCGATTTCGTAGCGATGCAGCAGTGGTACATGAAGGCGTTCAACGCGACGCTGCGCCCCGGGCAAACCGACTTCTTCATCGGCGCGGACCTGCCCGGCGTCGGCTACATGCTGAACTTCTTCAGTTGGCTGCCGGATGAGAATCTCGTCGGCACGGCAGGTCGCGCCGTCGACCACGTGGGCTTCGAGGTCCGCAATCTCGAGCGCTTCTGCGCGGAGCTCGAGGCCAAAGGCCTCTCGCTCACTTCACCTTACGAACGTTCGGCCGAGACCGGCCTTGCGCATGCCACGCTCACGGACCCGTGGGGCACGGTCATCGAGCTCACGGAAGGTCTGCGCGGCGCGCGCTGACGTTCTTAGGCCTCCGCGATGCGGCGGTGCTGTTTTTGATCCCAGCGCGAAATGACCTTGGGCATTTCGGCGGCCGCCACAGGCGGGCTCACGTAATACCCTTGTGCGCAATCGCACGCAACGGTGCCGAGAAACTCCAACGTCGCCTCGTTCTCGACGCCTTCCGCGCAAACGGTGAGATTGAGCTTGTGCGCGAGCGAGACCAACGCGTCGACCATGATCGACGCTTCCTTCGATTCCGTGACTTTCAGCACGAGGGACTTGTCGATCTTCATCTCGTTGAACGGCATTCTGAAGAGCTGCGTCAGCGACGAATAACCGATGCCGAAATCGTCTATCGCGAGATTGATGTTCTTGATGCGCAGCCGCGTCAGGATATCGAAGGTCTCGGGCCGCTGCTCGAGCATCGCCGTCTCGGTGACCTCGAGAGTCAGCGCTTCCGGTTCTATCGAGTGCTCCGCCAACGTCGCCTCTAGGCGGTCGGGAAAATCGATATCGGCGATCAGCATGGCGGCGATGTTGATGCGCAGCCCGATGTTGACGCGCATGGCCTGCCAACCCTTGAGCTGCTGAACACCGCGCTGGATGACGAAGTCGGTCATCGCGCGGCTCAAGCCGTGCTGCTCACCCATTGAGAGGAACGCATCGGGCGTCAACAGGCCGCGAATCGGGTGGTTCCAGCGCAACAGCGCTTCGACGGCGGCGATGTCCCAGCTGTTGTCGGCAAAGCGCCGTATCGTCGGCTGGTAGTAAACCAACAGCTCGCTCTTCTCGATGGCTTGCTCGAGATCGTGCGCCGTCAGCGGCCGCAGCGCAGCGTGCGCACGCTCGAAACGCTGGAGGAGCTCATCGGGATCGAACGGCTTCTGGAGCGTCCCGAGCATCTTCAGCCCTTTGCCGAGACCATACTGCTCCGCGGATGCAATCGTGCGCTCGTCCATGCCCGTCACGAGGAAAATCCCGGCGCGAACGTTGGCCTCGGCGAGGAGACGCAGCATCCGGACACCGTCGCCGCCGGGCATCTGCAGGTCGAGGACAATTACGTCCGGGTGCTTCTCTTCGAGTTGCTGTCGAAAAGCCGCCTGTGACGTAAGCGCGGTCGCGGCGAACCCCGCGCGGGCGCCGATCGCAGCGACGAGACTCGCGATCTCTTCCTCGTCGTCGAGCGCGATAAGCAGCGGATCTTTGTTCGCCACGTCAACCTCCTCTTACGGCGCTACGAACTGCGCGCGTCAAGTCACCAAGACTGAATGGCTTGGTGACGCGCACGGGATCGATCGCCCATTTGAAGCTTGCATCCCCGACAACGATGATTCCCGTCGATTCGTTGCGCGCGCTGATGACCTCGTTGATGCGTTCCACGAGCGCCTCGGAAAGCGCGTGCGAATCGAGAACCAAGGCAGAAGCGCCGCGCGCGCCGACCAGCGACAACGCCGCCTCCGTGAGCTCGCCAGGCACGACGTCATAGCCGACGGCGGACAATATCTGCTCGATCGTCGCGCGGAAGTCCGCGTCGAGCGAGAGCACGAGGATCGTTTCGTCGCCGCCCGGCAGCGCTTTGAGAGGCATCGTCATCTCGGCGGTATCGCCCTTCTCCTTGTCGAGCGCAGGCAGAAAGAGCGTTACTGCAGTCCCCTGTTGGGGCTGGCTCTGCAAGGTCACGGTGCCGCCGGCCCGCTCTGCGAACCAGCGCACCATGGGGAGCCCGAGCCCGTTGCCTTTGCTGCCTTTGGTCGAGAAGAAGGGCTCGAAAACCCGTTCGAGAACCTTCTCGGGGATGCCGCAGCCGTCGTCGCGGACGGCGATAGCCACGTAGCGGCCGGGTTTGAGGCTCTGTGCCGGCGCGGCCGCGCCATCGAGGTCGACGCGCGAGACCTTGATCGATACCGTGCCGCCGGAACCCACGAGCGCATCGCGGGCATTGACGACGAGATTCGTCACTACGCTTTCGAGCTGCGCCCGGTTGACGCGTACTGCCGGCGCGTTCTGGTCGACATCGGTTTCGAGCTTGACGCGGGAGCCGAGAACCGCAATGAACAACGGCGACAAAGACGCAACGACTTTTTGCGGGCTGACGATCGTCACCTCCGACTCGGCGTCGGCACCGCGTGCGAACGCCATGAGCTGGCGGAGGAGATCGGCGCCGCGCTTCGCTGCGTCCCGCGCGCGCTTGAGCTTCTCATGCGTCGCCGCGTCCGCGCGGACGGCTTCCGCAGCGAGGTAGAGGTTGCCAACGAGCACCGTAAGAAGATTGTTGACGTCATGCGAGACGCCTGCGGCCAGTTTCATGGCGCTTTCGGTGCCGGCCATCTTGAGCAGCGTGCTGCGAAATTGGTGCCCTTCGGTGCCGTCGACGAAGAGGCCGCGCAGGTAAGAGCTGCCTGCGCCTTGCGACCGAACGTGCTCCACGGTGCCGCGCAGAACGACGTCGCGATTGTCGTTTGCGACGAGGTGCAATTCCATTTCACGTGCCTCGTTCCCGCCGAGGGTTTGCTCCCACATTCCCCAATCAGCGGGATGGAGCAGGTAATCTCGTAATGAGGGCTTCGCATGACTACTCTCGAGCGATCCAGCGCCGAGCAATCTCCAAAACGTATCGTTCGCTTCGAGCAACCGACCGTCCGGCGAAGCGATGACGCCCGCGATCACGGGGCTCTGCCGAATCGATTCGGGTAGAGCCTCCGCGCGCATCGATCTCGTTCGGGCCGGCGCCGACATCTCTGGGATCGACCCCACACTCCGTTAGTACATGCAAGTATGGGAGTCCGCGCACCACAACCGCTCAGCCGTAGATCACAGTTCTGCGGCGCCCGGCAATGTCCAAACTGAGACTCGGCTCTCAGAGCCTTCGCCCCGGACGTATTAAGTTTAATGGCGAGAAGCGGCAGGGCTTTGGCTCGGTGCCGCCTCATGGGTCTTGGAAGGCTGCGCTTGGCGCTGCACGGTGGTCGCAATGTTTCGCTTTCTGCAGCGCGTCGACGGGACGCGCGGACAAATCGGTCTCTTCCGCACGGAAGACGCGGTTGCGCTCGCCGAGGTCGCGCGCGATCCCGGCGGCAGGCCGAAGCTCACGCATTGCTCATACGAGACCGTGGACGAGCTTTCCCGTGCGGCCAAGCGGCTGAGCCACCGTCAATATCCCGCGGTCAGCGTGTTGCCGTCGGCGAGCTATCAGCTCCTGCTCGTCGAAGCGCCCGACGTTCCCGGTGACGAGCTGCGCGCCGCCGTGCGGTGGCGAATCAAGGATCTCATCGACTTTCACATCGATGACGCCGTCATCGACGTCTTCCGCATGCCGGCGCAACTGCGCGGCGGCCCGAACCAAGTGCTTTACGCGGTCGTCGCGCGCGCCGAAGTCGTGCGCCAGCAAGTCGCGGCGCTCGAGGAGGCAGGCCTCAAGCTTGAAGTCATCGACGTGCTCGAGCTTTGCTTGCGTAATGTCGCCTCGTTGCTCGAGGAAGACGGCCGCGGACTGGCGCTGCTGCATCTCGGCGACGCCAGCGGCGTGCTGTTGTTGATTCGACAAGGCGTCCTGTACCTCACGCGCCGCATCGAGACCGGGGCACAGGCGCTGCGCGCCGCCGACGGCATGCGGTCGAGCCTAGTCTCGGGCCTCGCGCTCGAGACCCGGCGTTCGCTCGATTACTTCGAAAGCCACTACGAGCAAACCGCGATACCGGTGCTGTTTACGTCGGGGCTCGATCCCGCCGATCAGGACCGACTCCAACAGGAGCTCGGAATCTCCGTTCGCAACGTCGACCTCACGAGTCCCCTGCAATGCGCGGTGCACGTCGACGAGGAGACTCAACGGCGCTGCTTGCCCGCGATCGGCGCAGCGTTGCGCAGAGACGAGACCACGCTATGACCGCGGCGGTCTATCAGCAGATCAACCTGTACCAGCCGATCTTCCGCCGGCAAAGACAGGTGTTCTCGGCGTCCGCGATGCTGCAAGCGACTGGGGTTGTGGCTGTCGCGCTGCTGCTGATCTACGCGTACGGTCTCTGGCAGGTTACGAGCCTCGAAGCCGAAGCCGTTCAGCTCGAAGGCCGGGAAAAGGCGTACGCAGCCCAGCTCGCGGGCCTCGACCCGACGTCGAGCCAACAGCGGCGAAGCGATATCGAGCGTCAGGTCGCCGAGCTCAACGCGCGGCTCATCGAGCAACAGAAGCTCGTCGAAGTCCTGCGTTCGCAACCGCTCGGCGGCACCTCCGGATTCTCGGCCCACCTGACCGCGCTCGCGCGCCGTCATCTCGACGGACTATGGCTCACGAAGGTGCGCATTCGCGGCGCCGCGCACGCTCTCGACCTCACCGGCAAGACCGTGCGACCCGACCTCGTGCCGGACTATCTCGTCAACCTCGGCAAGGAAGAGGCGCTTGCGGGCCAGAAGTTCGGCGAGCTCAAGATCGAGCGCAGTGAGGATGGCGCCGAGATCTCCTTTAGCGTATCGAGCCGGTTGGACGACGCCGCCGACGAGCAAGCATTCGTGGCGCAGCGCTGATGTTGCAGAAGAAGATCACGAAGCTGATCGCGAACATCGACGCATTGTCGTTGCGCGAACGGCTGTTCGTTTTCGCCGCGATGCTGCTCGTCCTCGGCGGGGCATGGGAAGCGCTGCTGGCGACTCCGCTCGGTGAGCGCGAAGCGCTCGCCTCGGCGAAGATCGAGAGCACTCAGGCGCGTATCGCCGAGCTCGACGCCGCGATCGCGACGGCCGCGCACGGCATCGGCGACGGGATGGCGGATTACCGCGAACGCCTGCGCGTGCTCGAGCAACAGGTCGCGGCCGGCGAGGAGTCGGTGCGCATCTTCACTACCGATCTCATCGACCCCGCGCAAATGCGCTTCGTGCTCGGCGATCTCGTCCGCCAGCACCCAGGGGTACGGCTCGTCAGCGCAATCAGCCAGCCGGTGAAACCTCTCATCGAGGCAGAAGTCGAAGAGGCCGGCGCGCCCGCGGACGCGGGGCCGACGCTGTACCGCCACACGCTCGTGCTCGTGCTCGAAGGCGGTTATCTGGCTTGCCTCGCGTACCTGAAGAGCGCCGAGCGCCTGCCTTGGCAGCTCTATTGGGGAAGCCTCGAGATCGAGACCGAGGAGTACCCGCGCAGCCGCATCACGATCGAGCTCCACTCGTTGAGCCTCGAGCCGGAGTGGATCGGTGTTTAGGCCTGCGGCCGTCATTTGCGTCCTCGCGCTTGCCGCCGCGGCGGTCGGCGCCGAGGAGTTGCCGCTCCGCGACCCGCTGCGGCCGTATACGCCGGGACCCGCGAACCCTGCGATCGGCGCGGCCGAGCGGGGGCTCGAGCTTACGGCCGTCGTCATAGGCCCGCAACGCAAGATCGCCGTCATCAACGGCGAGCTCCGGCGCGAAGGCGAGCGCTTCGACGGCATCACCGTAGTTCGCATCGAGCGCGGCGCAGTTCGCCTGCAGCGCGCGGGCGAGGAATGGATCGTGCACCTCAACGGCCGCACGCAGAGAGATGATTCAGGAGATTCGACGCCATGAAACCCTCGAGTCGGCCGCTAGCGGCCATCACCGCGTTGTCGGCTACGGCGATCTTCGCGCTCGCCGGCTGCGCGAGCGACCGCGGCCGCACGACGGAAAGCGCGATCGATACGGCCATCGCAGACGCCGTCGTGACGCCGCCGCAGGATGATGGATTCGCCGTGGTCCTTCCTCCGTCGCCGGCTCCGCCGCCGGCCGGCGAGCGGTTCGACGTCAGCGTCGTCGACGCCGATGCACGTGACTTCTTCATGAGTCTCGTCGCGGATACAGACCAGAACATCGTCGTCCACCCCGACGTCAGCGGAAGCATCTCGCTGGCGCTCACTCAGGTCACGGTCGCCGACGTGCTCGAAGCCGTGCGCGACGTCTACGGCTACGACTATCGCCGCAACGCAGCCGGATTCGTCGTCTTGCCCGCGACGATACAGAACCGAATCTTCGAAATCGACTATCTCAATCTCGTGCGCGCCGGGCGCTCGCGGACGTTCGTGAGCTC
The DNA here is from genome assembly GCA_036555065.1 of Gammaproteobacteria bacterium. GTDB lineage: Bacteria > Pseudomonadota > Gammaproteobacteria > Steroidobacterales > Rariloculaceae > DATBLZ01. Next base: position 24,595 of record DATBLZ010000081.1, read on the forward strand.
GGGGCAAGTGAGCCAAACGAGCGACGAGGAGAATTCGAACAACGGCATTACCGGCCTCAACAGTGGCATAGTCGGCAACGACGAACGCCGCACGAGCTCGCCGACGGGCTCCGTCATCGATACGACGAATGCCGCGGACTTTTGGAGCGAGCTCACCCAGACATTGCGTACGATCATCGGCGCGGGCGAGGGTCGCGAGATCGTCGTCAACGCGCAATCGGGCGTCGTATTCGCGCGCGGCATGCCCGAGGAGCTGCGCGCCGTCTCGGACTATCTCACTAGAATTCATGCGGCCGCGAGCCGGCAAGTCGTGCTCGAAGCCAAGATCATCGAAATCACGCTCAACGACGGCTTCCAGGCCGGCGTGAATTGGGCCGCCGTGGGCGTGAACAGCAGCGGCGATACGTTCACGGCAGGACAACTGTCGGGCGGCCGCGCAATCAACGGCAATGCCCCGCTCGGCGGCGATCCGATCACCGTCGGCCCCGGCAACCCCGTAACGGAATTCGCATCGGAGACGATCGGCGGCGCTTTCGCGCTCGCGCTCGATATCGGGGACTTCAACGCGTTCGTCGAGCTGCTTTCGGCCCAGGGCGACACGCGCGTCTTGTCGAGCCCGCGTGTCGCGACGCTTAACAATCAGAAAGCCGTCATCAAAGCGGGTACCGATGAATTCTTCGTCACGGACGTCAGCAGCAATACGATCACGGGCACCGCGGCAACGACGAGCCGCGACGTGACGTTGACGCCGTTCTTCTCCGGAATTGCGCTCGATGTGACGCCGCAGATCAGCGCGACCGGCGAGGTCATACTGCACATCCACCCGACCGTCAGCGAAGTCACCGACCAGACGAAGCAACTGACGATCTCGGGCGAAACCGACGAGCTGCCGCTCGCATTCAGCGAGGTCCGCGAAGCCGATAGCATCGTCAAAGCGAAAAGCGGCCAAATCATCGCTATCGGCGGGCTCATGCGAAATTCGATGCGCCGCCAAGACCTCGTGACGCCGGTATTCGGACGCGTGCCGGGCCTACGCCGCCTGTTCGGCAGCACGCGCGAGGTGGAAATGAAGACCGAGCTCATCATTCTCTTGCGCCCGATCGTCGTCGACGACGCCACCGACTGGCCGCGAATCATTCAACCCTCCGCCGACCGCATCAACGCTTTCCAAGCCGAGACGGCGGACGGCGAGAATCGAGCGACGCCGTGAAACGCAAAAGAGTTCGCCTAGGCGAGCTGCTTCGCGACAAGAAGCTCATCTCCGAGGAGCAACTCGCCGAAGCGCTCGCAGAGCAACAGCGCACCGGCCGCAAGCTCGGCCGCGTGCTCGTCGACATCGGCGCGATCGCCGAGGCCGATCTTCATCACTGCCTCGCAGACTATCTCGACATCCCCTTCATCGATCTCGCGCACTTGAGCGTCGACCCGAAGGTGATGCGAATCCTTCCCGAGACGCACGCGCGTCGCTATCGCGCGCTCGTGCTCAAAGAGGACGCGCACGGCTTGCTCGTCGCAATGGCCGATCCGACCGATCTTTTCGCGTTCGATGAGCTCTCGCGCATTCTCGGCAAGCCTCTGCGCCTTGCGCTGGCCATGGAGGCAGCGCTCTTGCGAACGATCGACCTCGTGTACCGACGCACCGAGGAAATCGTGTCGCTCGCCGAAGAGCTCGACGAGGAGCTCGAGGCGGCCGGGGTCGATCTCGACACGCTGTCCGCCGAGGAAGGGTCTCCCGACGCGCCCGTCATCAAGCTCATCAAGACAGTCTTTCACGACGCCGTGCGTGTTGCCGCGTCCGACATTCACATCGAGCCCGAAGAGACGCGGCTGCGCATTCGCCTGCGCGTCGACGGCATGCTTCAGGAGCAGATCATCGACGGCCACCGCGCGGGACAAGCGCTCGTGACGCGCCTCAAGCTCATGTGCGGGCTCGACATCGCCGAGAAGCGCAAGCCGCAGGACGGCCGGTTCAGCATCCGTGTCGCCGACAAGACGCTCGACGTGCGCGTTGCGACGATGCCGGTGCAAAACGGTGAAGCGATAGTCTTGCGTCTGCTCGACCAGGCAACGGGCAAGATGCGCTTCGACCAGCTCGGTATGCCCGACGAGATCGCTGCACGGTTCGTAGAGATGACCGAGCGCAGCGCCGGCATGGTGCTCGTCACCGGTCCGACGGGCAGCGGCAAAACCACGACACTCTACGCGGCGCTCAATCACGTGAACTCGCCGACGACGAAAATCATCACGGCCGAGGATCCCGTCGAGTACCGCATCGAACGCATCAATCAAGTCCAGGTCAATCCCAAGATCGGTCTCGACTTCGCCACCGTGCTGCGCACGGCGCTGCGTCACGATCCGGATATCGTGCTCGTCGGCGAGATGCGCGACCGCGAGACCGTCGAGATGGGACTGCGCGCAGCATTGACGGGTCACCTCGTCTTCTCGACACTGCACACGACGAACGCGGTAACGACGGTGAGCCGCTTGCTCGACATGGGCGCGGAAGGCTTCATGATCGCGGCCGCGCTCCACGGCGTGCTCGCACAGCGCCTCGTGCGCCGCATCTGCGAGAGCTGCGCCAAGCCGGCCAAGCTCACGCCACAACAGTCCGCATGGATCGCGCGGCAGTCGCCCGGAAAAGCAGTCGCCAGCGCGGAGTTCCACGAAGGCGTCGGCTGCACCTACTGCAACATGAGCGGCTACCGTGGACGCATCGGCATCTATGAGCTGCTGGAAATCGATGCGCCGCTCGCCGACGCAATCCGGCGCGCCGACATTTCCTTGTTCGCGCGGCTCGCCCACCGCCAGGCCGGCTTCGTACCGCTCGTTCAGCGCGCGCTCGAGTGCGCGACACAGCACATTACGTCCATCGCCGAGATCATTCGCGTAACGTCCGGCCTCGAGGAACGCGAGCAGATCACGGCGTTGCTCGATGACGTGATCACGAGCGAAGGCCGTAAGCAGGTCTCGGCGTAATGGCGACGTTTCGCTACGCCGGGCGATCCGCGCGCGGCGAGGCCGTCCGCGGGGCGCTCGAAGCCGAGACTGCGGAAGCGCTCGCCGATCATCTTTTGGCGCGTGGGATAACGCCGACGGAGATCAAACCCGCGGTCGGGTCGAACGACGTCGTCAAAGATCTTTGGGAGCGGCTCGGCGGCGGCCGGCCGGGAATCAAGGACCTGATTCTCTTCTCGCGGCAGATGCACGCGATCACGAAGGCCGGTCTGCCGCTGCTGCGCGGCATGCGCAGCATCGCCGCGTCGACGCCGAATCCATTCTTTCGCGCGGCGCTCGAGCTCGTGATCGAGAACCTGCAGTCCGGCCGCGACCTCGCCTCCTCGCTCGGCCGCCATCCGGAGATATTCTCGAAGTTCTATGTGAGCATCGTGCGCGTCGGCGAAAGCTCGGGAACGCTCGACACGGCGTTTTGGCGCATGTACGAGTACCTCGGCCTGGAGAAGCGCATCCGCGACAAGCTCACGGCCGCGCTGCGGTATCCGACGATCGTCGTCGCCGCGATCATCGTCGCCATGGGCGTCATCACGCTCTGGGTGCTGCCGAAGTTCGCCCCGATATTCGCAGCGCTCGGCGGCCACCTGCCGTGGCCGACGCAGGTGCTTCTGTCGGTCTCGGGCTTCGTCGCCGGGTATTGGTACGTCATCGTTGCGGTCGTCGTCGCCGCGATCGTCGGCTTCAATCTGTACGTGCGCGACGAGCGCGGCCGTTATCGTTGGGACAAAATCAAGCTGCGCACGCCCGTCGTCGGCATCATTGCGGTCAAGGCGACGATGGCGCGGATTTGCCGCTCGTTCGCGCTGACGCTCGAAGCCGGCGTGCCGATGGTGCAAGCGCTTACGATGATTGCGCGCGCCACGGGCAACGAATACATGGGCGAAGGCGTGCTGAGCTTGCGCGACGGCATCGAGCGCGGCGAATCGTTGAGCCGCACCGCTCAGCTCTCGGGCCTCTTTACGCCGCTCGCGATGCAGATGATCACGATCGGTGAAGAGACCGGCTCGCTCAGCGACATGTTCACCGAGGTCGCGGACTTCTACGAGCGCGAGGTCGATTACGACCTCGACCACCTCAGTGCGGCACTCGAGCCGCTGCTGATCGTCGCAGTGGGCGCGATGGTGCTCATACTGGCGCTCGGCGTGTTCTTGCCGCTCTGGGACCTGGCCGCGACCGGTGGTGGCTTCGGATGAGCGCGCGCGGCTTCACGCTGATCGAGCTCCTCGTCGTCGTGATCATCGTCGGCATCATGGCGGGTCTTGCGCTCGATCGGCTGTTGCCGCTGATCGGCCGGGCACAGCGCGCCGCATTCCTGCAAGTGCAGAGCGAGCTGCGCAGCGCCCTGCTACTCGAAGCCGCCGAGCGCTTGACGCGCGGGCAAGACGCAACCCTGCCCGAGCTCGCGGGCGTCAACCCCATGACGCTGCTGCTCGAGGTCCCGGGGAACTATTTGGGCACGCTCGATGCAGTCGCGAACCGCGCGCTGCCGCGCGCGAGCTGGTTCTACGACCCGAAAACGGCACGGCTCGTCTACACGGTCGGCCGGTACACGCGGTTCGCGGCGCGCGAAGGCCCGACCGATCGCATCGAGCTCGCCGTCAAGTTCGCGTTCGAAGATAGGGACGGCAACGGCGCGTACGATGCCGCCGTCGACGACTTCGCGGGCTTGCGGCTCATCCCGGTCCACGCGTACGACTGGCCGGACTGAGAACCAATTCACAGGTGCGCGTTGAGCGCCGAGCGCTCAATCACAGCGCACAGTACGTTCTGTCAATAAGCTTTGTATAAGTTCGCGGTACTGGCGCGACCGGAGAGGTTTGCAATGAGAGCAGCAGTCAAACAGCGTGGCTTCACGCTCATCGAATTGGTAGTCGTGATCACGATCCTCGGAATTCTCGCGGCATTCGCGATTCCGCGGTTCGCGTCGCTGCAGCGCGAGGCGCGCGTCGCGGCGACCGAAGCGCTCGGCGGCAGCGTGCGATCGGGCTCCGCGTTGGTGCATTCGGTTTGGCTCGCGACCGGAGCCAACCCCGTCTCGATGGAAGGCACCAACGTCGCGGTTACGAACGGCTACCCGACGACCGCTTCGATTTTCGACGTGCTTTCGGACTCGACGGGCTTCACGTTCGCCGCGGGCGTTTGGACCAAGACGGGCGCGACGACGCCGGCCAACTGCACGGTGACGTACACGCCTCCGCCGGCAGCGAATACTTCCCCGACCATCACTACGGTCACGACGGGCTGCTGAGCGCCGCGAGCGCTATGTGAACTGGTTCACAGAGGCGCGCTCGAGCCGTGAGCGATCAATCACAGCATTTCGGGCGTTCTGTCAATAAGCTTTCGCGCAGGGATTTGGCGGTACTCACGTCATGGAGATGTCTGCAATGAGAGCGGTAGTTAGACAGGGTGGCTTCACCCTCATCGAATTGGTGGTCGTGATCACGATCCTCGGAATTCTCGCGGCGTTCGCGATTCCGCGGTTCGCGTCGCTCCAGCGCGAGGCGCGCGTCGCGGCAACCGAAGCGCTAGGCGGCAGCGTGCGCTCGGGCTCCGCGTTGGCGCATGCGCTCTTTCTCGCGACCGGAGTCACCCCCGTCTCGATGGAAGGCACCAACGTCGCGATTACGAACGGCTACCCGACGACCGCTTCGATTTTCGACGTGCTTTCGGACTCGACGGGCTTCACGTTCGCCGCGGGCGTTTGGACCAAGACGGGCGCGACGACGCCGGCCAACTGCACCGTGACGTACGTGGCTCCCGCGGCGGCGGGAAATTCCCCGACGATAACCACGGTTACGACGGGCTGTTAAGCACCGCTGGGCGCTTAAGTTCGCGATTCGGACGAAGGCGCCCTCGGGCGCCTTCGTCGTCTCTGGGACAAGATAAATGCCAAGCATCGCGACACGCTCTTACCGCTCTCTGCACGGCTTCACGCTCGTCGAGCTCGTCGTCGTGATCGTGATCCTCGGCGTGCTCGCCGTCTTCGCGGTACCGCGATTTTTCGACAACCGCGCGTTTGCGGCGCGCGGCTACTACGAAGAGCTCGCCGCGGCGCTCAAATTTGCGCAAAAAGTCGCGGTTGCGACCGGCTGCGCCGTGCGCGTGCAGGTCGATGCGGCCGGCTACTCGGCCGGCCAGCAGCAGGCCGCCGCAGGACGCTGCAACCCCGCCGACGCGACGTTCTCAACCGTCGTGAGGCTCGCCGACGGCAGCGCGCTCGTGGGTACCGTCCCGGCAGGCGTCACGGTCGCGCCCGCGGTGACGATCGTCTTCGACGCGCTCGGGCGCACGAATCTCGGCGCCGACCAAGCCATTACCATCGACACGTTCGCGCTGACCGTGCACGCCGGCAGCGGTTACGTTGCTGCGCCATGATGCGCCGCGCCGTACAACGAGCCGAACGCGGCATGACGCTCGTCGAGACCGTCATCGCGATCGTCGTCGTCGCGATTGCCGTGAGCGCCGTTCTCGGCGTCCTCGCGGGCACCGCGCAGCACAGCTCCGACGCCCTCGTCATGAGCCAGGCCGTCTCGATCGCCGAGGCCTACGTCGAGGAAATCTCTCTAAAGCCCTTTGCCGACCCCGACGGCACCGACGGCGAGGCCGCGCGCGCGGCCTTCGACGATGCCGACGACTACAACGGGCTCGTCGACAACGGCGCGTACGACCAATTCGGCAATCCCATCGCCGGCCTCGGCGGGTATACGATCACGGTCGCGGCCGTGCCGAGCGGCGTGCTGCCCGGCATCGGCGCTGCGGACGCGCTGCGCGTCGACGTCCGGGTCCGCTACGCTCCGTACGTCGATTACGTGCTGAGCGCGTACAAGACGAGGTTTTGAGCGTGCGCGCGCAGCAACGCCGCCGGCTCGCACGGCGCTCACGTTTCCGAGGCTTCACGCTCGTCGAGCTCATCGTCGCGATGAGCGCGAGCGTCGTCGTCGTCGCCTTCGTTGCGCTCTTCATGGCGCGGCCCGTCGCGGGATTCACGGATCAATCGCGCCGCGTGAAGCTCGTCGATGCGGCCGATACGGCATTGCGGCGCATGAGTCGCGACGTGCGCCGCGCGCTGCCGAACAGCATCCGTACGACAGTAAACGGCACGGTCGTTGCGCTCGAGCTCTTGGGCTCGATCGATGGCGCACGCTATCGCGCGCAACCCCCGGGGAGCGTGGATCAAATCCTCGATTTCACGGCCGCCGACGCGGCGTTCAACAGCATCGGGCCGTTCACGCAGGTGGCGAAGCCGTTCAGCTCGACGAACGCGTACCTCTCGATCTACAACGTCGGCGTCCCCGGCGCCGATGCATACGAGCTCGGCAACGTGATCACGCCGCCGGGCACGCGCATCGACATCGCGACCGATACGGTTGCCGGCGAAGACCGCGTGACGCTGACGCCGGGATACCGCTTCGCGTTCGAATCCCCGACGCAGCGGATGTTCCTCGTCGAGGGACCGATCAGCTACCTCTGCGACACGGGCGCGCGCACGTTGCGCCGTTATTCGGGTTACACGATCGCCGCGAGCCAAGCATCGCGCGACAGCGCGGCGGAGCTCATGGGCGCCGGCGCGACCGCGACGCTCATGGCCGACCGCGTCACGGCTTGCGCGCTGACGTATTCGCCGGGCACGGCCGAGCGCTCCGGGCTCGTTTCGATGGAGCTCGTCATCGCCGAGCAGGGCGAGACGATCACGCTGCTCGCGCAGGCGCACGTGGACAACGTGCCATGACACGCGCGCCGCGACGTTCACCACACCAACGGGGCGCGGCGCTCGTCGCGGCGATATTCCTGCTCGTCGTGCTCGCGGGCCTCGCCGTGTACGCCGTGCGCATCGGCGTCGTCCAGCAGCAAACCGTCACTGCGGCGATGCGGGCCGCGCAAGCCTTTCATGCGGCGAAATCCGGCATCGATTGGGGCGCGTACCGCGCCGTCAACGGCGGCTGGTGCGGCACGGCGACGCTGAACTTGACCGAGGCCGGCACGAGCGGTTTCGCGGTCACGGTGCAATGCGCCCAAACGGCGCACAGCGAAGCCGGCGCGCCGCTCAACGTCTACATCATCGACGTGCGCGCCGAGGCAGGGCTTTACGGCGGCCCCGATTACGTCTCGCGGCGTCTCCAAGCCAAGGTCACCGACGGAGCTTAAGCGCATGTCGACGTCGAAAGCAGTCATCGCAGCGGCGCGCACGGCCGTCGTCGGGCTGCTTCTACTTGCGCATGCGCACGTCGAGGCCGCGCCCGGGGATACGCTCTTCTCCGCCAACTTGAACACGAACCTCAACGGTTGGACCGTGACGGCGAGCGGCGGCGCTGCGGGCGTCAGCAATCAGACCGCGAATCAGGGCAGCTCGATGTATTTGCGCTCCGGCGTCGTCAGCGTGGCGAGCGCGGCGATCAGCGCGAGCGTCGGCGGCGCGCGGCTCGACGTTTGGATACGGCGCGGCGCCGACAGCTTCAGCAACGCGCCCGAAGCCGGCGAAGACCTCGTCGTCGAGTACCGCAATTCCGCCGGCACCTGGGTCGCCCTCGGGACTTTCGCGGGCGCCGGCACGGCCGGGCAGATCTATACGCCGAGCTACACGCTGCCCGGAGCGGCGCTGCACGCGAATCTCAGCGTTCGCTTTCGCTTGACCGCAGGCAATACCAATCAGGATTACTGGCACGTCGATGACGTGCTCGTCACCGAGCTCGCGGGCACCGCGGTCTTGACGGGCCCAGGCACGTGCGACGACTTCGAGAACGGCCTCGGCGGCTGGACCATCGCCGTGACGGGCGCGCAAGCGAGCGCCGGCATTTCGGGGCAAACGGCGAACTCGCCGACGAGCTCGCTCTTCACCGAAGGCGGCGTCGTCTCGGTCACGAGCAACGCGATCGATCTCTCCACGTCCCTGCTCGTGAACCTCGACGTTTGGGTGCGACGCGGCGACAACACCTTCAGCGGCCGGCCCGACAATGCCAATGAGAACCTCGTCGTCGAGTACCTCGCGAGCGGCGGCACGTGGACGGCGCTCGAAACGTTCGTCGGCGGCAACCCCGCGGGCCAGATCTTCGCGCGCAGCTACAACTTGCCGGCCGCAGCGCTCCACGCGGGCTTTCAGATTCGGTTCCGTCAAACCGGCGGCAGCGGCAACACCGACTACTGGCACGTCGACGACGTCTGTCTCGCCGGCACGACGCCGATCTCCTACAGTCTCGAGGAGAGCTCCTGGACGGGCGCCGCAGGCGAGGTGCTCGATGCGAGCCCGAACGCGCTCAACGGCACGGTTCGCGGCAGCGCCGTAAACGCCTCGACGTCGCCTGCGCTCACGGGCAATCCCGGCACGTGCAAGTACGGCGTCTTCGATGGAGTCGACGACTACGTCGAGATCGCGGATGCGCCCGCGCTCGACATTCCGTCCGAGCTCACGGTCACGGCCTGGATTTACATGCGGAGCCTCCCTGCGGAGCTGTACACGATCGTTTCCAAAGACACCAACTACGAGTTCCATATCGACAACCAGGGCCGCGTGTATTGGTGGTGGGAAGTCGCGAACTTCAGGACCACGGGATACTCGATCACGCTGAATCAGTGGCATCACATCGCGGTCACGTATCGTTCGGGTCTGCAAACCATCTACGTCGACGGCGTCTCGCGGGCGACGAACAACTACGTCGGCACGCTGCCGCAGAACGACCTGCCGATGTTCATCGGCACGGACTGGAATTTCATCTCACGCGCGTTCGACGGTTACATCGACGAGGTCAACGTCATGCCTGTCGAGCTCACGCAGGCGCAAGTGCAATCGCTGATGAATCAAAGGCATCCGTGCGCGACCGTCGCGGCGCAGTTCACGCTGAATCACGACAATTTCGGCATACATTGCGTGCCCGAGACGATCACAGCGAACGTCGTCGACTCGAACACGGGAACGCCGCTCTTGAACTACAACGCGCCAGTGGAGCTCAACACGCAAAGCGGCCGCGGCACGTGGTCGCTTCTCACGGGTAGCGGCGTGCTGACCGATGCGACGGCCAACGACGGCCTCGCGACGTACGCTTGGCCGCTCGGCGAATCGCAGGCGGTTTTCCGCCTCGCCTACACCGACGGGCCGCCGAGCCTCGACGTCGACGTCTACCAGGTCAGCAATCCCGGCATCCGCGACACCGATGCCGAAGGCAATCTCGTGTTCTCGGCGAGCGGCTTCACGTTGACCGCTGCGTCCCTGAGCAACCCGCCGCCGGGCGTGATCGCACCGTTCACGGCCGCGCAAACGGCCGCGGTGCCGTTCAACGTCTACATCGCCGCGTACGGGCAGACGCCGACGGATCCCGTCTGCGGCATTATCGAGAGTTACACGGGCAACCAGACTCTCAAGTTCTGGTCCGCGTACCAGAACCCGGCGACCGGGTTCCTACCGGTGACGATCAACGGCACGGCGATCGCGACGGCCGAGGGCTCGGCCACGGCCCAGCTTGTCGCGTTCACGAATGGTCAAGCTGCCGTCGCTGCGAAATACAAAGACGTCGGCTCCATGCAGATCCTCGTCAAGGACGACACGACCGTGAACGTCGCGCAATTACCGACGGGCATCCGCGGCGCGACCGCAGGCTTCGTCGTCCGGCCCGACGATTTCGTGCTCAGCAATATCCGGAACGCGGCCGGCACGATCGTGAACCCCGGCGCGAACGACGCAAACGGCCCGGTATTCATCGCGGCCGGGCTGCCGTTCCGCGCAACCGTGGTCGCGCTCGACGCCGAAAACGATCCGACGCCGAACTATGGCCGCGAAAGCATCCCGGAGAGCGTAGGCCTGACGCCGCAGATCGTCGCACCCGCGGGCGGCAATACTCCCCTCGTCACCGCGGCAGTCGGATTCACGGGATTCTCGGCCGGCAGCTCGACGGGCACGGATTTCGTTTGGCCCGAGGTCGGCATCATCGACGTCAGACCGCAGGTCCGCGACGGCGACTATCTCGGCGCCGGCGATGTCGTCGGCGGCGCGACGGTGCGCGTCGGCCGCTTCGTGCCGAGCCATTTCGCGCTCGCGCTCAACACGCCGATGCTCGCGACGGCCTGCACCGCGGGGCAGTTCACTTATTTGGGCCAGGGCTTCAACTATCTCGTCGCGCCCGTGATCACCGCGACCGCGAAGGAAGCCGGAGGAGCGACGACCGTCAACTACACGAGCGCGTTCTTCAAGCTTGCGACGGGCACGTTGCAGAACCGCGCCTACACCGATCCTTCGGGCACGCTCGATCTCTCGGGCGTCCCGGCGCTCGACCCTGCGGTCCAAGACTTGGGCTCGGGTGTCGCGGCGTTGACCTTCTCGAGTGGCACGGGGCTCAAATACGTGCGCGGCGCTCCCGTGGCCCCGTTCGCAGCCCAGGTGCGGCTCTCGATCGACGTGCTCGACGCCGACGGCGTCGCCGCGCTCGGCAACCCCGCCCTCTTCGGCGCAACGGGCGGCATGCTTTTCAACTCCGGCAACGAGATGCGTTACGGACGGTTGCGCTTCATCAATGCCGTGGGCTCGGAGCTCGTCAATCTCCCCGTGCCGCTCGGCGCCGAGCACTACGCGGGCGCCGCGAACGGGTTCGTAGCGAACATCGATGACAGTTGCACAACGGGCGTCGCGCTCGCGCTCGGCGCGTTCACGGAGAACCTCGCGCCCGGCGAGACGTGCGCGCTCGACAACGGCGCGCCCGGCGTCAGCGGAACCGGCTGTGCGGCTCCTGCGCCCCTGCCGCTGCAGTTCCGCGCGCCGCCCACGGGCGGCGATTTCAATTTCGCGCTCGCGGCGCCCGGCGCCGGCAACACGGGCAGCGTCGTCATCACGAGCGTCGTGCCCGACTACCTACGATTCGATTGGAACGCGGCGAATCCCGGCAACGAGAATCCCGCGGGCCAGGCGGCTTTCGGCCTGTACAGCGGCGTGCCGCGACGCATCTACGTGCGCGAAATTTACTAAATCTGAGAAGCAGTCCCAGTCTCGCCGCTGCACCCGTAAATACCATTGCTGCATCGCTCCCCGCGTGGAGACGGCATGAAGTCGGGCAATACCGCGTCGCTGCGCACTCTGCCGGATGACGAAAGTCACCTACGGGAGGCCCTTGCGCAGAGCGAGCACCGTCTTCAATGCCTGATCGAGCTCTCATCCGACTATTACTGGGAGACGGACGAGGACCTGCGCTTCACACACGTGCGACACCAGGCCTCCGACGGGCGGGTAACGGGATTCATCGGCAAGGCGACTTGGGAGCTCGGCGCCATCCCCGTGCATGGCACCTGGGACGAATATCGGGAGCTCCGCGCGGCGCATCTGCCGTTCACCGATTTCCTCGTTCGGCGCCCGGACGCCGACGGCCGCGACGTCTATCTGAGCGCCAGCGGCCGACCGATGTTCGCCGCCGACGGTCGCTTCCGCGGATACCAGGGCATCACGCGCGATGTAACGCGGCAAGTACGCGACGAACGCCTGCGCACGCTCGATCGCACGGTCGCCGGAATCTTGGCGGACGCCGCAGACCTTCAGGCCGGGTTGACGTCGGTGATTCGCGCGATTTGCGAGTCCGAAAGCTGGGAGGCCGGGCACTACTGGTGCGTCCAGGACGAGCGCAGCGCGCTGCGCGTCTGCGCGACGTGGAGCGTCCCGGGCGCCGCGATCGAAAGCATGACCGCAGAGGTTCAGAAGCTCAGAGGCGTGCCCGGCATTGGCCTCGTGGGCACCGTGTTGCAGACGGCAAAATCCCTTTGGGTCGCCGACCTTGGCAATGATTCGCGCGTCGCACACCGCGACCTCGCGCGCCGGACCGAGTGCAACAGTGCGTTCCTATTCCCCGTGCTCTCGAAAGGAAAGCCGATCGGCGTTCTGGACTTCAATGCGCGCCGAATACCGGAGCCCGACGACGGCTTGCTCCATGTGATCCACATGCTCGGCACGCAGATTGGCGCCTTCTACGATCGCGCGCGTGCTCTCGAGCAGCTCCGCGCGAGCGAGGAGCTCTTCTCGAACACGGTCGAGCTCGCCGCGATCGGCATCAGCCACGTAGCAAAGGATGGCAGATTCATCCACGTCAACCGCAGCTTGTGCGACATGCTCGGCTACACGCGCGAGGAGTTGCTCGCGCTCAACGTCAAGCAAGTGTCGCATTCGGAAGATCAGAACGTCACCGACGAAGCCAAGAGGAGACTGCTCGCGGGCGAAACCGATTCCATCAGAGTCGAGAAAAGGTATTTGCGCAAGGACGGCACGCCGATCTGGGTCAGGATCAACGTCGCGTTGAATCGTGCGGCCGATGGCACGCCCTTGCACGACATCTCGGCCGTAGAGGACATCTCCGAGCGCAAACGCGTCGAGGAGCGGGTCCAGTATCTAGCCACGCACGACGAGATGACCGGCCTACCTAACCGCACTATGTTCGCTCAGTTGCTGAGCCACGCGATCCAACGCGCGCGTCGTAAGCGCACGTCGAAGGTCGCGGTGCTGTTCGTCGATCTCGATCGCTTCAAGATCGTCAACGACTCGCTCGGCCATGAGGCCGGCGATGAGCTCTTAAAGCAGGTCGCGGCACGCTTTCGGGATTGTTTGCGCGCAAGCGACGTTCTTGCGCGCCTCGGTGGCGACGAGTTCGTCGTGCTCCTCGAGGAAGGGAAGGATGCGCAAGAAGCCGCGCAGGTCGCGCGTAAGCTCCTCTCCGCAGCCATTCAGCCGATCGAGATCATGGGTCAAGAGTGCCGCGTCACGGCGAGCATCGGCATCTCGACGTTCCCCGACGATGCGGGAGATGCACAGGCCCTCATGAAGAATGCAGACGCCGCCATGTATCTTGCCAAGGAAGAAGGCAAAAACAACTACCAATTCCATTCTCGATCGACCAACGCCCTTTCGATCGAGCGCCTCGCGCTCGAAACGAACCTGCGGCGCGCGTTGGAGCGCGACGAGTTCAAGCTTCAGTATCAACCCCAGGTCGCGGCGGCGACGGGCGAAATCACCGGTGCGGAGGCGCTACTGCGCTGGTGGAACCACGAGCTCGGCACCGTGCCGCCCGCGCGCTTCATCCCGCTTGCCGAGGACACGGGGCTCATCGTCGCGATCGGCAGGTGGGTGCTCAACACCGCGTGCGCACAGAACGTCGCTTGGCAACGCGCCGGGTTGCCGCCGATTCGCATGGCCGTAAACATTTCGCCGCGCCAATTCAAGGATCAAAACCTCATCCGCGATATCGCAGCCGCGCTCGAGCAGAGCGGGATGGCTCCGGAGCTTCTGGAGCTCGAGATCACCGAAGGCGTGATCATGCATGACGTGAATCAAGCCGTTCGGCAACTGCATGCGATCAAGGCGATGGGCGTGCGCCTCGCGATCGACGACTTCGGCACGGGCTATTCCTCGCTCGCGCAGCTCAAGCGCCTGCCCATCGATACACTCAAGGTGGACCGCTCCTTCATCCGCGAGATCCCGCGCGATCCGGAAGACAAGGCGATCACCGAGGCCGTCATTGCCATGGGTAAGACGCTCGGCGTCACCGTGGTTGCCGAAGGCGTAGAAACCGCCGATCAGCGCGAATTCTTGAGCAGCCGCGCGTGCAACGAGCTACAAGGGTTCTTGTTCAGCAAGCCTTGCCATCCTGATGCGCTCGCCGAGCTTCTGCGGAGCAAGATGTCGGCCCGGCGCGCATAGGCCGCCACAATCTGTGTAAACTCCGGCGCATGCGCGCTCTCGCGACCTTGGTCCTCGTGGGCTGTCTCGCTTCGAGCTGGACGGCGGGGCAAGTCACCTCGGGGGACGTTCCGAAGCAGGTTCATTTCATCATCGACAGTAACCGGCTCGTCGCCTCGAACGTGCGCTTCAATCGCTTCGATGAGCTCAGGCTTAACGCCCAAGAGCGCGTCGACAGCTTCAGCGAAGGCGACGCAGTCATCGTCGTCGTCACGAATCAACGCGTGATCGCCTACGGCGCCGTGAGCGGCTGGCGCACGATGGACCGCGTCCCGAACGAGCGCATCGAGAGCGTCTCCGCCGAGGACTACGCGGGCCTCGTCGTCACGAGCCGCCGGATGTTGAACTTCAACGGCGAAAGCGGCGTCTGGGGTGAGCGGGACCGAACGGTGAATCCTCAGATCCGGCGCTGAGCGAAGGGCGGCGGTCGACGCCCTGGCGGTCTAGAATGCCCGAATGATCTGTCTGCCCGAGCCGGACGCCGGCATCCTCGCACGTCGCGAACGAATCGTTACGGCGCTGCGCGCGCTCGTCGCGCCCGGCAATGTCATCGACGAGGCGCTGCGCCTCAAGGCATACGAGACCGACGCGCTCACGGCATATCGCCAAGTCCCGCTCGCCGTCGTCTTGCCGGAATCGACGGCCGAGGTCGCCGCGATCCTGCGTTACGCGCACCGCGAAGGCGTCAATGTCGTCCCGCGCGGCGCGGGCACGTCGCTGTCGGGCGGCGCGATCCCGGCCGCGGACGCGATCGTCGTCGGCGTGGGCAAATTCAACCGCATTCTCGACATCGATTACGCCAATCGCTGCGTCGTCGCGCAAAGCGGCGTCACGAATCTCGCGATCAGCCACGCGGTCGGCGAGTGCGGCTTCTACTATGCACCCGACCCTTCGAGCCAGATCGCGTGCACGATCGGCGGCAACGTCGCGGAGAATTCCGGCGGCGTGCACTGCCTCAAATACGGCTTGACGACGAATAACGTGCTCGGCGTCGAGCTCGTCTGCCCGGACGGTGAGGTCGTGCGGCTCGGCGGCAAGCACCTCGATAGCGGACACTACGATTTGCTCGGGCTCACCGTCGGCTCCGAAGGCCTCATCGGCATCGTCACCGAGGTGACCGTACGGATCCTCAAACGACCGCAAACGGCGCGCGCGCTCTTGATCGGCTTTCCGTCGGTGGAGACGGCCGCAGAGACGGTCGCCGCGATCATCGCGGCCGGCATCGTCCCGGCCGGAATGGAAATGATGGACCGACCCGCGATTCATGCGGCCGAGGCTTTCGTGCAGGTGGGCTACCCGCTCGATGTCGAGGCGCTGCTCATCATCGAGCTCGACGGCCCCGCTGTCGAGGTCGACCTCCTCATCGAGCGAGTCTCGGCGATCGCGCGCGCCCACAGTGCCGTAAGCTCGCGCGCTTCCGCAAACGAGGCCGAGCGGCTCGCGTTCTGGGCCGGCCGCAAGGCCGCGTTCCCCGCCGTCGGCCGGTTGAGCCCTGATTACTACTGCATGGACGGCACGATTCCGCGCCGCGAGCTGCCCAAAGTGCTGCGGGCGATCGGCGCGATGTCGAAGCGCTTTGGGCTGCGCGTTGCGAACGTGTTTCACGCCGGCGATGGCAATCTGCATCCGTTGATCATGTATGACGCCAACGTGCCTGAGGAGCTCGAAAAAGCCGAGCAATTCGGCCAAGAGATCCTGAAGCTTTGCGTCGACGTTGGCGGCGTCTTGACCGGCGAGCACGGCGTCGGCCTCGAGAAGCGCGATCTCATGACCTACCAGTTCGCGGCCGACGATCTCGAGCTCCAGCACCGCGTCAAGCATGCGTTCGATCCGAACGTGCGCTTCAACCCGGGCAAGGTCTATCCGGCGCTCCGCCGTTGCGCCGAGCAGGGCCGCGAGCACGTGCATGCGGGCGCCGAGCGGTTTCCCGAGCTGCCGCGCTTCTGATGGGCGCGGGCGTCGCAACCTCGCGATTGGCGCCGCGCGACGCGGCCGAGCTCGCGGAAATCGTCCGCGCTCATCCGCGGCCGCTGGAGCCCTTAGGCTTCGGCTCGAAACGCTCGATCGGCCGGCCCATCGACGCGGACCCGCTCGATCTCTCGGCGCTCGACGGCATCCTGGCTTACGAGCCCGACGAGCTCGTGGTCACGGCGCGCGCGGCGACGCCGCTCGCGGTCGTCGAAACTGCGCTTGCGGCGCATGGTCAACGCCTCGCGTTCGAGCCGCCCGACTACGGACCGTTGCTCGGCGTGGCGCCCATGCAGACGCTGGGCGGCGTGCTCGCGGCGAACCTCGCGGGCTCGCGGCGCGTGACCGCCGGCGCCGCACGCGATCACTTTCTCGGCTTCGAAGCCGTGAGTGGTCATGGGAAGCGTTTCAAAGCCGGCGGCAAAGTCGTCAAAAACGTCACGGGTTACGATTTGCCTAAGCTCGTCGCGGGCTCCTGGGGCACGCTTGCTGTCCTCACGGAGGTCACGCTTCGCGTCGCTCCGGCGCCCGAGACCGAGACCACGCTGATCGTCGAGTCCGAGACGCCGGCGCGCGCCGTCGAGCTGATGGCGCAGGCGCTCGGCTCGTCCTGCGACGTCTCATCGGCCGCATTCGATCCGCGCCAAGGGGTTGCGCTGCGCCTCGAAGGCTTTACGGCCTCGGTCGACGCCCGTGCGGCCGCGTTATCCACGCTGCTCGACGCCGGCGGAACCGCGCTCGAGCCGCCCGAGTCGCGGGCGTTTTGGGCCCGGCACGGCGGCGCCCATGCGCTCGCCGACTGGCCCGTCGTTTGGCGGATCTCGATTCCCCCGAGCCACGCGCCGCGCGTCCTCGCGTCGCTCGCCGCCGAGCGTTATCTGCTCGATTGGGGCGGCGGGCTCATTTGGGCCGCTTACGGCCGGCTCGACGTTGCGCGGGTGCGCGGTGCACTCCGCGCAGGCCACGCGACGCTCGTCAAGGCGCCGGCGAGCGCGCGTCGCGAGACGTGCTCGTTTCCACCCCCGCCCGCATCGCTCGCCGCCGTGCATGCGCGCATCAAGCTTGCGTTCGATCCCGACAATCGGCTCAACCCGGGGAAACTGGACTAATGCGCCCGACAGCCCGAGTGCGCTGAGGCGGCCCGATGCAGACGCGCTTCACGCCTGAGCAACTTCGCGATCCCGATATCGCGGCCGCCGAGCCGATTCTGCGCAAGTGCGTGCATTGCGGCTTTTGCACCGCGACGTGCCCGACTTACGTCTTGCTCGGCGACGAGCTCGACGGCCCGCGCGGCCGCATCTATCTGATCAAGGACATGCTCGAGCACGAGCGCCCGGCGACCGCGGGCATCGTGCAGCACATCGACCGCTGTCTCTCGTGCCTCGCATGCACGACGACGTGTCCTTCGGGCGTGCATTACCAACACCTCATCGACCACGCGCGCGTGCGCGTCGAGCGCACGTATCGACGTCCGTTCGGGGACCGCGTCATCCGCGGCCTGCTCGCGTGGGTGCTGCCCTACCCCGCGCGATTTCGTTGGGTGCTTCGGCTTGCGCGGCTCGCGCGCCCGTTCGCCGCGCTTTTCCCTCGGCGCCTACGCGCGATGCTCGCGCTCGTGCCGCGCCGCCAAGCGCGGGGCGGGGTTGTGGGAGCGCCTGTAGAAGGTCCCGTGGGAGCCCCTGTAGAAGCGGCTTCAGCCGCGACTCTTCAAGGCGACAGGGCAACGCCGCCGCGCGGCCGCGTCGCCCTGCTCGCCGGCTGCGTGCAGACGGTCGTCGGACCCGAAATCAATGCGGCCACCGAGCGCCTGCTGCGCCGCCTCGGCTTTGACGTCGTGACAATCGACGGTTGCTGCGGCTCGATCGTGCACCACCTCGGGCGCGAAGCGCAGAATCGCGCGCTCGCTGCGCGCGTAATCGAGCGCCTGCACGCCGAGCATTCGGCACGGCCGCTCACTGCGATCATCGTCAACGCGTCGGGCTGCGGCACGCACCTCAAGGACTACGACTTCATCTTCCGCAACGATTCGGCGCTGGCGAGCAAGGCCGACGTCATCAGCGCGCTTACGCGCGACGTTAGTGAGTTTCTCGCCGCTCATGGCCTGCCGAAGGCGACGATTTCGCCGGGTCTTGCCGTCGCCTATCACTCCGCATGCTCCCTGCAGCACGGCCAGAAAATCGACCGCGAGCCGCGCGAGCTGCTCGTGCGTGCCGGTTTCCGAGTCGCGGAGATTCCCGAGGGGCACCTCTGTTGCGGCTCCGCCGGCACGTTCAACATGCTGCAGCCGGAGATCGCAGCGCGGCTCCGTGAGCGCAAGCTCGCCAACGCCAGGCGCACGGGCGCCTCGCTCGTTGCGACCGGAAACATCGGCTGCATCACGCAGCTCGGGGGCGCCGGCGGTCTCCCGATCGTGCACACGGTCGAGCTGCTGGACTGGGCGACGGGCGGGCCTAAGCCCTTGAGGTAAAGGCGGCCGGGCGCCGGAACTTGCACCATACGCTAGAATAGAACTTCACCTTCCCGAGGTACGAAAACAATGATCACGATTCGACCAATTCGCGCACTCGCATTCACCACCGCCGTCCTCTTGAGCGCGAGCCTCGCGCTCGCCCAGCCGCCCGGGCCTCCGGGGGAGAACTTCAAGGTCGTCACGTTCGTCGAGGGCCTGAAGAATCCTTGGAGCATGGCGTTTCTGCCGAACGGCGACATGCTCGTCACTGAGCGTCCCGGCACGCTGCGCATCATCCGCAACGGCCAACTGCTGCCGGATCCCGTGCCCGGCGTGCCCGCCGTGCGCGCGCAAGGTCAGGGCGGTCTTCAGGAAGTCGCGCTGCATCCGAACTTCGCCGCGAACCACATCCTCTACCTGAGCTACGCAAAGCCGAATGCGGATGGTTCGCAAGGTACGACGGCGCTGAGCCGCGCGCGCTTCGAGAACGATCGCTTAGTCGACGTCAAGGAGATCTTCGAGGCCAAAGCGTGGGCAAATACGCCGGGCCACTTCGGTGCGCGCATTGCGTTCGATCGCGAGGGACACCTGTTCATGTCGGTCGGTGACCGCATGGCGGGTCTGCTCGAGGGCCCGATGGGCGGCCCGGGACTCGTGAACCACCCGGCCCAGCAGCTATCGAGCCACCAAGGCAAGATCATTCGCTTGAACGACGACGGCAGCGTGCCTAACGACAACCCATTCGTTGGCCGCGCCGGAGCGCTACCTGAGATCTGGAGCTT
Source organism: Gammaproteobacteria bacterium (assembly GCA_036555065.1). Classification (GTDB taxonomy): domain Bacteria; phylum Pseudomonadota; class Gammaproteobacteria; order Steroidobacterales; family Rariloculaceae; genus DATBLZ01. Next base: position 44,501 of record DATBLZ010000081.1, read on the forward strand.
GGGGCATCGCAACCCGCAAGGGCTCGCGCTTCGTCCCGGCACGGACGAGCTCTGGTCGAGCGAGCATGGTCCGCAAGGCGGCGACGAGTTGAACATCATCCGCCGCGGCGCGAACTACGGCTGGCCCGTGATCGGTTATGGCGCCAACTACGTCGTCGGCACCGAGATTCATGCCGACCGCTATCACGAGGGCATGGAGCAACCGCGCGCGTTCTGGGTGCCGTCGATCGGCATCTCGGCACTGCTCTTCTATCAGGGCGACAAATTCCCGAACTGGAAGGGCAACGCGTTCGTTGCGGGCATGTCGGGCAACTACCGGCAGCTCGTGCGGATCGCGCTCAACGGCGAGGTCGTCACGAGCCGCGAGCCGCTGCTCGTCGGGCAGTTCCGGATTCGCGACATACGCGAAGGGCCTGACGGCTTCGTTTATCTCGCGACCGACAACATGTACCCCGGTCAGCCGAGCCCGATCGTGCGCTTGGAGCCCGAAGCCGACTAAGAAGAGCACCTAGCGCAGGACGTATTTCTTGACAGTCTGCGACCCGACCTCGGCGCCGTAGATGTTTCCCGCGGCATCGGCCGCGATGCCGTGCGCGCCGGTCTCTTGCGCGTTCGCAGGGTCGAATTCGGGATCGGGAATGAAGGCCGTGACGACGCCGTCGTGCGCGCTGCCGATGCGGATGCCGCGCGGCCAACCGGGATTCCGTTCCGCGTTCGACTGGTTGTCGGATACGTAGAGCACATCGTTCGCATCGATGAAGAGTCCGCTCGGCCGGCCGAACTGCGTCCACGCGGCGATGAACTCGCCCTCTTGATCGAAGATCTGGATGCGGTTGTTGTCGCGGTCCGCGACGAACAAACGGCCGCGTGAATCGAGCGCGAGCGCGTGCGGCACGCGAAACCGTCCTGGCGCCGAGCCGCTGCCGCCCCATGATTTGATGAACGCGCCATCGCGCGCGAGCTTGACAATACGATTGTTCGAGTCGGGCTCATGGCCGTCCGCGACGAAGACATCCCCGTTCGGCGCGACGACGACTGCAGTCGGGCCGTTGAAATGCGCTGCGTCGTTGCCGGGCATGTCCGCTTCGCCGAGCCGCATGAGCACCTCGCCGGCCGCGCTCATTTTGACGACTTGATGGCCCTTGCCCTCCCCGGCGCGCGCGTCGGTGACCCAAACGTTGCCTTCGGCATCGACGTAGAGGCCGTGCGGCCACGCGAAGAGCCCCGCGCCGAAAGAGCGCAACAGCGTGCCCGACGCGTCGTAGAGCCGGATCGGCGCAACCGCGTCACGGCCGACGCAGTCATTGCCGCCGCACCGCTCGGCGACCCAGATGAGGCCGTCGGCGCCCGGATAGACCGCACTGACCGATCCCAGCGGTGCGGTTTCGAGGTTCTGCACCCATTGCGGCAGCGTCCTATAGGGATTCGGTTGTGCCCCGACCGCTGCGGCGAATCCGGCAAGTGTCACGGCAACGGCACATCGCATAGGCCGAGTTTACCGCTAAAACCTTGAACTGGTTGGGGTTCTCGGCCTTCACCGCCGCTTAGACTTGATGGATGCGCGCGCTCGAAGACCTTGTCCAATTCGAAAGTGCGAACTCCGGTCTCGCGTTCCGCGAGCATGTCTATGCCGCGAGCGAACGCGTCGACCTGCTCCGCGATCTCATTGGTCTTGCGAATGCGAGTGTTCAGGGGCCGCGCTTCCTCGTCCTCGGCGTCAAGGACGTCGTCGGCGGCGAGCGCGCGATCACGGGATTGGCGGCAGACGTGTGGAACGAATGGCGCGCGATGCTGCCGGCGCTGATCGCGGGCGCCACCGAGCCGCCGCTCGACGTCACGGTCCGTACGTTACAAATCGACGGCAAGGTCGTCGGCGCGCTGTGCCTCACGGCATGTGCGGATCAACCGTACTTGATCAGCGGCCGAAGCCACACTGATCTTCCGGCCGGCTGCGGATGGCTGCGACGCGGGCCGCATCTCTTCCCTCTGTTGCGCCAGGATCTCCAGCGCATGTTCGAAGCGAAGCTCGCGGGGGCCGCACCGAGCACCGACGTCAGAATAGGCTTTGCCGGGGACGAGCCGCGCAGCGCGATCGCGCTGCCGGTGCTCAGGCTCGAGCGATTGCCATCGGCGGTCGCGGCGAAAAAGATCGGCAAGGTCCTCAAGGCCAAGCAAGACGCAAAATCGATGGGCAAAACACGAACGGATCTCATGCGCCTCGTGCACGCGCAAGTCTTCGGCGTCGACCGTCCCTTCGAGAGCCACAGCGACGATTCGCTGCGCATGCAGATCGAAAGCTCCAAGCAGGATTACCGGCCTGCCGACGAGTACTATGCGTTCGAGGTGCGCGCCCATCGGCTCGACGTCGTCGTGCACAACCCAGGGCGAGTCGCGCTCGATAATTCGACGATCCGCATGACGATGCCGCGGATCGAGGGAATCGGCATCGCGGACCGGCTGTACGCGGCTCCGGACGCCCAGGCGCCGACGAGCGGCTACCCGCGAGTCAAAGCGAGCGCGCGCACGATCAGCATCGAGGCCGAGGTCGGTAGCCTGCCCGCGGGCAATGTCGTCAGCGTGTTCGAGCACGCACCGCGATTCTGGGCGCGCCCCGCGGCTGCGGGCAAGACTATCCCCGTCGACGTGACGCTGCACGCGCGCGAGCTTCGTGACCCCGTCCGCGAGACGCTGACGATCCGCATCGTCGACGCTAAGGCCCGAGCGCGAACGCGATGAGCGCGCCGCCGGAAGGAATCAGCACGTGCTGGCGGCCGTCCTGCATGTATGTCATCGCCGCAGTGCCCCAGATCGACGCTCCCGTGGCGTAGCTCCAAAGGTTCTCGCCGGTTCGCGAGTCGAACGCGAGGAAATTCCCCTCGTTGTCGCCCGCGAAGACGAGCCCCGACGCCGTGCTCATGGCGCCGGCGAGCGTCGGCGTCGCGTAGCGAAACTCCCAGCGGCGCTCCCCGGTCGTCGCATCGATTGCGCGCAACGCCCCGTAAGCGGGAAAATCGCGGTCGACCCAGACGACGCCGCCGAGCACGGTTTCGCCCGCGACGAGATCGGGAGGCGCCGAATGGTAGGTCGAGCACGTCTCGCGCGCCGTGACGAAAAAGAGGCCGAGCGCCGGATCGAACGATGGCGGCATGAAATTGGTTCCGCCCCAATAGTCGGGTAGACAACCTAGGCTGCCGTCGACATTCAGCACGAGCGGGCGGCCGTCGGCCCCGATCTCGCGCGCCCACGTCGTGTCGGTGAACGGCCGCGCCAATAACAACTCGCCGTTCGTGCGGTCGAGAACATAGAAGAAGCCGTTGCGATTCGCGACCATGACAACGCGCCGCAGCTCGCCGGCGATCGTGACCTCGGCGAGCACGGGCACGTGGTTCGAGTCCCAGTCGTGCGTGTCGTGGGGCGTGAATTGGTAGTGCCATCGGAGCTTGCCCGTCTGCGCTTCGACAGCGACGAGCGAGGCCGTGAACAGGTTGTCGCCGATTCGACCGGCACCGTTGTAGTCGGGATTGGGATTGCCCGTGCCCCAGTAGAGCAAATCGAGCTCGGGGTCGTAGCTGCCCGTCATCCACGTCGCGCCGCCGCCGCGCGCCATGGCCTCGACCGACGGCCACGTCTCGCTGCCCGGCTCACCGGGCCCGGGGATCGTATGAAAACGCCACAAGCGGGCGCCGTCGCGCGGATCGTAAGCGTCGATGAACCCGCGCGTCGCGTACTCGCCGCCGGAGATGCCGACGATGACCTTGCCGTCGGCGACGAGTGGCGCGAGCGTCGCCGCGTAACCCTGACGGTAGTCCGCGAGCTCGACGTCCCAGACGACCGCGCCCGTGCGCCGATCGAGCGCGAGCAGGTGCGCATCGAGCGTCACCATGAACAAAAGGTCGCCGAGAATGCCGAAGCCGCGATTCACCGGCGCCGTCGCGCCATACGTCAAATCATTCGGCAGCTCGCGGCGGTACTCCCAGAAGCGCCGGCCCGTGCGCGCATCGAGCGCCCAGGCGAAGTTGTTAGAGCCAGTGACGTAGAGCACCCCGTCGAGCACGAGCGGTGTCGTCTCGAAGCCGCGGCCGCGCGCGAGCGTGCCGCTTTGAAAGACCCAGATCGGCGCGAGCCGATGGACGTTCGCGGGCGTGATCTCGCGGAGCGGACTATGCCGTTGGCCCGTGTAATCGCCGGAGAATGTGAGCCAGCGCGATGCGTCAGCGAGCCCGGCGCGGAGATCCGCGTCGGTGACGACATCGGCGCGCGCGCCGCCGGTCGCGGAGTGCGCAGCTGGCTCCGCGGCGGCGGCAACCGTACCGCTGTCCCGGAGCGTGCCGAGAAACGCCAAGAGATCGTCGAGCTCGCGCGCGCTGATCTCGCGCGTCCCGTACGCAGGCATCAGCGATTGGGACTCGTACACGACCTCGGCGAGATCGGCCTTGAGATATCCCCGGAGCCGATTATCGGTGTCGATGATCTGAATCGAAAAGACGTCCTCGTTCTTCGCGACTCCTTCGATTCGCTCGCCGTTGCGCGCGACCAGCGTCACGGCACGATAGTCGGGCTCGATAGCCGCGCTCGGCTCACGGATCGCCCGAACGAGCGCTGCGCGCGAGCGGAGCAGCGCGATGCGCGAGAGGTCGGTCCCGAGGGCGCCGCCGCCACCCGCGGCGCGATGGCAGCGCGCGCACTCCACGTCAAAGATTTCGCGCCCGCGCGCGGCATCGCCGCGTGCGCTCGTGAACGGCGGCACGGTGCCGATGCTGCGCAGGTACGCAACGATTGCCCAGAGCTCGTCGTCCGGGGCTGCGCTCGGGGGCATGACGGTGTTGGGAACGCCGCGCCGCACGGCATCGAACACCTGCGCGTCGTCCTTCCCCGCCACCCAGAGCATCGTGAGATCCGGACCCTGTGCGCCGCGTGCGTCCGCGCCATGGCACGCCGCGCAGCGGCCCGCGAAGAGAGCGCGGCCCGTGCGGATCGCCGCAGCATCGGCCTCGAAAGGATTGCCTTCCTGCGCGCCGGCCGTGGAAACCCAAGCGCAAAGAGCGACGGTCGCGGCGGCTCGCGCAATCGATGCCAGGTTCTTCGTCAGGGCGCGGCTCCGCTCAGTCGCGGAAATTCGTGAATTGGAGCGGCAGCCCGAGCTCGCTCTTGCGCAGCATCTGCATCACGGCCTGCAAATCGTCGCGCTTCTTGCCCGTGACTCGCACCTGCTCACCCTGAATCGACGCCTGCACCTTGAGCTTGGAATCCTTGATGAGCTTCACGATCTTCTTCGCGTTATCGGAGTCCACGCCGTGCTTCAGAACGATCTTCTGCCGCGTTTGATGGACGGCGACCTCGGGCTTCTCGGGCGCCATCGCGCGCACGTCGATTTTGCGCCGCGCGAGCTTGTCCGTGAGGATCTCGAATATCTGCCGCACTTGAAACTCGGTCGGCGCCTCGAGCGTGATCACGAGATCGACGAGCGTGATCTTCGCGCCGGTGTTCCGAAAATCGAAACGGTTCTCGAGCTCGCGGCTCGCTTGATCGACGCCGTTCTTGAGCTCGTGGCGATCGATCTCGGAAACGGCGTCGAAGGACGGCATGAGTCCGATCGCCTACGGCGCCTCTGCGAGCGCCTTCATAGCCTGGAGCGCCGCTTCAAACCGCGTGCGGCGCTGCGCGATATCCGCGTCCTTCTCGGCTTGGGTGGCCTTGTCCGAGAGGTCGTACACGAGCGTGTAGATCATCTTCGAGCTTTGCGCCGTCACGGGCTTCGCTTCCATGAAGCCGTGATAGAGGTTGTAGAACTGGCCCTCGCGGACGGGCTGCGTGTAGCCGTAGGAAAGGTCGGTCTTGGCGACGAGAATCTCCGTGACGCGGCCACCTGCGAGCACGCGTACGGTGCCTATCCCGCCGTCGCCCGACGTGATGACGCAATCCACGTTGTTGAGCCACTTCGAGATATCGCAATACCCGCCGACCTTGGCCCAGACTTCCGCGGCCGGCCGCGCGATATCGATTTCCATGCGGATGGTTGCGTATTCGGGCTCCGCAGCAACGGCACTGGCGGCGCTGGCGATCGCGATGACCGCGATCGAGATCGAGAAACGGTGCATGACGACAGCTCCTTGGAATTATTCGTGTGGCCATTGTATATCGCCGGAGCCGCGGAAGAGGGGTGCGTCGAGCGGCTCACCGCGGCACAAGACTTTGCGGAACCACTCCTTTAGACTCCGCAGCGGCTTCCCTTCCGGGTTGGAACTTGCGATGGCGCTGAATCCGGGCACTCGCTTCGGTCCGTATGAGATTGCCGAGAAGATCGGCGCGGGCGGCATGGGCGAGGTCTATCGGGCGACCGACACGGTGCTCAAGCGCGACGTCGCCGTCAAGGTCCTGCCTGCGTCGTTCGCGAACGATAAAGAGCGGCTCGCGCGCTTTCAGCGCGAGGCCGAAGTGCTCGCTTCGCTCAACCATTCGAACATCGCACAGATCTACGGGCTCGAGAAGGCTGGCGACAGCACGGTCATCGTCATGGAGCTCGTCGACGGGCCCACACTCGCCGAGCGCATCGTCCAAGGGCCGCTCCCGCCCGACGAGGCGCTCGCGATCGCGCGCCAAGTCGCCGATGCGCTCGAGGCCGCGCACGAGCGGCAGGTCGTCCATCGCGACTTGAAGCCCGCGAACGTGAAGCTCCGCCCCGACGGCACGATCAAGATTCTCGATTTCGGCATCGCCAAGGCCTTGGACGCCCAAGCTATCAGCGGCGGACAGGCAGCCGTCAAAGCGACGCCCGCGGTTACCGAGACGGGCGTCATCCTCGGCACGGCGGCCTACATGAGCCCCGAGCAAGCGCGCGGCAAGCCCGTTGATCAACGCACGGACGTTTGGGCGTTCGGCTGCCTGCTGTTCGAGATGCTGACGGGGCAGCCCGCGTTCGCCGGCGAGGACGTCATGCTCACGCTCGCGCGCGTGCTCGACCGCGACACCGACATGAGCTCGATGCCGGGCACGATCTCGCCGGCGGTGCGGCACACGATCAAGCTCTGTCTCGAGAAGGATCCGCGCAAACGCATCGCCGACATTCGCGACGTGCGCTTGGCGCTTGCCGGCACCTTCGAGACCGGTCTGCCGCGGGGCACGCACGCCGCGGGGCCCGCGTCGCGGCCCGCGTGGCCGATCGCGGCCGCCGCCGTGATCGCGGGAGCGCTGATCGGCGGGGCCGTGTGGCTTCTGAAGCCGGCACCGGTGCAGGTCCCCGGGCACGTCACGCGTTTCGATTACGAGTTGCCGGCAGGAATTACGCTGCGCGTGCCCGTCACGTCGGTGCTCGATGTCGCGGCGGATGGCGAGTTCTTTGCGGTCAACGGCAGCAACGGTATCTACGTGCGCTCGATGAGCGACGTCGACGCGCGCGTGATCCCGATTCCGGGCCCGCCAGCCGCCATGGTCGACATCGTGCTCTCGCCCGACGGCCAGGAGGTCGCCTATTTCCGCGGCGACCCGGCGCCGCAGCTCGTCAAGGTCGCGATCGATGGCGGCGCACCGGTCGTGCTCGTCGCGCCGATCAACAACCCGTACGGGCTCAGCTGGGAGACCGACGGCACGCTCATCTATGGGCAACCGGACGGCCTCTGGCGCGTCTCGGACAACGGCGGCACGCCCGAGCGAATCATCGAAACGGCTGCCCCCGAGCAAGTGTACGGACCGCAACTCTTGCCGGGCGGGGAGTGGCTCTTGTTCACGCTCGCGTCAGTGAGCGGCGCGAACCGTTGGAACCAAGCCGACATCGTCGTCCAGTCGCTCACGACGGGCGAGCGGCGCGTGCTCCGGTCCGGCGGCCACGATGCCCGATACCTGCCCACGGGCCACATCACGTACGTCTTCGAGAACGTGCTGTTCGCATCGACGTTCGACGTCGAGACCCTCACGCTCGGCGACGAGCGCGTCTCGATGATTCAAGGCGTACAAACCGCGAGCCTCCCGCTCGGCGGCAGCGGCTTTTATGCCGTCTCTGGCAACGGGACGCTCGTGTTCGTTCCCGGAGCCGCGGGACCTGCGCCTACGATTCTGCAGAAGCGCCTCGTCTGGGTCGACCGCGAAGGCAACACGGAGCCTTTGCCACTTAGACCCGACAATTACACGATGGCCCGCATGTCGCCCGACGGGACGAAAATCGCTCTCGTCGTCGGCAGCGTGCTGCCAGCGTCCGACCCGCCGCCGGATATCTACGTGTTCGACCTCGAGACCGAGAACCTCACGCAGCTGACGTTCGACCCGTTGGGCGATGACAGCCCCGTCTGGAGCCGCGACGGCAGCCGGATCTTCTATCGGTCGTATCGCGAGGCCGGCTCGGCGGCCGTGTACTCGATCCCGTCCGATGGCGGTGCGCCCGAGCTCGTGGCGACCTCGCCGACGGGTCAAAATCCGGCACCGTGGGCGATCTCGCCCGACGACAAGACGCTCTTGCTCGTCGATGCGCTCTCGCTCGAGGACGTCAATCTCGCGACACTCGACATCGCGAACAGCGATACGCTCACGCCGCTGCTCGATCTCGTCGAGAACGTCGTGGAGCCGGTGCTGTCGCCAAATGGCGAGTGGCTTGCGCTCTACCAGTTCACGGGAGCCGCAGCGGACGCGGAAATCAATATTCGCCCGTTTCCCGACGTGCGGCAGCAGCGGCGCCCCGTCGGGCCGGGGATGCATCCCGTCTTCTCGGCGGACGGTTCCGAGATCTTCTTCTTCGACCGCGCGGGGCTCTCGGTGGCATCGGTTCAGTACGCTCCGTTTCGCGTCGGCGCACCGCAGCGGCTTTTCCGCGGGCAGTATTGGTACGGCGTCGCCTCACCCGACGGCGCGCTCGGCCGCGCCTGGGACGTCGACCCCAGCAATGACCGCTTCCTCATGATCACCATGCCCGACGCCACTGGCGGCGAAACCGGCGAGCCGAGCTCGGTGCAGATCAACGTCGTGCTCAACTGGTTCGAGGAGCTCAAGAAGCGCGTGCCAGTGCCTTCGCGTTAGGGCCGCAACATTGAGAGTCAGGTCCGGCTCGCGAGGAAGTCGTCGACAGCCGCGCGGACGGCACCCGCGGAAAGCCTCGGGTACTTCGAGTATGCGGAGTCCGCAATGCCTTGCACGAGTGCCCTGAATCGATGCGGATCCACCATTCCGCTCGTGACGAACCCTTTGGCATCGACGAGGTCGCGGGCGAAACCCCGCACGATCTTGGACAAGAGCTGCGCGTAGGGATCGTAATGATAAAAACTCACCCGGCCTACCGTCTCTATGAGCACGTGCCGGCCTTCACTGCCCTCGAGCGGCGGCACGAAATCCTCGGGCCTCGCGAACTCGATATTGAGGTTGAGGCGCTCCTTAATTTCCTGCACGTCGCGAAAGATGTCGTCCTGCTCGGCATAGACGTCGGCATCGATCGACGACTCGCGCCATCCCTCGAGGACTGCCGTGCCTCCCCCGACCAAATAGATCCGATAGCTTCGCTTCGGCTTGGCCGAGCGCGCGAGCTCCTGCATGAGGGCGTGCAGCGATTCACGGGTTAGCCTATTGCGCATCGGACGTTCGCCGCCGTCGTGCGAAGCAACATGCATCGGCGAAAGATGCGATCTGTTGCAAGTACGCCGCGTAGCGCGCGTGTGCGAGCTCGCCCATCGTCGTCGATAGCCGCTCGTAGAGGCGATTCTCTGGGTCGGTTTGCACGCGGCCGACCGGCACGCCCTCGCGCCGAAGTCGCGGCGCGGCCAAGGACACGACCAGGCTCTCCGCGCTGATCGTTCCGAGCGCGAGGTGAGCAAGACCGGTATCGACGATGTCACCGCCGGGGAGCCCCAGCGCCGTGAAGCTCGAAGCTCCGAAGCGCTCGCTAATCCAGCGGGAGGTAGCAGCGCGCCGCGCCGTTGCGCGCCGCGCGTCAGCGCTCATGCTCGCCGCGCGGGCCTTGCCCCCTTGACGGCCGTAGTCGATAAACCGCTTCCGGACTGCGTTCGGCAACTTCATGATCGATAGAATATACGTAGGGGGTAAGCATTGCACGTAAGCAGGGGCAGGAACCCTGCACGGCTCACCGTCGATGCGCCTACGGCGACGGGTTAGGGCCGCTCGCGCGCGGAATGCGATCGACGCCGTCGCGCGGCCGCGCTACGCGCCCCTCTCACAAGCCCTTCTTTCTGCGCCTCGCTATAGAGCGGCGGCAGCTCGTGCACGCCGCCGGCGAGAAACGGATTGACCGCCCGCACGGAGCCGTAGTGGCGGCCGTGCTCGTAGTCCTCGGAGAGTATCTCGTCGACGCCATACACCTCAGCGTACGCCCACAAGTGGGCGTCGAACCACGGGAGCCCGTACATCGCAGTGCCGCGCACCGCCGTGAGCACGACCGCGCGCGTCGGATAGAGCACCGAGTACTCGGCAAGCAGCTCCTCGGCTTCGAGCCGGGCTTCCGTGGGAGGCAAGAGCGACGCGCCGCCGAGGTCTGGGCGCGGCCGGGTGACGGCCGCGACGAATTCGACGATGCATTGGTGCGCGAGCACGTGACTCGCGTCGAGCAAGCCGTTGCGCAGGATTTCGTCTGCCCGACGTTGCTTGACCGGATCCCGACGGTCGAAGCTGTAAACGAGTATGTTGGTGTCAACGAGGCTTGCCACGCGTGTAGAGATCCTCTCGTCGCCAGCCGCGGTCCGCGGGCGGTTTATCCGGAATGACCATGCCCTTCTCGCGCTCACGCTGACGAGCCCTCGATTGATCGAACAGCCGCAGCCGTTCCTCGAGACTCAGCGACGAGCGCGTTTGCTGGCGCGGAGGAACCACGCGGATGCTGTCGCCCGCGGGCACGAACTCGACCTCGTCGCCGGGGGCGATGCCGTATTGCTCGGCAATCCGCTTGGGGATCGTGACCTGGAGCTTGCTCGTGACTTTCGCCATTTCCTTACTTTAGCAAGGACGGCGTCCTTGCTCAACGGCGGCCGTCTTCTCGAAGGTTGACGGCGTTCTCGGGCAGCCGTAGCGTTCCTCTGCCTGGCGTCGTAGGCAGGAGGTCTCATGGGCTCGGTATTCCGCCATCTCCCCGCCGCCGCAGCGTTGCTCGTCGTCACTCTCGTGTGGACGGAGACGGCGGCGGCTCAATCGGCACTGGCGGACTCGCTCGGCTTGGCCGATTCATCGGGAGCCGCCACACCCGACCTCGAGGGCTATTGGACCAACGACACCTACACGCCGCTCGAGCGTCCAACCGAGCTCGCGGACAAAGAATTCTTCACTGCAGAAGAAGCCGCCGCATTCGTGCAATCGCGCATCGATCGGCTGAACGCGCAGCCCGCGGACGACATCCATTATGACGATGCGATCTGGCAGGCAGAGAGGTACGGCAAGGTCGCGAGCCTGCGCACGTCGCTGATCAGCGAGCCGCGCGACGGCAAGCTGCCGCCGCTCACGGCCGAGGGACAAGCGCGGTATGCGCAGCAGCTCGCGACACAACGCGCGAGCGCGGGGTCCGAGAGCGCGCAACGGCGCTCACTCGCCGAGCGCTGCATCTCGTGGGGCAACGTCGGCCCGCCGATGATGCCGCCGACCTATGGCGCCAACTTGCAATTCGTCCAGACGCCGGAGCTCGTGACCATCGTCCACGAAATGATGCACGACGTGCGCCTGATCCATTTGGACGGCCGTGCGCATCCGCCGCCCGATGTCCAATGGCTCGCGGGTCATTCGATTGGCCGTTGGGAAGGCCAGACGCTCGTCGTCGACACGACCAATTTCACGCCGTGGACCAACTTCCGCGGCTCACCGCAGCACACGCGCCAGGACATTTTCGCGACCGAGCACATGCACGTCGTCGAGCGCTTCACGCTCACGGATGCCGACACGATTCACTACGCGTTCACGGTCGAGGACCCCGCAACATGGACGACGCAGTGGTCGGGCGAGATGGAGATCCGGCGCGTCGATGGACCGATCTACGAATATGCGTGCCACGAAGGCAATTACGGTCTCGCCAACATCTTGGCCGGAGCGCGCGCGGCCGAGCGCCAGTAAACGCCCGCGACTTCGCGCCATCGCGTTCGTGTGCCTCGAAAATCAACGGTTCAGCGCGCGATAACCGCCGGGCTGCTGGCCGCACTTCTACTCATGCCGTTGGCAGCGGCCGCGCAGGCCGGCCGCACCTACGTGCGGCGCATCGAGTTCGAGGGCGTAACGAGCATCCAAGACGAGGTTCTGCGGCGCGAGATGCTCGTGCTCGAAGGCACGTATCTCGACGTCGTCGCGCTCGAGCAGTCGCTGCGGCGCCTCGAGCGTCTCCCTTACGTCGACTCCGCGCGCGTCGCATTGCGCCCCGTGTCTTCCGCTGAGCCCGATCTCGTCGACCTCGTCGTTACGATCACCGAGGCGCCTGCGCGCCGCTACGGCGGTGGCGCCGGGTATGCCGAGTCTCTCGGGGTCAGCGTGCAAGGCTATTTCACGCACGAGAACCTGTTCGGCACCGGTCAGCGCTTCTCGGCCGAAGTGGATATGAGCGAGCACCGCCAGTTCGCAAGCGTCTCGCACACCGACCCGTATGCGCGCCCCGACGGCGTGAGTCGTCACGTGGCGCTCACGACGCGGCGAATCGAGCAGCTCGCCGAGGACACCTCGGAGCTCGACGCGGATATCTCTACCGCGCGGCTCGAGTACGGCTATCGGTCCGGCCTGTGGCAGCACGTGACGTTGGGGCTCGAGCTTGCGGATACGACGCTTGCTCCCGGCGCGCTCGCGAGCGACCAGCTGCTCGCCTGGATCGCGGCAAACGGCGACACGCGCGCCGGCAGCCCCGCGACGCAATTTACGGAGCTCGATTTCTTGCTGCGCTGGCGTTACGACAGCCGCGACCGCACGCTCCGGCCCGCGCGCGGAACCGAGCACGCCTTGAGCCTAACGGCTGCGCTGCCCGGCAGTGAGGTCGAGTATTACTTGCTCGATTACGAGCTCGCGCACTATCGGCCGATCGGTGAGCGTTGGACGGCGGCGCTGCGCGCGCAACTTGCGTTCGGCGCGGCCTATGGGGGCGAGACATCGTCGTTGCCGCCCTACCTGAATCGTTTCGCGGGCGGCCCTGGCACGGTGCGCGGCGTGCGCGGGGCAGGTCTCGGCCCGCGCGACACCTTGGGAAACCCGTACGGCGGCAATCTTCTGACGGCGGCACAAGTCGAGGTTCTCACACCGTGGCCCGGTCGCGCGGGCGAGCGCCTGCGCGTCGGCTTTTTCTACGATCTCGGCAACGTGTTCGAAACTGAGGGCGTTGCGTTCACCGACACGGCCGGCCAGCGGTTCGACTACAGCTTCGACGGCTCCGACTTTCAGCACTCCGCCGGCATCGCGGCCGAGGTGGTGATCCCGCTCGGCATCGTGCGCTTGAGCTACGGGATCCCCATCGAGCGGGACACGACGCCGTTCGGCCAAGTCCAGGAGGACCGGTTCCAGATCGCCGTTGGCGTCGATTTCTAGAGGGTCGAGTTATCCACAGAGATCCCTCCGCAGAGGGGTTCATCGACCTACAACGAGCTTGACATCGCGCCGATATGGCCTACATTGCGGGACATATGCCCACGGTCCCGAGTCTCGGGGAATTCGAGCAAATCGTGCTTTTGGCCGTTCTGCGTTTGCAGGACTCGGCCTACGGCGTCTCGATCCGCCGCGAGATCGCGAAACGGACGGGCCGCGATCCCTCGGCGGGCGCACTTTATACGACGCTCGATCGCATGGAGCACAAAGGGCTTGTGAAGTCCCGCATGGGAGACCCGACGCCGGAGCGCGGTGGACGCGCAAAGCGCTATTACGTCGTCACCGGCTCCGGAAGGGTCGCGATCGCGCGCGCGCAACGCGCGTACCGGCGCATGCTCGAAGGCCTCGAAATTCCCGGGGGCGCACGTGTCTAGAGAATCTGCAGCCGAAGCCCTACTGAGCCTCTTCGCGACGCGGGATCTCGCGACCTCGATCGTGGGCGATCAGACAGAAGAATCTCGCGGCCACGTTTGGTTCTGGACGCAGATTCTCGGCGCAGCGCTCGCGCTGTGCTTCAAGAGCATCATCGCGGCGCCCGTACGATCGCTATGGTTTGCCCTCGTGGGACTCCTAATCTATGCAGCGATTTACGCAGCGCTCATGACAGTGAGCGGGTTGTGGTGGTACCCGTGGAATCGAGCCGGCGATCTCGACTTCTGGATCCGCGTCGTGCTCGTTGCCACGTTTACGAACTTCGCGACGGGGGCCGTCATCGGGCGATGGGTATCGAGCGCCGGGGCGCCCGGCCTCGCTCCGATCACCATGTTGTGGCTGGCTGCGTGGGCCCTCTGGCCGCTACGTTTGTTCGTGTATACGCCGTGGCATCTTGGAGCCGTGCTCGCGTTCTCATACTTGTTCCTATTTCCCGTCTTCGCCTTGGCCCCTCTGCTTGTAGGAGGCTCACTGGGGCAGCGAGTCATAATCCGAACACGCGCTCCGCATTCGTCTGATAGAGGACCTTCTTCTCGACGTCGCTGATCGGCAAATTGTCGGTAACGGTGACCTCCTCCGGCACGAACTGATACGGATAGTCCATTGCATAGAGCACGCGGTCGGCGCCGAGCACGGAGCGTGCATACATGATGACCGGCGCCCACGCCATGCCACTCGTCGTGACGTAGAAGCTCTCCTTCATATAGTCGCTCGGACGCTTCTTGAGCGGCTTGAAGTTCGGATATCGCTTCGTCTCGACGATTCCACGATGAAAGAAGTCGACGCGGAAAAGCCAATAAGGGATCCCCTCGCCGAGATGACCGACGACGATGCGCAGCTTCGGGAACCGATCGAACACGCCGCTGACGATGAGCCGGAGCATGTGCAACCCCGTATCGACGGCGAAGCCGTAGATCGCGCCATCGAGGCCTGACTCCAGAAACGGTCTGATCATCGCGGGCGGCGGCGCTTGCGGATGAATGTAGACGGGCACGCCGAGCGCTTCGGCGGCGGCAAAGATGTCCCAGAACTTCTCGTCATCGAGATACTCGCCGTGCGTGTGCGAGTTAACGATCGCGCCCTTGAGGCCGAGTTTCTGGACCGCACGCTCGAGCTCCTTGGCCGCCGCGCGGGGATTCTGCGGCGCGATCGCGGCGAGCCCCGCGAAGCGATCGGGGTGCGCGCGCACGGCAGCCGCGAGCTCGTCGTTGTAATCGGGCGCGAGAGCGACGGCCGTAGCGGCATCGAATATCTGGAGACCCGGAGCGGTGATCGAAAGGATTTGCTTCGCGATGCCGGTCGCGTCCATGTCGGCGAGCCGGCGCGCGCCTAAGTCCTGCAAGCGCTCGACGATCGCATTGGTGCGTGGACTGTTATTGAGCAGGAAATAGCCCATGAGGCTGTCGAAACCCGGATCGCCGCTCGGGCCGCTCGCGAGCAGGCGCTTGTAGCGCCCGATGAGGTCGCGCGGCGCATAGGCTTCCTCGGTCGCAATCCGCAGGAAAGCGTTCTTCTTCGCGGAGCTCATCGCAGGTATTGTAGACTCGCACGCCTAAACGACAACGCGCGTCCAATCGCGGCCAAAGAGACGGAGGTTTCACGCGTGGCAACAGACTACGGCTTCATCGGCGTCGGCCGCATGGGCAACCCCATGGCGCGGCGATTGCTCGCGGCAGGCTTCACGCTCACGGTTTTCGATACTTCACGCAAAGCCGTCGACGAGCTCGTCGCAGCGGGTGCTACGGCCGCGCGCTCCGTGCCCGAGGCGTGCTCTGCGACGGAGACCGTCTTCTTGAGCCTGCCGACGCCCGACATCGTCAAGGCAATTTGTCTCGATGCCGGCGGCGTGACCGAAGGCTCGACGGTAAAGCACGTCTTCGACTGCTCGACGACGGGACCACAGGTCGCGCGTATTTGCGCGGCCGGGCTCGCGAAGAAGAGCATCGATTATCTAGACTCCCCGATCAGCGGCGGCATCAAAGGCGCGCGCGACGGCACGCTCGCCGTCATGGTCTCGGGCAAGAAGAGCGTCTACGAGCGCGTGCAAAAGGCGCTCGCGTGCTTCGGCAAGGTCTTCTACGTCGGCGCGGACGCGGGCCAAGGCCAAGTCATGAAGCTCGCGAACAATTTGCTGTCCGCTTCCGCAATCGTGCTGTCGTCGGAGGCCATCGCGATGGGCGTCAAGGCCGGGCTCGATCCCGCGCAGATGTGCGACATCATCAACGCCGGTAGCGGGCGCAACAGCGCTACGCAAGACAAATTCCCGCGCTCCGTCCTCACGCGAACGTTCGATTTCGGCTTCGCGACCGGACTCCTATATAAGGACGTGCGCTTGTGCATCCAGGAAGCCCAAAGCCTCGGCGTGCCGATGATCGCAGGCGCCGCCGTGCTCGAGATGCTCGGCATCACGAAGGCGCGTTTCGGCGCGGACTCGGATTTCACCGAGATCGCGCGCGTCCTCGAGGAGTGGGCCGGCGTCGAGATAAAACCGAAAGCGCGAGCATAGCGAGTGGCCGCGGCCTCGGATCGCACAGCCGCGCCGTCGACGCTCGCCGAGCGCATCGCCGGCGATCTCCACGCGTTCGACGAATCGCGCTTGACGCCGGCGCTCATCGACAAGGCGAAGCTCTGCGTGCTCGATTTTCTCGCGTGTGCGCTCGAGGCGCGCGACCGCCCGTGGAGCGTGCAAGCGATCGCGGCCGCCTCCGGTGGGAGCGGCTTGAGCCGCGACAGCGCGGGCTCCGCGGCGGCTCCGCAGAGACTAGCCACGATCCTCGGCACCCCTTACGTCGTCGGCAGCGCAGACGCGGCCTTCGCAAACGCCGTGCTCGGCCACGGACTCGTGCGCGACGACATGCATCTCGGCAGCGTCAGCCACTTGGGCTGCGTCGTGCTTCCGGCGCTTTTGGCGCGCGCCGAATCCGAGCGCGTGAGCGGCCGGCACCTGCTCACCGCGATCGTCGTCGGCTACGAGGCCGGCGGCAAGCTCGGCCGCGCCGTGCTCGACGTCGAGGTCGCGCGAATTTTCCGACCCACGGGCATCACGGGTCCGTTCGCCGCGGCCGCGGGTGTGGCGAAGCTCCTCGGGCTCGACGCACCGCGCTTCGCCGTCGCGCTCGAGCTCGCGGCGAACCTGGCCGCAGGTTACAACGAGTGGGCGACGACGGGCGGCAGCGAAATGTTCTTCCATCCCGGGTTCGCGGCACGAAACGCGCTCATGGCCGTCGACCTCGCGGCCGCCGGGGCTTATGCGTCGCCGACGGCGCTCGAGGGCAACGCGGGGCTGCTCGCGGCGTTCGGCAAGCGCGAGTCACCAAACAGTCGCGACTGGCAGCCGCTCCCACAAGAAGCCGCACCAGGCGCTATGCCCTTCTCCGGCCGCGCGGAGATTCTCGAAGCGTTCTTCAAGGAAGTGCCGGCGTGCAACTTCGCGCAGACCGCGGCGCAGGCTGCGCGCGAGATCGCGACTCGCGACGCGCCGCCCGCCGAAAGCATGACACGCGTCGGCGTGCGTGTACCCTACGCCGCGGCGAGGTATCCGGGCTGCGATTACGCGGGCCCGTTCACGCAAGTGCTGCAAGCGAAGATGAGCATCCACTACAACGTCGCCGCGGCGCTCTGCACGGGCAACTTCGACGAGCGCAACTACGAACCCGCACGCCAGCCCGAGATCGCCCGCGTGGCGAGGCTCGTCTCTCTCGAGGTCGACGACGCCTTGACGCGCGCGTTCCCGGCCAAGCAAGGCGCCGCGGTCGACGTCGAGCTCAACGACGGCCGGCGACTTTCGGCGCGACGCGAGTCCGTGACGCCCGCGAGCGACGAGCTCGTGCGCGCGCGTTTCGCGCTCGCCGCCAACGAGGTGCTCGGGATACAGGCGTGCCGAGCCGCGCTCGCCTTCATCGATGGGCTCGAGGCGGAGGCCGACGCCGGCGCGCTCGCGCGGCTCGTGCGTGTCGCGAAACCCAAATGACGGCTGCGCAGCACGTCGAAA
Source organism: Gammaproteobacteria bacterium (assembly GCA_036555065.1). Taxonomy (GTDB): domain Bacteria; phylum Pseudomonadota; class Gammaproteobacteria; order Steroidobacterales; family Rariloculaceae; genus DATBLZ01. Next base: position 62,451 of record DATBLZ010000081.1, read on the forward strand.
ACGTTCTGCAGTTCCTGGTCGCGGGCCTGCTCACGGGCGCGATCTACGGGCTCATGTGCGTGGGCCTTTCGATCATTTTCGGCGTGATGCGCGTCATCAACTTCGCCCAAGGCGAATTCATGATGATCGGAATGTACTTTGCGTATTTCGTGTTCGGCGCGAGCGGACAGCCGCTCTTCGGCGACGTGCTCGGCCCGTACGTTGCGGCGTTGCTCGCGGGGCCGGCCGTCTTCGGGGTGGGTGTCGCGGTCCACAGGCTGCTCGTCGGCCGCGTCACGGGCTTCCGCTCGACCACGCTCGAGGCCGAAGGCCACTACGCACAGTTGATCCTCACGCTCGGCATCTCATTGCTCCTCGCGAACGGCGCGCTCGTCGTCTTCGGCGCCGCGCCGTTGTCGATCACAACCCCGTTGGCATCGACGCCGTGGGTCGTCGGGCCGCTCCACGGTGAAGACATCCTGCTGTTCGTCAATCAAGGACAAACCGTTGCTGCAGCGATCGCGGTGGCCGTCGTCGGCGCATTCGCTATCTTAATGGCGCGCTCGCGGCTCGGCCGCGCGCTGCGCGCGGCCGCGGACAATCCCAACGCAGCAGTCTATATGGGTATCGACGTCGATCGCGCGTACCGCATTGCGTTCGGCTTGGGCTGCGCAGTGACGGCGATCGGCGGCGGGTTGCTCGCCTCGAGCTATCCGGTTCAGCCGACGATCGGCATCGATTACGTCATCGTGATGTACGCGGGCGTCGTGCTCGGCGGGCTCGGCAGCCTTCGCGGCGCGTTCTTGGGCGGCCTCACGATCGGCCTCGTGCAGCAGCTCTCGGCGTTGGTTTTGCCGAACCAGCTCCAGAACACGGCGATATTCGTCTGTTTCCTCCTCGTCGTGCTGCTGAGGCCCCAAGGGTTGTTCGGCATCGCCGCGCGTCGCGCCTGATGTTCGCCCGCGGCCGCGACCGGAACTGGGCCTGGATCGCCGCGTTCGTCGGCGCGTACGCGCTCGTCGCCGTGTTCGTCGGCAATTCTTACTACCAGCTCATCATGACGGTCGTGCTCGTTTGGGCCGTCATGGGTCTCGCCTGGAACCTGCTGAGCGGCTATAGCGGCCTCGTCTCGTTCGGCCACGCCGCGTTCTTCGGGCTCGGCGCGTACTTCGTCGTGCTCGCGCAGATCGAGTGGCAACTGAGCCCCTGGCTCGGCATCCCGGCCGCAAGCATTCTCGGTGGCATCGCGGGACTCGTCGTCGGCCTGCCGACGTTTCGCCTGCGCGGACACTATTTCGCGCTCGCGATGCTCGCCTATCCCCTCGCCCTCCTCTATGTGTTCGAGTGGCTCGGCTATCAAGAGGTCGCGGTGCCGATGATGCGCGCGTCACCGACCGCGTATCTGCAGTTCGCCGACGGGCGCATTTATATATTCGTGGCGCTCGCGCTCACGCTCGGCGCCATGGTGCTGACGCGCGTGCTCGAGCGCTCCCGCTACGGAATGGCGCTGCTCGCGATCAAACAGGACGAAATCGCCGCCGAGGCAGCCGGCATCGATACGCTGGCATGGAAGCTCCGCGCGATCACGTTGAGCGGCGCGCTCGCTGCGGCGATCGGCGGCTTCTACGCCGTCGTGCAGCTCGTCGTGACGCCGCTGTCGGTGTTCGGCGTGCTCGTGTCCGCACAAGCGCTCATCGTTGCGATGTTCGGCGGCGTCGGCACGGTCTGGGGGCCGATCATCGGCGCGCTCACGCTCGTGCCCTTGAGCGCGTTCCTCGATGCGAAGCTCGCCGAGGTCCTGCCGGGCATTCAGGGCGTCGTCTACGGCGTTGCGATCATCGCCGTCGTCATGCTCGCGCCCGAAGGCGTGTTCTGGAAAGTTCGCGACCTCGTGGCCGGACGCGGCATGTCCGCGCGCGCGAATTACACGCCGCCTGGAACCGCCCCGCCCATCGATTTCGCGCCGCGGCCCGCACGCGATGGCGCACCGATCCTCGCGGTCCGCGGTCTCGCGAAATCCTTCGGCGGCCTCAAAGCCGTGGACGATGTCTCGCTCGACGTGCGGCGCGGCGAGATCCTCGGCATCATCGGGCCGAACGGCGCCGGCAAAACGACGCTGTTCAACCTCTTGAACGGCTTCATCGCTGCGGACGCGGGCTCGATCACGCTCGAGGGCATGGATATCACGCGCCGGCGGCCCAGCACGCGCTGCCGCCTCGGCATCGGACGCACGTTTCAGGTCGTAAAGCCGTTCCGCCGCATGTCGATCGCCGACAACGTCATCGTCGGCGCGCTTGCGCACACGCGCACGGATGCCGAGGCACGCGCGCTCGCGCACGCTGCGCTCGTCGAGCTCGGGATTAGCCAGGACTCGCATCTGCCGGCCGGCGAGATCACGAACAAAGAGCTGCGTCTCATGGAGCTTGCGCGCGCGCTCGCGTCGCGCCCGAAGCTGCTGCTGCTCGACGAGATCTTCGCCGGCTTGAGCGCGGCCGAGATCGAGGAGCTCATGGCGCCGATTCGTAGGCTCTGCGCAGCGGGCCTTACGATCGTCATCATCGAGCACACGATGCAAGCGATGGTCCAGCTCGTCGACCGGTTCGTCGTGCTCGACCACGGCGCCGTGCTCGCCGCGGGGTCGCCGGACGAGATCACGCGCAACCCCGCGGTCATCGAGGCCTACCTCGGCAAGAAGTGGCTCACGCATGGCTGAGCAATCGCCGCTTCTCGAGATCAAGAGCCTCGATGCCGGGTACGGGGGACTGCCCGTGCTGCACGGCATTTCGCTGCGCGTCGAGCGCGCCGAGCTCGTCGTCGTCGTCGGCCCCAACGGCGCGGGGAAATCGACGCTCTTCAAAACGATTTCCGGCATCGTGACGCCGACGGCGGGCAAGATCGCTTTCGACGGCGAGAATCTGCTCGCCGTGCCGCCGCACGCGCGCGCGCACTTAGGGATCGCGCACGTGCCCGAGGGCCGCCAGGTGTTTCCGTCCCTGTCGGTCCACGAGAATCTCGAGATCGGCGCATCGACGCGCGCGGGCCGCACTGCCTGGAACGAGAATCGCGAGAAGATCTACACGCTCTTCCCGATCCTCGCCGAGCGCGGTCGACAGCTTGCGGGCACGCTGTCGGGCGGCGAGCAGCAAATGCTCGCGATCGGCCGCGGTCTCGCCTCGGCACCGAAGCTCTTGATGCTCGACGAGCCGTCGATGGGGCTTGCGCCCGCTGTCGCCGATGAGATCTTCGAGCGCATCGTCGCAATTCATCGCGACACGCACGTGAGCGTGCTGCTCGTCGAGCAGCGCGTCGCCGAGGCTCTGCACTTCGCGACGCGAGGCTATGTATTGGAGACCGGCAAGGTTATCCTTGAAGGCGATAACAAAGCCTTGGCCGACACGGCTCGGATTCGCCGGGCGTATCTCGGAATGTAGGGAGCAAGCAATGCGCGGCGCGCGACCCATCACCGCCCGCCTCCGGTTCGCTTTGGCGGTGCTGCTCGCGGCGTTCGCCTCGACCGCGGCGGCGCAGGATCCCGTCAAGATCGCCTTGATCGTGCCATTGTCGGGTGCGTGGGCCAGACCCGGCCAAGTCATGCGCAGCGCCGCCGAGATGGCCGTCGAGCACATCAACGCGCAGGGCGGCATTGCCGCGCTCGGCGGCGCAGAGCTTAAGCTCGTCGTGTTCGACGCCGGCGACAGCGTCGAGCGCGCGAAAAATGCCGCGCAACGCATGGTCGCCGAGCACCCGGACCTCGCCGGCGCCACGGGCGCTTACTTGAGCTCGTTCACGCTCGCGGTATCGGAGGTCACCGAGCGCGCGGAGCTGCCGCTCGTCACCTTGTCGTACTCCGATCTCATCACGAGCCGCGGATTCCGTTACATCTTCCAGACGTCGGCGACGGGCGACCGCCAAGCAACGAGCGCGTTGCCGATCCTCATGGCGCTCGGGGCCGCCGCGGGCGCCGCGCGACCCACGCGCCTCGGCATCGTCATGGACAGCACGGCGGCCTCGGTCGCGTTCGTCAAGCCGATCAAGGAAGGCAACGTGCTCGCGGACCTCGGCCTTACGCTCGTCGTCGACGAGACCTTCACGCCGCCGCTCGCGAATGCGACGCCGTTGATCCAGCGCGTGCGCGCCGCGCGTCCCGACCTGCTGCTGCTCCTGCCGACGGCGATCTCCGACTCGAAGCTGCTGCTCGAGAAGATGAACGAGTTCGGGCTTGGGCAGGGTCGGTTGCCGACGGTCTCGAACGGCGCGGCGATGGGCGAGCCGGACTTGCGCGCCAACATGAGCGCCGAGCAGCTCGAAGGCGTCATGTCGATCGTCGCCAACTGGAACGTCAAAGGCGAGGAAGCCCTGAGCACGGAGTTCATGGCCCGCAGCGGCGAGCCGTGGCTCACGCAAAATCCGATCTGCGCCTACGGCCACGTCTGGATCCTCAAGACCGCGCTCGAGGCGGCGGGCTCCGCCGACCGCAACGCCGTCGCGCAAGCCATTCGCGAAATGGACGTCACCGACGGACCGGCCCGGTACTTCCCCGGCGGACGCGTCCGTTTCGACGAGCACGGCCGGCGCATCGACGCAAGCTTGCTCGTCATCCAGTGGCAAAACGGCGAAGCGAAGACCGTCTATCCCGCGGAAGCGGCGCTCGCAACCCCGATTTGGCCGACGCGCTGATTCCGCTTCGTTTTTACCTCCAAGGAGAATAGAGAATGAATGATGAGCTGTTCCAAAAAGGCCTCGCGATTCGCAAATCCGTGCTCGGCGCCGAATTCGTCGAGAAAGCGATCGCTTCGGCGGATGATTTCAACATGCCGCTCCAGCGTCTCGTGACCGAGTACTGTTGGGGCGCGTGCTGGGGACGCGAGGGCCTGCCGAAGAAGATCAGAAGCCTCCTCAATATCGCGATGATCAGCTGCTTGAATCGCAATCATGAGCTCAAGCTCCACGTCAAAGGCGCGATTCGCAACGGCTGCACGAAGGACGAGATTCGCGAGGTTCTGCTGCAGGTTGCGATCTATGGCGGCGTCCCCGCGGCCGTCGATTCCTTCCGCGTCGCGAAGGAAGCGCTCGGCGAGCTCGAAAAGGAACAGCCGCGCCGTGCGTAGATATCAGATGCTCATCGGAGGCGAGCGCGTCGACGCCCTGTCCGGCGAGCATTTCGAGTCGTTCAACCCGTTCACGGGCAAGCCTTGGGCGCTGATTCCACGCGGCACGGCGGCCGACGTCGACCGCGCCGTCGCGGCGGCGCGCGCCGCATTCCACGATCCGGCGTGGCGGAGCCTCACGGCCACGCAGCGCGGCGTGCTGCTCCACCGGCTCGGCGATCTCGTTGCGGCCCATGCCGATGAGCTCGCCGAGCTCGAGACGCGCGACAACGGCAAGCTTATCAACGAGATGAGCGCGCAGCTCCACTATTTGCCGCAGTGGTTTCACTACTTCGGCGGGCTCGCCGACAAGATCGAGGGCCGCGTGATTCCGATCGACCGGCCCGGAATGTTCAACTTCACGCTCGAGGAGCCGCTCGGTGTCGTTGCCGCGATCACGCCCTGGAACTCGCCGCTGATGCTCGGCGGCTGGAAGTTGGCGCCCGCGCTCGCGGCCGGAAACACGTTCGTCTGGAAACCGTCGGAGCACTCCTCGGTCTCGGCGCTCGAGCTCGCCAAGCTCTTCGCCGAGGCGGGCCTCCCGCCCGGCGTCGTCAACGTCGTCACGGGTTTCGGCCACGAGATCGGCGATGCGCTCGTCGGTCACAAGCACGTCGCCAAGGTCGCGTTCACGGGCGGCGACGCCACCGGCGCCCGCGTCTATGCGACGGCGGCGCGCGAGATCAAGCCCGTGACGCTCGAGCTCGGCGGCAAATCGGCCAACATCGTGTTTGCCGATGCCGATTTCGACAGCGCGCTCAAGGGCGTCGTCTCGGGCATCTTTGCCGCCACCGGCCAGACCTGCGTCGCGGGCTCGCGGGCGCTCATTCAGCGCTCCATCTGCGACGAGTTCGTGGAGCGTTTCGTTGCGTTCGCGCGCACGGCGAAGATGGGCGACCCGTTGAACCGGGCGACACAGGTGGGCCCGATCACGACGCGCGCTCAATACCAAAAGGTGCTCGACTACATCGAAATCGCGAAACGCGAAGGTGCGCGTTGCGTGCTCGGCGGCGGCCCGGCCAAGCGCCCCGAATGCGGCGACGGTTGGTTCGTCGAGCCGACCGTGTTCGTCGACGTCAAGCCCGACATGCGCATCGCGCAGGAGGAGGTCTTCGGCCCCGTGCTCGGCATCATCCCGTTCGACGACGACGAGGAGGCGATCGCGATCGCCAATAACTCGCTTTACGGCCTCGCTGCCGGCGTCTGGACGAAGGATATCGGCCGCTGCCTCAAGATGGCCAAGCGCATCGAGGCCGGCACCGTTTGGATCAACACCTATCGAGTCAGCAGCTACCTGTCGCCGTTCGGCGGCTACAAGCGCTCCGGGTTCGGCCGCGAAAGCGGCCTATTCGCCATTCGCGAATATCTGCAGGAAAAGAGCGTCTGGATCGATACGAGCGGTCAAACACCAAATCCATTCATCACGCGCTAAGAGCGAAACGATGAGCAAAAAGAGCTACGCGATCTATGCAATCAAGTACGCCGAGGTCGCGCGCAAAGCGCACGCGAACTTCATCGACGGCGATCCTCATGAGAACGGCGACATGCCGCTCAACTACTACGTGTGGGCGATCGTCGGGCGCGGCCGCACGGTCGTCGTCGATACCGGGTTTAACCGAAAGATGGGAAAGAAACGCGGCAGAACCGTGACAAAACCCGTCGAGGAAGGCTTGCGCGCGATCGGCGCCGAGGCGAAAGACGTCGCCGATGTCGTCATCACGCACATGCACTACGATCATTGCGGCAACGACGATCTCTTCGCCGGAGCGCGCTACCATCTGCAGGATCTCGAGATGGAGTACGCGACCGGGCGCTGCATGTGTCATCGCGAAATGAGCCGAGCGTTCGAGGCCGCCGACGTCGCGCGCATGGTGCATCGTGTCTTCGACGGCCGCGTTCAGTTCCACTCCGGTGTCGACGAGATCGCGCCCGGAATCACGGTCCACCATATCGGCGGACACACGAAAGGCTTACAGTGCGTGCGCGTCGAGACCGAGCGCGGCGCCGTCGTGCTCGCCTCCGATGCGAGCCATTTCTATGCGCACATGGAGCAGAACCGCGCGTTTCCGATTCTCTACAATCTCGGCGACCTGCTCGAGGGCTACCGAACGCTGCGCAAGCTCGCGAGCTCGGATCGGCACATCATTCCGGGGCACGACCCGCTCGTGATCGCGCGCTACCCCGCGGCGAGCCGCGCGACGACAGGGTGGATCGCGCGCGTCGACGCCGACCCGCGCGCCTAGGTCGCCTGCTGAACGAGATTCGGCTCGTAGGCGGCCGCGAGCCGCTCGTCGATCTCGCGCCACAGGGATCGATAGATGTCGGCCGCAGGGCTGCGCGGGGCGAAAATCTCGACGGGTGCGCGGCGCACCGCGACCTGCTCGAACGCCGTGTTGTACGGCACTTCGGTTTGCAGAATGAACGGGAACTCCGCACGCAGCTGCTCGGCCGTCTCCTTGTGAAGCTTCCTGCGCCGATCGATCATCGAGAAAAACGGCAACAACTGGAGATCGTGCCACTGCCGCACCTCGATGAAATCGACGAGCTGGCGCAGGGTGCGCACGGAAAGCGGCGACGGCGCGAGCGGCACGATCAGCGCATCGGCGGCGTGCAGTATGTTCTCGGCGATGACCGAGATGCCCGGCGCACAATCGAGCACCAAGCACGCGTGCGTGCGATGCAGCGGTACCATGAGCTTCAACAACTGCTTCGCGGGATTGCGCTTCTGCCCAAACCGCTCGTCGAAGTGCCGGTACGAGAAATCCGATGGCAATAAGTCGAGATTCGGATAGTCGGTCTCTTTGATGAGATCCGACGTCGACGCGTCACCGCGCATGAGGTCCTTGACGCGGGCTTTGATCTTCGCGCGACGGCGCAAGATGTACGTCGACGCCGCTTGTGGGTCGAGATCCCAGAGCAACGTTCTCCAGCCCTCGGCCGCGGAGCGGTATGCGAGGTTTACGGCCGTCGTGGTCTTACCGACGCCGCCCTTGATGTTGTAGACGCCCAGGATTTCCATTTCTTTTGAATTATTAGTGTCACATTGATATGGTGACCCATTCAATGGCCTCAGAACAACGCTATGCGGACGGCCTCACGCCCGCCGATCCCCTGCTCGCGCTTGCAGGCAACATCTTCAAATGCGAAGCCGCGTCTCTGCGCGAGCACCTTCGGCCGCAGACGGGCATTCCGGATCCCGAGGAGATTCATCAGGCGCGCATCGCCGTGCGCCGTATTCGCGTAGCGCTGCGCGCGTTCCGCGGCTTCATGCCCGCGCATGCGGGAGAGTTTCGTCCGGAGTTTCGTTGGCTTGGGCAGGTGCTCGGCGAAGCCCGCGACCTCGACGTGTACGCCGAAAGTCTCAAGGCAAGCGGCGCAGGCACGGCCGCCATCCGCGCCAAGATCGAAAAGGGTCTCGAGCGAGCGCGTGCCGAGGCATACGATCACTTGCGCTCGCTGCTTTCCTCGGACCGTTTCGCGAAGCTCACGAGGAAATTCGCGGACTTCGTCGAGACCGAGCCCCCACGGGGAGTGCAGCGGCGCTGGCGGTCGCTGCGGATTCGCGACGCCGTGCGCGGCGACTTGCGCGAAAGCCTCAAGCGCGTGCTCAAGCTCGGCCGAAAAGTAGACAACGATTCGCCGCCCGAGAAGCTCCACAAGCTGCGTATTCGCGCGAAGCGCCTGCGCTACGAATCGGAATTTTACATGGACCTCTACCCGGAGCTCCGCGATCTTACGAAGGGCACGAAGCAACTGCAGGATCTGCTCGGCTCATACCGTGATGCCTGCAATGCGGCGGACCGCTTGCGCGCGTTCGCGCGCCGTTCCAAAAGCTCGCCGGCCACTAAAGCCGCGATCGCGCCGCTGATTCGTGCGCAGAACGAGAGCGCGGCCGAGATTCGGCGGCGTTTCCCCGCGGCGTGGCGGCGGTTCGAGAAAGTCGCCGACCGAGCGAAGCTCGATCGTTGAGCTCGATGCACAAACGCAGCCTCGTCGCGCTCAGCGCCGCCATCGCGATTCTAGCGGCGCTCCTTGCGTGGACCTTCGTCGGCGATTTCGGTGCCCGCGCAACGCGCACGGTGCGCGTCGTTGCCGCATTTCCGCACGATCCTAAGGCGTTCACGCAAGGGCTCGTCGTCCACGACGGCAGACTCCTCGAAAGCACCGGGCAGTACGGCGCTTCTTCGTTGCGCCGCGTCGATATTCGAACGGGCCGCGTCGAGAACCTGCTGCCGATCGATGCCATGTACTTCGCCGAAGGCATCGCCGTGCTCGACGACCGCGTCTATCAACTCACCTGGCAGAACGGCATCGGCTTCGTCTACGACGCGAAAACGTTCGCCGTCGAACGCACGTTTCGTTACACGGGCGAGGGTTGGGGCCTGACGACCGACGGCACGCACCTGATTCTCAGCGACGGCACGTCGGCATTGCGTTTTCTCGATCCGCAGAACTTTTCGGTCGTGCGCCAAGTGACCGTGACCGACGCCGAGATTCCCGTCGTCCGTATCAACGAGCTCGAATACGTCGAGGGGGAGATCTGGGCCAACATCTGGTACTCGGACCGAATCGCGCGCATCGCGCCGGGCTCGGGCGAAGTCGTGGGCTGGATCGACTTGAGCACGCTCTACCCGCGCGCCGGGCGTCCCGACAACGATGTCCTCAACGGCATCGCATACACCCCTGCCGAGCAACGCCTCTTCGTGACCGGCAAGAACTGGCCGCAGCTCTTCGAGCTCGCGATCGACGGCCTGTAGCTAGCCGATCGCATCGAGCGCCGCCCGCGCCGTCGAATCCGTCCAGTCCGTGACGCGCTGCCAAACCCCCGGCGCAGCCCCGCAACCGGAGCCGATCTCGACCGCGAGCGGCTCGCCCGCCGCTGCGTCGCTCGGCCGCGCAACGGAGCGCGTAAAAATGCCCGTAGGCGTCTTGTAGACCTCGTGAATACGCTCGGTGTCGATGGTCTGATAGGTCGAGCTTCCGTAGGTCGTATCGATGAGGAAGTTCAAGTCGCCGAGCGAGCGCGCGACCGCGACGACGTCGACCGCGGTCGGCTCGCCGAGCGAGTGCGCGAGAGTCGGCTTGCGGTTTTCGTCGTCGATCGAGCTATACCTGCCTTCGAAGCGCTCGAGGCGGTACTGCGAATCGAGGCCGAGCAGCAGCGCCCAGTATTTCCACTTGAGAAATTGGGCATCGATCCGCCATTGGTCGCCGAGAATCGGCAACGCCCGCTCGGTGCAGAGATCACCGGTTCTGAGATATGCGAGATACTCCTGCTCGCCCGTGCGCTCGAAGCGGACCTCCGCGATCAGAGTCTCGGCAGTCAAGGTGCTGTAGGTATGGATCGACGCGCCGAGCAAGACGATGAAGAGGAAGATGCCGAGGCAAAGCGCGAGAACCGAGGTCTTGAGGATTCTGCGCATAGTTGCAGAATATCATGCGCTCATGGAGAAGAACGCGAAGCGAATCGTCGAACGTTTCGGATTGATTCCACATCCCGAAGGCGGTCATTTCCGCGAAGTGTATAGAGCTCCGTTGCACACCGCGCACCCCGGCATTCCGGCCGGGCATGACAACCGACGCTCTGCAGGGACACTCATATATTTCTTGCTCGCGGGAGCCGAGTTCTCGGCCTTCCACCGCGTTCGCTGGAGCGACGAGATCTGGCACCTCTACGCGGGCGGCCCGCTCGAGCTGCATACGATCGGCCTCCGCGGCGACTACGCAAAACACGTGCTGACGACCGACCTTGGGAGCGGCGAGCCGACGGCCGTCGTTCCGGCGGGTGCGCTGCAGGCTGCGCGTCTTGCGCCCGCGGCCGCTTGGGCGTTCGGCGGCTGCACGGTCGCGCCCGGATTCGATTTCGCGGACTTCGCCATGCCGCCGCGCGCCGAGCTCCTAGCCGCACATGCGCGGCATGCGGCCATCATTCGCGAGCTCACGCGCTGAAGACGCAGCGATGCTCAAAATCTGGGGCCGGCGCAACTCCGTCAACGTGCAAAAGGTGCTTTGGTGCGCAAGCGAGCTCGCGCTCCCTTACGAGCGAATCGATGCGGGGCTGCAATTCGGCCAGAACAAGGAACCCTGGTACCTGGCACTCAATCCCAACGGCCGCGTGCCGTTGATGCAAGACGGCGCGTTGACGCTCTGGGAGTCGAACTCGATCGTGCGGTATTTGTGCGCGACGCACGATCACGGCGGCCTCTATCCGGCGGAACCGGGCCGGCGCGCCGCGGCCGAGAAATGGATGGATTGGCAGCTTTCGACGCTCGCGCGGCCCGTCTCGATCGTGTTCCAGAACCTCGTGCGCACATCCCCAGCCGAGCGCGATCTCGGCGCCGTCGGTGTCTGCACGGCGGAGGCCAATGCGGGGTTTTCGCTGCTCGACCGCCACCTCAGCACACAGCGGTTCGTCGGCGGCGAGGAGTTCTCGATGGGCGACATCCCCGTCGGCGCCTTCGCCCACCGTTGGCTCGCGCTCGACGGCGTCGAGCGGCCGCCCTGGCCGGCCCTCGGCCGTTGGCTGGCGGAGCTCGGCGCGCGCAGAGGCTTTCGCGCGCACGTCATGGTTCCGTTGAGCTAAACGTGGTAAGTTTCTATAAAGCATAGAAAAAGACGCCGTCGGCCGATCGCTCCCACGAACGTGAATCAGCGCAAGGAACGGGGTCTAGCGGATAGACATAATTCGTCCCCGCGGCACGCCGAGCGCGCCCGCGGTAGTGTTTTAGACGGGAGGCATGCGTGTCGGTCAGGAAAGTCGTCGGTCTAGTCGCCCTGCTCTTGTGCGCAACGACCGCGGCTGCGCAAGAGGCGGAAGTCCTGTTTCCACGCCCGGCCGAGCTTATGCCGGCGGTGCGTTTCTGGACGCGCGTCTACACCGAAATCGATACGAGCTCGGGGTTTCTCCACGATCCCGTCAATCTCGACGTCGTCTACGAAACGCTGCGCTTCGCGCCGAATCCGAGCCCACGCGAGCGCCGCCGCGCAACCGCGCGCGCCACGGAGCGATATAGCGCGATTCTGACGCAGCTCGCGAGCAACGATCGGTCGGCGCTGAGCACCGAGCAAGCGCGTGTGCTCGCGCTCTGGCCCGCGGACACGAGCCGCGCGGAGCTCCGCGCCGCGGCCGGCCGCATCCGTTTCCAACTCGGCCAGGCCGATCGGTTCAAGGCGGGGCTCGAGCGCTCCGGCCGCTGGAAGAGCTACATCGAGCAAGTGTTCGCCGAGAAAGGCGTGCCGCGTGAGCTCGCGGCCTTGCCGCACGTCGAGTCGTCATTCGATCCGACCGCATACTCGAAGGTCGGCGCGGCCGGGCTCTGGCAGTTCACGCGCTCGACGGGCCTGCGCTACCTGCAAATAGACCATATCGTCGATGAGCGTCGCGATCCGTTTCTCTCGACGCATGCCGCAGCGCAACTCCTGAGCGATAACTATTCCGTCATCCACAGCTGGCCGCTCGCGATCACGGCTTACAACCACGGCCTCGCCGGCATGCGCCGCGCCGTCGAGCGGGAGAGCACCACTGACATCGGCGTCATCGTCCGCGACTACAAGAGCCGGATATTCGGCTTCGCCTCGCGTAACTTTTACGCGGCGTTTCTTGCGGCTGTCGAAGTCGACCGCAACTACGAACGCTATTTCGGCCCGCTCGACGTCGATATGCCGGAAGATCTGGCCGTCGTCGTGACGCCCGATTACATGGAAGCGTCGACGATCGCGAAGGCCTTGAACGTACCCGCGAGCGAGCTACAGCGCCTCAATCCCGCGCTCATGGAAACGGTCTGGGCTTCGGACAAGCTCGTTCCCCGAGGATTCGAGCTGCGCGTTCCGGCGCGCCCTGACACCGACGCCGCAACCTTGCTCGCGAGCGTGCCGAACGAAGCCCGCTTTGCCGCGCAGCGGCCCGACGTGCAGCATCGTGTTCGCTCCGGCGAGACCCTGTCGGTGATTGCCCAGCGGTATCACATCAGCGTCGCCGCGCTCATTCGCGCCAACGGTCTCAACAACCGCGGGTTCATCCGCGCGGGGCAAGTATTGAACCTGCCTCAAGCAGCCGGTGGCGCAGCCGTTATGGTAGCGGCGGCCCAGGCTCCCGAGCCGCGCGGCGAGGAGCCGCCCGGTGGCGAATACGTCGTCCAACGCGGCGACAGCATCGATCGCATCGCACGCCGCTTCGGCATCGATCAAGCGGAGCTCTTGAGCGCAAACGATATCTACGATCGCAATCGGATATACGTCGGCCAAGTGCTGCGCCTGCCGGGCGAGGACGGTGTGCTCCAGGATGCCGCGCAGGTCTTGCCGGCCGTGGCCGTGGCCGTTGCCGATACGCTGCTGCCGGCAGCCGCCGCCGACGAGCCCATTGCCGTTGCGTCCATTGCCGACGAGCCGGTCGTGACGGTCGCAAGCGTATCGGCCGCAGACGTTTCCCTAGTCGCCCTGAGCGACGACGCCCTCCCCGCCGCGCTCGACGTCGAGGACGCCGAGTCCGATCCCGAATCGAACGTGCTCGCGAGCACGCAGGCGCCGCTCGCTGCAGACCCGAGCGACTACACCGTGGCCGCGGATGGGACCATCGAGGTGCAGGACGTCGAAACTCTCGGGCACTATGCCGACTGGTTGGAGATCCGCACGCAGCGGCTGCGCGACGTCAATGGCATGCCGTTCGATCGGGCCGTCGTCGTCGGACAGCGGATCAGTCTCGACTTCTCGAACGTCGACGCCCAGACCTTCGAGCAACGTCGCATCGGGTATCACGAGCAACAGCAGGAAGCGTTTTTCCGCGCCTACCAGATCGTCGATATCCGCGAGCACGTGATTCGTCCGGGCCAATCGGTCTGGGTGCTCGCGCAACGCACGTATAACGTCCCCGTGTGGCTGCTGCGGCAGTACAACCCCGACCTCGACCTCGAGCACGTGAACCCGGGCACGGTCGTCAAGTTCCCGCATCTCGAGCGAATCGACGCGGAGAACGACGCCGTCTAGAGCCTGCGGCGCGAACCGTCTCCATGGCGCGCGAAGATCTCGGCAAGCCCCTGGCGCAGCGCGTGATCGCGGTTCCGGAGACTCGGCAGCTCGATGTGCTTGCGAACCTGCTGGTCGCGCGCGGCGCGAGCGTCGTACGCTG
>DATBLZ010000095.1:0-37854 GCA_036555065.1 Gammaproteobacteria bacterium
CGGCGTACAGCCCGTCCATGAATAGCGTATCGAGCATGTACCCGGCAAGATGCGCGAAGCTGGGCCTGCGCGCCGGAACATCGGCGCCGGGCTCGGGGTCCGGATGCTCGTCGCGAACTCCGACGACCAAGATCCGGTCGGCGCCGAGATGGATCGGCGAGCTCAACGGCGCGCGGTGCCGCATCGAGCCGTCGCCGTAGTACTCCCCGCCGATCCGCACCGGCGGAAACAGAAACGGCACGGCTGCGCTCGCGAGCAAGTGGTCGAGAGTGATTTGTGCGGGACGGCCGATGCGCCGCACGCGCGCCCATGGCGGAACCGCGTCGCGCGCTTGGAAAAACGTCACGGATCGAGCCGACGTGTAGGCCGATGCGGTTACGGCCAACGCTTCGAGTTGGCCTCGGTCGAGCGCCTTCGCAATTCGCCCGAAGCGCACGCGCCTCGCAAGCAGAGCCCGAAGAGGACTCGAATCGAGCATTGCGGTCGGCGCGTGCGTCGCGAGACCGCCAGTGACGATGACGACGAACCAGTAGAGGCTCGTCTTGAGCATCGTCCAGCTGTCCGTGCGAAAAACCTGGTTGGCGCTGAAGTTCGCCCAGACGCGCTCCATGTCCGCGACGGCGCGCTCGAAATTCCCCGCCCGGCTCGCGAGCACCGCGCCGTTGATCGCTCCTGCCGACGTGCCGGATATGATCGCGAAGGGGTTCGTCGCCCGCTCGGGCAGGATTCGTGCGATCGCTTTGAGGACGCCGACCTGGTAGGCACCGCGTGCGCCTGCGCCCGGCAGCACGATGGCCTTGCGGGTCACCTTCGCCACCCGCGACCGTTAGGCCTCGTCGGCGCCGGGAACCGACAAGATCTGCATCGTGTTCGTGCCGCCGGAAACGCCCTCGAACTCGCCTTTCGTGAAAAGCACGAGATCGCCCGGGAGGACCGCGCCGTCCTTGCGGAGGATCGCGAGCGCGTCGTGCGCGATTCCGCCCGCGGTGTGGAGCACGTCGAAAGGCACGGGATAGACGCCGCGGTAGAGCGTGACGCGGCGACGCGTCATCTCGTGACGCGTGAGTGCGTAGATCGGAATGTCGGAACGCACGCGCGACATCCACAACGTCGTCGAGCCCGACTCCGTGAGCGCAATGATCGCTTTGACGTTGAGATGATTCGCCGTGTACATGACGGCCATCGCAATCGCTTCGTCGACATGCTCGAAAACGTCTTCGAGCCGATAGTTCGTGGTGCGGCGCGGGTTCTCGTGCTTCTCGGCGCCGACGCAAACGCGCGCCATGGTCGTCACGGCTTCTACCGGATAAGAGCCGACGGCGGTCTCCGCGGAGAGCATGACTGCATCCGTGCCGTCCATGACGGCGTTCGCGACGTCCGATACCTCGGCGCGCGTCGGCGACGGATTGTTGATCATCGACTCGAGCATTTGCGTAGCCGTAATGGACACTTTGTTGCGCGAGCGTGCGAGGCGTATGAGGCCTTTCTGCAGGCCCGTCATCGAGGCGTAGCCGACTTCGACGGCGAGGTCGCCGCGCGCGACCATGATCGCGTTGCTCGCATCGATGATAGCCTCGATGTTCGCGACTGCCTCGGCGCGCTCGATCTTGGCGATCACATAGCCGGCGCCGCCCGCGGCGCGCAAGAGCCGCCGTGCTTCGACGACATCCTCGGCGTTGCGCACAAACGAGACGGCGATGAAATCGAGCTCGAGCTTCGCGGCGGCCTCGATATCGACCCGATCCTTGTCCGTGAGCGCGGGCGCCGACAAGCCGCCGCCTTGTTTGTTGAGGCCTTTGCGATTGCCGAGCTTGCCGCCGCGCTTGACGACGCAGCGAATTTGGCCGCCGTCGACCTCTTGGACGTCGAGAACGATTTGGCCGTCGTCCAGCAGCAGCACGTCGCCGCGAGCGACGTCCTCGACGAGATGTCGATACGCGACGCCGACGCCGTTCTCGTCGCCTGCGGCCGCATCCATTTCGGTGTCGAGCGTGAACTTCTGGCCGACTTTGAGAAGCGCGTGGCCGGCACGGAAAGACTCGATTCGAATCTTCGGTCCCTGGAGGTCGCCGATGATGCCGACGTAGCGCCCCACCTTTGCGGCGGTTGCGCGGATGAGCTTGACGCGCTCGGCCTGCTCGATTCCGCCGGCGTGCGAGAAATTGATGCGCACGACATCGGCGCCGGCTCGAATCAGATCCTCGAGGATTTGCGGGCGGTCCGTAGCCGGGCCTATCGTCGCGACTATCTTCGTGCGTCGGCGACGCGTCGCCTCCGACGTAGCTATGCGCAATGTGGAATCGGGTATGCTCAAGGCTCGCAAAGGATCAATCGGAAATCGTTGACGTTCGTTCGCGTTGGGCCCGTCCGGACGAGCAAGTCACAGGCGTCGAAAAATCGATAGGTATCGTGCGCCTCGAGAAGCCTTTCGAGCGAGACTCCGCGCGCGGCGCCGCGCGCGAGTATATCGGGCGTGACCCTGCCGCCGGCGTGATCGCCGCGCCCATCGATGCCGTCGGTGTCCGCGGCGAGCGCGTAGATGCCGCGCGCACCGCCGAGCTCGAGCGCCAGCTCGGCAAGATACACGAGATTGCGGCCGCCGCGACCGGCGGTCGCCCCGAGCACGACCCGCGTCTCGCCGCCGGAAAGGATGGCCGTTCGCGCACCGGACGCCAAGCAACGTTTCGCTAGTGCCGCGTGGCGCCGGCCGAGCGCGCGCGCCTCGTCGTCAAGAGCATCGCCCAAATACATGACCTCGTAGCCCTCATCCCGCAAGTATCCGGCCGCGGCATCGAGCGCCGTGGCCGCAGAAGCGATGAGGTGCGTCGCATCGTTGCGAAACCCGTGCTCGCCCGGTTTTGGCGACTCGTGCCGCGCATCGTCGAGCACGTGCCTGATCTTCCCCAAGTCTGCGTAATCGTAACCCTCAAGAATGCGGACTGCATCTGCCTGCGTCGTCGGGTCGGGAATCGTCGGGCCGGAAGCGATGTCGGCGACATTATCGCCGGGGACGTCGGAGATCGCATACGTCGTCACGGGCGAGGGGTGGGCCGCGCGCGCGAGGCGCCCCCCTTTGAGGCCGGACAGATGCTTGCGCACACAATTGATCTCGCGAATGTCGGCGCCGGCGTGAAGCAGGAAATCGGTGACGGCGCGCTTTTGCTCGAAAGTGATTCCCGGCAGAGGCACGGCTGCGAGCGCGGAGCCGCCGCCGGAGATCAGGCAGTGCACGGACTCGCCCGATCCGACGCTGCCCGCAAGCTCGAGGAGCCTTGCTCCCGCGGCCCGGCTCGCGCTGTCGGGCGAAGGATGTCCGGCCTCGACGATCTCGATAGCGGCAGCGCTCTCGCCGGCTTTGAGGCCGTGCGCATAGCGCGTGACGACCATGCCGCGAGCGGGCCCGCGCCAGTGTGCACAAAAGGCAACGGCCATCGCCGCGGCGGCTTTGCCGGCGCCGAGCACGAGTGCCCTACCTTCGCGCTGCGCGCGCGCAAGCACCGGGGGCAGGCAGTTCGCAGGCTGTGCCGCTTCGACCGCGCGCGTGTAAGCGCGGGTAAGAACCTCGAGCGTCGCCGCGGCCGTCACTTAAACGTAGCGCGTGCGCGCTTGGCGAGAACGGCGACAGCGGGAAGCTCTTTGCCCTCGAGGAACTCGAGAAAGGCACCGCCCCCGGTCGAGATGTACGAAATGCGCTCGCTGACGCCGAATTGCTCGATCGCTGCCAGCGTATCGCCGCCGCCCGCGATCGAGAAAGCGCTGCTCGCGGCGACCGCTGCGGCGACGAGTCTCGTTCCAGCGGCAAACTCGGGATGCTCGAACACGCCTAAGGGTCCGTTCCAGACGATCGTGCCGGCGTGCGCGAGGTGTTGCGCATAGAGCGCCGCGGTTGCCGGGCCGATATCGAGAATCATCTCGTCGGGCGCGACCTCGCGCACGGCCTTGACGCGGCCGCGCGCCTCGGCTGCGAGACTCAGGCTCACGACGACGTCGGTCGGCAGCGGGATTGCGGCGCGGCCGAACTTCCCTTCGAGAAGCTCGCGCGCGAACCCGAGCATGTCTTTCTCCATGAGCGAACGGCCGACGGCGACCCCCGCTGCCGCGAGCACGGTATTGGCGATGCCGCCGCCGAGAATGAGCGCGTCGACCTTGGCGGCCAGGCTCTGCAATACCTCGAGCTTGCTCGAGACCTTGGCTCCACCGACGATCGCGACGAGCGGCCGCCTAGGGCTCTCGAGCGCCGCCGCGAGCGCATCGAGCTCGGCCACGAGCAACGGACCCGCGCACGCGACGCGCGCGAGCTCGGCGACACCGACCGTGCTCGCCTCGGCGCGATGCGCGGTCCCGAATGCATCCATGACGAAGACATCGCAGAGCGCCGCCATGCGCTTGGCGAGCTTCGCGTCGTTGGCCTTCTCGCCGACGTTGAACCGCACGTTCTCGCAGAGCACGAGCTCGCCCGGCGCGACGTCGACGCCGTCGAGCCAGTCGGCGACGAGCGGCACATCGGTGCTCAAGAGCTCGCCGAGCTTCGCGGCCACGGGCGCGAGCGACAGCGCCGCGTCGTGCGCGCCCTCTTTCGGCCTGCCGAGATGGGACAGCACCATCACGCGCGCGCGTTTGTCGAGCGCCGCGCGCAAGGTCGGCAGCGCCGCCTTGAGGCGCGCATCGCTCGTGACGCGCCCGTCTTTGATGGGCGCATTGAGATCTTCGCGAATCAGCACGCGCTGGTCGCGCAGATCGAGATCCGCCATGCGTAGAACGGCGAGCGCCATCCTTCGCCCTCAGAGCGCCGCGAACGCGAGCGTCGTATCGAGCATGCGGTTCGAGAATCCCCATTCGTTGTCGTACCACGCGCAGACCTTGACGACCGTGCCGCCGAGGATCTTCGTGAGGCTCGCGTCATAAATCGAGGAGGCGGGATTGTGGTTGAAATCGATCGATACCAGCGGCTCATCGGTGAAGGCGAGAATCCCCTTGAGGCTGCCTTCGCTCGCGGCGCGCATGGCCTTGTTGATCTCCTCGACGGTCGTTGCGCGGCGCGCCGTGAAAGTCAGGTCGACGAGAGATACGTTGATCGTCGGCACGCGGATCGCGAAACCGTCGAGCCGCCCGTCGAGCTCGGGCAACACGAGACCGACCGCCGCGGCCGCGCCCGTCTTCGTCGGAATCATCGACTGCGTCGCCGAGCGCGCACGGCGGAGATCGGAGTGATAGACGTCCGTCAGCACCTGATCATTCGTATAAGCATGGATCGTCGTCATGAGCCCGTGCTCGATGCCGATCGCGTCGTGCAGCACTTTTGCGAGCGGCGCCAAACAATTGGTCGTGCATGAGGCGTTCGAGATGACCGTATGCGCGGGCTTGAGCGTCTTGTGGTTGACACCATAGACCACGGTTGCATCAACGTCCTTTCCCGCGGGCGCGGAAATCACGACCTTGCGCGCGCCTGCGCGTAGATGCGCCGCTGCTTTCTCCTTGGACGTGAAGAGCCCCGTGCACTCGAGCACGATGTCGACGCCGAGCTCGCGCCACGGTAGCTTTGCCGGGTCGCGCTCGGCGCACACTCGGATGCGGTCGCCATCGACGACGAGGTCGTTGCCCGCGACTTCGACCTTGAACGGGAAGGGCCCGTGTGCCGAATCGTATCGCGTGAGGTGAGCGTTCGTTTTCGCATCGCCGAGGTCGTTGACCGCAACGACCGAAAGCTCCTTGCGCCGCTTCCCTTCGTACAACGCACGCAGCACCATTCGGCCGATTCGTCCATATCCATTGATCGCGATTTTGACGGGCATGCCTTTCCTCCTTAGATCAGGCGGCGCGCGGCGGCAATGACCGCGTCTACCGTGAATCCGTAGTGCTCGAATAATGCTTTGGCCGGCGCCGACTGGCCGAAAGTGTTCATGCCGATGACGGCTCCGCGTCCCGCGACGTAACGCCACCAGCAGTCGCGCACTCCGGCCTCGAGAGCGAGCCGCGCGCCGCGGTCGGGCAACACGCGGGCCTGGTAGTCGCGGTCCTGCTGCTCGAACACCTCCACGCACGGCATCGAAACGACGCGCACCGCGATGCCGTCGGCTTCGAGCGTGCGCGCAGCAGCAAGCGCGAGAGCCACTTCGGACCCCGTCGCGATGAACGTGATCGCCGGCTGCTGCTTGCTCGCGTGCAGGACGTATGCGCCGCGCGCAATCGCCTCGATCTGCTCGCGCGTGCGGGCAACGTGCGCGAGCGTTTGGCGCGTCAAGACGAGGCCCGTCGGTCCGTCATTCCTCGCGATCGCCGCGCGCCATGCAACCGCCGTCTCCGGGCCATCGCAGGGCCGCCAAACATGCAGGTTCGGTATCGCTCGCAAGCTCGCAAGGTGCTCGATCGGCTGATGCGTGGGTCCATCCTCGCCGAGCCCGATTGAATCATGCGTCAGAACGAAGATGCTGCGCAGCTTCATGAGCGCGGCCATGCGCAAGCTGTTGCGCGCGTAATCCGTAAATACGAGAAACGTCCCGCCGTACGGGATGAAGCCGCCATGCAACGACAGGCCGCTCATGATCGCGCCCATGCCGAACTCGCGCACGCCGTAGTGAATGTAGTTGCCCGCGGCATCGGCTGCCGAGATCACCTTCGAGCCCGCGTGCGTCGTGTTGTTGGACCCCGTGAGATCCGCTGACCCGCCGATGAGCTCGGGCAAGAGCGGCGCGTACCCGTTGAGCGCGCGCTGCGATGCCTGGCGCGTAGCCATGCTCTTGGCCTCGGTTGCAACGGCATCGATGACTCCTGCTGCGGCCGCGTCGAAGCCCGCGGGTAGCTCGCCCTGCATCCTGCGCAGAAACTCCGCCGCGAGCTCCGGATACGCGCGCCCGTACAGGGCGAAGCGCTGCTGCCACTCGGATTCGATGGCCCGGCCGCGCGCGCGCGCATCCCAGGCTGCCTTGACGTCCGGAGGCAGCTCGAACGGCGGCAGCTCCCAACCGAGCTTTTTGCGCGCCGCGGCAACCTCGTCGGCGCCGAGCGCCGCGCCGTGGGTCGCCGCGCTCCCCTGCGCGTTCGGCGCACCGAAACCGATGATCGTCTTGCAGCAAATGAGCGTCGGCCGCCGCGACTCGGCGCGCGCCGTGCGAATCGCCGCGATGATCGCGTCGGCATCATGGCCGTCGACGGCTTCGATGACGTGCCAGCCATAGGCGCGAAACCGCGCGGGCGTATCGTCGGTGAACCACGCACGCGTCGGCCCGTCGATCGAGATCCCGTTGTCGTCGTAGCACGCGATGAGCTTGCCGAGCCCCCAAGTTCCCGCGAGCGAGCAGGCTTCGTGCGAGATGCCCTCCATCATGCAGCCGTCGCCCAAGAACACATACGTGTGGTGATCGACGATCGTGTGCTCGGGTCGATTGAAAGTCGTCGCGAGAATCTTCTCCGCAAGCGCCATGCCGACGGCGTTCGCGAGACCTTGACCCAGCGGTCCCGTCGTCGTCTCGACGCCGATCTCAAGCTCCCGCTCGGGATGCCCCGCGGTTCGCGAGCCGAGCTGGCGAAACGCCTTGAGCTCGTCGACCGGGAGCGCGTAACCGGTCAAGAACGCGACGGCGTACAAGAGCATCGAGCCGTGGCCGTTCGAGAGCACGAAGCGGTCCCGGTCGTGCCAGTGCGGGTTTTCGGGGCTGAAACGCAGGAAATCGTTCCACAGGACCTCGGCGATGTCGGCCATGCCCATCGGCATGCCCGGGTGGCCGGAGTTCGCCCGCTGCACTGCATCCATCGCCAAGACGCGAATTGCGTTCGCAAGCCGCCGCCGTGGCGGCCGCACGGCCGCCGCTACGATCTCAGTGCTCGATGCCATCTGGTTTTTTTCGGGCGTTGGACTTGCGCGAGGCGGAATTGTCGCTTACAGGCGACCGACCCGCAACCCGCGGGGCCGCTGGACCGCTTGATCTGTGAGCCAAATCCACCGGCCGAGACGGGCGATTGAGTATCATTTCCGGGCGATAGAAAGCGAGCATCGCTAAGTATGGTCCAAAGCGACGTGCCAGCTCCTCTCAAGGTCCTGCAAATCAGCGACACGCATTTACACGCGACGGTCGCGAGTCGCATGCGCGGGGTCAACACGTACGACACGTTCTCGGCCGTCCTCGGTTACGCGCAGCGTGATAAGCGATGGCCCGTCGACGTGATTCTCGTCACCGGCGACATCGTTCAAGACGAGAGCCGCGCGGGCTACTTGCGATTCCGTGCGGAGATGCAAGTGCTGGGACCGCCGGTGTTCTGCATCCCGGGCAATCACGATGACCCGAAGCTCATGGACGAGCTCTTGAACGTTCCGCCGTTCAAAGTCGGAGGCGATATTCGCGTAGGCGCCTGGTCTTTCGTCCTGTTGAACACGTTTCTGACCGGCGAGGACGCGGGTGGCCTCGGCGAGAAGCGGCTGCATGCGCTCGCAGTCGCGCTCCGCGAGCATGCGAGGCAACACGTGATCGTCGTCATGCATCACCAGCCGCTGCCGATGGGCAGCGCGTGGCTCGACGGCGTGGGCTTGCGCGACGCCCAGCAGTTCTTGAGCGTCATCGATACGCACGACAACGTGCGCTGCGTAGCCTGGGGCCATGTTCACCAGGCGTCGGACCGCGTGCGCGGCAAAGTCCGTTACTTGAGCACCCCGTCGACATGCTCGCAGTTCCTGCCCTCGAGCGACTTCTTCGCCCTCGACAGCCGTCCCCCCGGTTTGCGCTGGATCGAGCTCTTTCCGGACGGCCGCGTCGAGACTTCGGTCGATTGGGTCCAAGTGGAGCCGCGCCAGTGAAACACGTGCTCGCGCTCGGCGCGCTCTGCGTAACCGCGAGCGCGTCCGCGGGGCCCGCGGCGTGGCACGTCACGAGCAGCGGGGGCGGGGAAATGTGGCTCTTGGGCTCGGTCCACTATCTGCGCGAAGCCGATCATCCGCTGCCCGAGGTCATCGACGAGCTCTACTCGCGCGCCGACACCCTCGTCATGGAGATCGACCTCGACGACATCGACGCGGCGCAATCGCAGACTGAGTTCATGTCGGCGGCGATGCTCGTGCGCGGCAAAACTCTGCCCGACGTTCTCGCGCCCGAAACATACGCGCTCGCGCAGACAGAAGCGCACGCGCTCGGCATCGACCTGACGTTGCTCGAGCACTTCGAGCCGTGGCTCGTCGCGATCACGATGCTCGACCTCGGCGTCGGGCGACTCGGCTTTCGCCCCGAGTACGGCGTCGAGCAGCATCTTCTACATAGAGCGCAGCTCGACGGCAAGGAAGTGCTCGGGCTCGAGACACTCGCGACGCAAATCGCGATCTTCGACGACTTACCGGCCGATCAGCAGGAGGCTTTGCTCGAGCAGACGCTCGCGGAAATCGACTCCGCCGAGGATGTCATGAGCGAGATGGTCGATGCCTGGCGCGCCGGGAAGCTCGATGCTCTGTCGAAAACGTTGATGGAGGACTTCGCCGATTTTCCGGAGCTCTATTCGACGCTCGTCGTCGATCGCAACATGCAATGGATCGAAGCGCTCGAGGCGCTGCTCGCAAAACCCGGCCGCTGCCTCGTCGTCGTCGGCGCGCTGCATCTCGTGGGTGCGCACAACGTCGTCGATCTCCTCGCTGCAGAGGGCTTCGTGGTAGAGCCCGTCGAATAGCCGGCTTGAGGTCGCGCCTCAGACCTCGATCATTTCGAAATCTTCCTTGCCGGAGCCGCAATCAGGGCAGCGCCACGCGAGCGGAATGTCCTCCCATTTCGTGCCCGGCGGGATTCCTTCCTCGGGAAGCCCGTCGGCTTCGCTGTAGACGAACCCGCAGATGAGGCACATATATTTCTTCATATCATGCTTCCGCCGCGGGGCTGCCACGGCCCTTGAGCGCCTGCTGGAGCAAACGCGGTAGTCCCTGAAAGCTACCGTTCGACATCAGTACGACTTGGTCGCCGGATGAAAGCTCACCCAGGAGCTCGTCGACGAGACTCTCCACCTCCCACGCGACGGACATCTTGCTGCCGAGCGCGGACAGCGTCGATTCCGGATTCCACGACAGGCTCCGCGACGCCAATAGGTACACGCGGTCGGCATCGTCGAACGACCGCCGCAGCGCATCCTTGTGGACACCCATGCGCATCGTGTTCGATTTCGGCTCGACGACGGCGACGATGCGCCGATCCGGATGCTGCGCACGCAGTGCAGCGAGCGTCGTCAGAATCGCCGTCGGATGGTGCGCGAAATCCTCGTAGAGCGTGATGCCGTCATAGACGCCGCGCTTCTCCAAACGCCGCTTGACGCCTTTGAATTCGCCGAGCGCCTCGAGCGCGATCTCGGCGCCGACGCCGACGTGCGCGGCCGCGCTGATCGCCGCGAGCGCGTTCTCTAGATTGTGCGGCCCGAGCAACGCCCAGCCCGCTTGGCCGATTTTGCTGCCGCGCTTGAAGACGCTGAATCGCGACTTGGCCCCGATGAGGTCGTACTGCGCAAACCAGTCGGCGGCCTGATTCTCGGCGCTGAATGTCTCCACGGGCGTCCAAACGCCTTGTGTGAGCAGCTTCTCGATACTGCTATTGCGTCCGTTGACGGTCACGAAACCCTCGCTCGGCACGGTGCGCAGCAGCTGATGGAACTGCCATAGGATCGCGTCGAGATCGGGGTAGATGTCGGCGTGGTCGTATTCGATGTTCGTGATCGCCAACGTGCGTGGACGGTAGTGGACGAACTTGGCGCGCTTGTCGAAAAACGCCGTGTCGTACTCGTCGGCCTCGACGACGAAATACTTCGACCGTCCGAGGCGCGCCGAGATCGCGAAATTGTTCGGCACCCCGCCGATCAAGAATCCCGGGTCGAGTCCCGCATAGTCGAGAATCCACGCCAACATGCTCGCCGTCGTCGTCTTCCCGTGCGTGCCCGCGACCGCGATTACCCATTTGTCCCTGAGGACGTTCTCCGCGAGCCATTGCGGGCCCGAGTAGTACGGCAGACCGGAGTTGAGCAGCGCTTCGACAGCCGGATTACCGCGGCTCAATACATTGCCGACGACGACTGCGTCGACATCGGCTTTGGCGAGCAGATTTCGATCGTAACCCTCGTGCAGCGGAATCCCGAGCTTCCTGAGCTGCGTGCTCATGGGCGGATAGACGTTCGCGTCGGAGCCGGACACGTGATGCCCGGCTGCCTTGGCGAGCGCAGCGATGCCGCCCATGAAAGTTCCGCAGATACCAAGTATGTGAATACGCATTAGCTCGCAAGGGGAAACAGAAAGTCGCCAATGCCGAGCGACGTCGACAAGTACACTAACACGAACAAGACGCCGACGAAGTAAGGCCGACTCTGCCCGCGGCTCAGAATGAAACCGGCCACGTCGATCCACCAAAGGACGAGCAACAGACGCAGTAGCATCGGCGTGGAATACGGATCCGGCGGCACGGCAATGCTGCGCGACCATAGCGCGAGCGGCAAGCCGACGATGCGGATGAAAACATCCGTACCGAGCAACGCCGTCATGGTTTGCAGAAAGCGGCGATCGCGGCCGAATAGGCGCAGTGCCACGAATATGTACGCGGGAAAGAACGCGACGTCGATGAACAGTAGCTCGATATTACCGGTATCAAGGACGCCGAACGTCCAGAGCTCCACGAAGCCCACGAGCACATATAGCCCAACCAGCGCGCCCAACAGGAAGCGCGAAGGTGGCAGCTCGTCCGGGCCGCGCCGGTGAAGTGCGATATCGACGAAGGCGCTTGCTAACGACCACACGGAAGAGCTCTTGCAGGCTTTGGCGGCGATAATACCGAGCCCTATGGCGCAGGAGCAAAAGTCGGGGTTCGGCAAGCTCGTCGTCGACGCGCGCGATCTTGCGGCGGTGTCGACGACGATCGCCGCGCAACCGCTCGTCGCGATCGACACGGAATTCGTTCGCGAGCGGACCTACTATCCTGAGCTCTGCCTCATTCAAGTCGGCGCGGACGATCTCGTCGCGTGCGTCGATTGCCTGGCGGGACTCGACCTCAACGCGTTCCTCGACACGTTGCTGCGACCCGACTGCGCTTGGGTGCTCCACAGCGCGCGCCAGGACCTCGAGGTGCTCTGGAACTTGCGGCAAGCGCCGCCCGCGCGCGTCATCGACACGCAAATCGCGGCGAGCCTCATCGGTTTCTCGCCGCAGCTCGGTCTGCAGGACTTGCTTGCCGAGCTTTTCGGCGTGCGTCTCGATAAAGGGCACGCGCGCACGGATTGGAGCCGTCGGCCGCTCGCGCCCGCGGCGCTCGCTTACGCGTTCGACGACGTGCGCTACTTGCTGCGCGCGTGGCAGGCGCTCTGCGCTAGGCTCATCGCGCTCGGGAGGCTCGAGTGGCTCGAAGAAGACTGCGCGCATCTCGTCGCGGAGCCGCCCGTGGCCGAGAGCGCGACGCTGTTTCAGCGCCTGCGCGGTGTGGCCGTGCTCAAGCCCCGCGCGCAGTGCGCGGCGCTCGCGCTCCTCGAGTGGCGCGAGCGGCACGCGCGCGAGGTCAATAGGCCGCGGCGCTGGGTCCTCGGCGATGATCAGCTGCTGCGCATCTGTCGGGCGCTGCCCGAAGACGCCGCCGCGCTCTCGCGCGTCCCGGACCTGCCGCGCCAATTGATCTCGGGATCGGCCCAAGAGCTCGTAAGGATCATTGCGCAGTCCGATTCTCCGAACGCCAGGAACCGGGTCGAGTCGCTGCTCGCGGATCCTAAGCGCGACAGCGCACGTGTCGCCGCCGTACGTGCTGCCGTCAATGAATGTGCGGTTCGGTTGGGCATCGATGCCACGGTGCTCGCGACGCGCCGGGACATCGCCGCGCTTGCGGCCGGAACAGACCTCGAATCCGTGCTCCCGGGCTGGCGCGCCCGCGCTCTCGAAGCGCTGCTTTAACGGCGCGCTGCGCGAAGTCCGAGCGCCGCCGTGAGGCGCGCGTACACGTCCGCGACGCGACCCTCGGCAGCGATCGTGCGCAGGAGCCCGAGCGCTTCGTAGTGCGCGATCAGCGGAGCCGTTTGCCGCGCATAGACCTCGAGGCGATTTCGAATCGTGTCCTCCTTGTCGTCGTCGCGTTGGATCAGCGTGCCGCCCGCGCGCAAGCACGCGTCGATCTCGTCCCTGCTCGAAAAGTAGATATTGAGGAGCTTGCCGTTCACCGAGCACGTGCGCCGCCCGGTGAGGCGCTTCATGAGAATGTCGTTGCTGACGTCCATGAGCACGGCGGCATCGAGCTTGAGGCTGCGTTCCGCGAGCATGCGCGCGAGATCATCTGCTTGCCTACGGTTTCGCGGATAGCCGTCGAGAACGAAGCCGCGCACCGCGTCCCGTTGCGCGATACGCTCGGTGATCATGCCGAGCAAAATGTCGTCCGCAACGAGCTCGCCTGCGTCCATTACCGCTTTGGCGCGTTTGCCGAGCGGCGTGCCCTCGGCGACGGCCTTACGCAGTAAATCGCCCGTGGAAATCTGCGGAAGTCCGTAATCGCTCTCGAGACTCTTTGCTTGCGTGCCCTTGCCCGAGCCCGGCGCGCCCAGCATCACGATTCGCATTGCGCTTCTCCACGGAATCCTGAAAAGTAGGCGCGGTAAACTAGCGGGCCTCGCGAACGTCGTCAAACGATACAGCGACCCGAGGCGTTGCGACATCAGGAGGCTCAATGAAGCGGAATGCTTTCTACGCCCAGTCGGGCGGAGTTACCGCAGTCATCAACGCGAGCGCGTGCGGCGTCATCGAAACGGCGCGCAAGCACCGCGGCAAGATCGGCAAGGTCTACGCGGGCACGAACGGGATTCTCGGCGCGCTCACCGAGGACATGATCGACACGTCGGCCGAGAGCGCGGGGACGATAGCGGGCCTGCGCCATACGCCGGGCGGTGCGTTCGGCTCGGCACGCTACAAGCTCAAGGGCCTCGAGCAGAACCGCGCGGAATATGCGCGCCTCATCGACGTGTTCAAGGCGCACGACATCAGCTACTTCTTCTACAACGGCGGCGGCGATTCGATGGACACGGCGCACAAGGTGGCGCAGCTCGGCCCGGAGCTCGGCCATCCCATCGTCTGCATCGGCATTCCGAAGACGGTCGACAACGACCTGCCCGTGACGGACACGTGCCCGGGCTTCGGCTCGGTCGCAAAATACGTTGCGGTATCGACGCGCGAGGCTGCGCTCGATGTCGCGTCGATGGCGCGCACGTCGACACGCGTATTCATCCTCGAGGTCATGGGTCGCCACGCCGGTTGGATCGCGGCCGCTGCGGGGCTCGCGGGAGAGAAGGAAGGCGATCCGCCGCACGTGATTCTGTTTCCCGAGATTGCGTTCGACGAAGCGGCGTTTCTCGCGCGCGTGAAGGACTGCGTCGCGCGCTATGAGTATTGCGTCGTCGTCGTTTCCGAGGGCGCGCAATACGCGGACGGCCGATTCCTCGCCGAGGCCGGCGGCAAAGATGCGTTCGGCCACGCGCAGCTCGGCGGCGTCGCAGCGACGATCGCGCAACTCGTGCGCGACAAGCTCGGTTTCAAGTACCACTACGCGATCGCCGACTATTTGCAGCGCGCGGCACGCCATATCGCGTCGAAGGTCGACGTCGAGCAGGCCTATGCGATGGGCAAGGCGGCCGTCGAGCTCGCGCTCGAGGGCGAGAACGCCGTGATGCCGACGATAGTCCGCAAGTCGAGCAAACCGTATCGCTGGACGGTCGGCAAAGTCCGGCTCGCCGACGTCGCCAACAAGGAAAAGATGATGCCGCGCGATTTCATCAGCCCGAACGGGTTCGCGATCACCGCCGCGTGCCGCGAGTACCTCGCGCCGTTGATTCGCGGCGAGGACTACCCCCCGTACAAGGACGGGCTGCCGGCTTATGTCAGCCTCAAAAATCAGCGCGTTACGAAAAAGCTAAAGACGGAGTTTGTGATAAAGTAGCGCCCGCTCCGCGCGGGGCGGCGGGGCAAATCTATTGTTGGGAGACGACGGGATGAATCCGACGACTACGCTTTGGCTATCGCTCGGCGCCGCTGCCCTCGCGGTGCTCTACGGCATCTTCACGGTGCGCTGGGTGCTCGGCCGCTCGGCCGGCAACGCCCGCATGCAGGAAATCGCCGGCGCCGTGCAAGAGGGCGCCAAAGCGTACATGAACCGGCAGTACACGACGATCGCGATTGCGGGTGTCGTGCTGTTCTTGGTCTTGGGTCTCGCCTTGAATTGGCCGACGGCGATCGGCTTTCTCGTCGGCGCGGTGTTCTCGGGCCTTGCGGGCTACATCGGCATGTTCGTCTCGGTGCGCGCCAACGTGCGCACGGCGCAAGCGGCCACGGCCGGCTTGAATCCCGCTCTGTCGCTCGCGTTCCGCGGCGGCGCCGTCACGGGCATGCTCGTCGTGGGCTTGGGCCTCCTCGGCGTCGCCGGTTACTACTACGTATTGCATTGGCGGGGCTTGGCCGAGGATGAGATCCTCAAAGCGCTCGTCGGCCTCGCGTTCGGCGGCTCGTTGATCTCGATCTTCGCGCGCTTGGGCGGCGGCATCTTCACGAAGGGCGCGGACGTCGGCGCGGACCTCGTCGGCAAAGTCGAGGCCGGCATTCCCGAGGACGACCCGCGCAACCCCGCCGTCATCGCCGACAACGTCGGCGACAACGTCGGCGACTGCGCCGGCATGGCCGCGGACCTGTTCGAAACCTACGCCGTGACGCTGATCGCGACGATGTTGCTCGGCGGCCTCACTGCGTCGCTCGGCGAGGCGGCCGTGCTCTACCCCGTCGCGCTCGGCGCAGTCTCGATCGTCGCCTCGATCATCGGCACGTTCTTCGTGAGCACGAAGACCGGCAAGATCATGCCGGCCCTTTATAAGGGAGTGATCGTCTCGGGCGTGCTGGCCGCGATTGCGTTCTATCCGATCACGACCGCGCTCATGGGCGAGGGCGCGATGAATCTCTACTACGCCGCGCTGATCGGCCTTGCGCTCACGGCCGCGATGGTCGTGATCACCGAGTACTACACGGGCACTAACTTCAGCCCCGTCAAGAAGGTTGCCGCCGCATCGACGACCGGCCACGCGACGAACATCATCGCAGGCCTCGGCGTCTCGATGAAGGCCACGGCGCTACCCGTGATCGCGGTGTGCGTCGCGATTTGGGGGGCGTACGAGCTCGCCGACCTCTACGGCATCGCGATCGCGGCGACGAGCATGCTGTCGATGACGGGTATGATCGTCGCGCTCGACGCGTTCGGCCCGATCACCGACAACGCGGGCGGCATCGCCGAGATGTCGAAGCTGCCGAAAGAAGTGCGCCACGTGACCGACGCGCTCGATGCCGTCGGCAACACGACCAAGGCCGTCACTAAAGGGTACGCGATCGGCTCAGCGGGGCTTGCGGCGCTCGTGCTTTTCGCCGATTACACGCACAGCTTGACCGAGCGTGGCTTGGGCGCGCTCACGTTCGATTTGTCCGACCACCGCGTGATCATCGGCCTCTTCCTCGGCGGCCTGATCCCGTATCTCTTCGGCGCTATGGCCATGGAAGCCGTGGGGCGAGCCGCGGGTTCGGTCGTCAACGAGGTGCGCCGCCAGTTCCGCGAAATCAAGGGCATCATGGAAGGCACGACGCGGCCCGATTACTCGACGGCCGTCGATCTGCTCACGCGTGCTGCGATCAAGGAGATGATCGTGCCTTCACTCTTGCCGTTGGTCGTGCCCGTGATCGTCGGCCTCGTGCTCGGCCCACAGGCGCTCGGCGGACTCCTCGTCGGCACGATCGTCACGGGGCTTTTCGTCGCGATCTCGATGACGACGGGCGGCGGCGCGTGGGATAACGCGAAGAAGTACATCGAAGACGGCAATTACGGCGGCAAGGGCTCCGCTGCCCACAAGGCCGCGGTCACGGGCGATACGGTCGGCG
The DNA here is from genome assembly GCA_036555065.1 of Gammaproteobacteria bacterium. Taxonomy (GTDB): domain Bacteria; phylum Pseudomonadota; class Gammaproteobacteria; order Steroidobacterales; family Rariloculaceae; genus DATBLZ01. The sequence goes on from DATBLZ010000095.1 coordinate 16,877, forward strand.
ATCCTTACAAGGACACCGCGGGGCCCGCGATCAACCCGCTGATCAAGATCATCAACATCGTGGCGCTGCTCGTCGTGCCGCTGCTCTGACGAGTCGCGGCTAAAGCCGCTCCCACAAGAGAATCAGTGCACCGTCTTGAGTGGGCGCGGACGCTCGACGATGAAGCCTTGAATGAAATCGATTCCGAGGTTGCGAACGGCCTCGAACGTCGCCTGATCCTCGACTTGCTCGGCGACGACGCGAAAGTCGAGGCTGCGCGCAAGCTTGGTCATCGCCGCAACCATCTCGCGATTCACGCTGTCGTGCATGAGGTCGCGGGTGTAAGTACCGTCGATCTTCAAGTAATCGAGCGACAGATGCTTGAGGTTCGCGAACGAGCCCATGCCGCTGCCGAAGTCGTCGAGCGCGAACCGGCAGCCGATGCCGTGCAACACGTTGATGAAGCGGCGTGCTTGGTCGAGATTGTTCATGACGGCGGGCTCGGCGATCTCGAAGCAGAGTTTCCCGGGTGCGACACCGGTGTGATCGAGCGTATCGACGACGAAATCGAGGAAGTCCTCGTCGCCTAGCGACTGCGCCGATAAATTGATGCTGCACGTCCGCCCTTCGGGAAGATGCGGCGCTCCATTCGCGATCGACGTCAGTGCCGCCTGCACGACCCATCGATCCACGTGCGACATCAGCTGATAGCGCTCGGCGGCGCCGAGGAATTGCCCCGGCAAGACGCTGGCGCCCGACTCGTCGCGCATGCGCAGCAGGATCTCGGCAGCAGGGCCGTTCTCGACTCGCCCGCTGAGCGCAATGATCGGCTGGACGTAGAGCTCGAACTGATTCTCCTTGAGCGCGCGTTGCAGCCGCTGCAGCCAGAGAATCTCGCCGCGCTCCCGCGCGAGCAGCTCATCGCGCGCCGAATACACATGGGCGCGCCCGCGGCCTTGTTGCTTGGCAACGTAACATGCGGAATCGGCAGCGCTGAGCACGGCCTCGCCGGAGCCGCTCTCCGGGCCGACCTCCACGAGCCCGATGCTTACGCCGAGGTCGAATATGCGGTCGCGCCACGTGAACTGATAATCGTGGACGACTTGGACGACGTCGTCAGCGATCTGACGAGCCTTGTCCAACGGACAGCCCCAGAGCAGCATCGCGAACTCGTCGCCACCAACGCGCGCAACGGTATCGGAATCGCGAACCTTGTCCTTGAGCAGGCTCGCGATTTCCCTGAGCAGGTTGTCGCCGACCATGTGGCCGCAGGTGTCGTTCACGACCTTGAACCGGTCGAGATCGAGGTAGCAGACGACGTGGCCAGTCCCTTCACCGCGCGTAGTCTTCAACGCAAGCTCGAGGCGGCGCTGGAATTCCGCTCGATTGACGAGTCCCGTGAGCGCATCATGACTTGCTTGATACGACATCTCGCGAGTGAGCCCGCGTATCTCGGTGACGTCGTGAAAGATGACGACGCACCCGGCGAGCTCGCGCTCGGGGCCGCGGATCGGCGAGGCCGTGAGCTCCGTCGAGAACTCGCGCTTCGATTGCTTGCTCACGAGCAGCGCCCGCCGGCCCAAATTCACGCGCCGCCGCTCGGCGAGACAGAGCGCCACGGGATCGCCGAGCGAGGTCCGCTCGACCTCGTCGAGAAGGCCGATGAGATCGGGAATCTTCTTGCCGATCGCGACGCTGCGCGAGATGCCAAGCAGCTGTTCCGCCGCTTCATTCATGTAATCGATTGTCGCTGCCGCATCGGTCGTAATCACGCCTTCGCCGATCGACTCGAGCGTCACGCGTGCCTGCAGCTTGCCTCTGCCGAGTGAAGCCTCGAGGCTCTTGCGGTGCGTGATGTCGCGCGCGACGCTGATCACGGCGCTCTGGCCGAGATAGTCGATCCGGCGGCTGAAGAGCTCGACCCAAAGCCCGTCGTCGTCGCCGTTGATGAGCTGCACCTCGATCGGCTCGATGGGCGCATCGCCTTCGAGGCTCTGGCTCACGTGCTTCCGCATCATGGCGCGATAGGCCGGGCGCATGAGATCGGTCATCTGCTTGCCGCGCAGCGCCTCCGGGCCGACGCCGAAGAGAGCACCTGCCGCCTCGTTCGCGTACAGAATGGTGCTCGTATGAACGAGCGCCACTTCCGGCACGGTGTTGGCGAGAATCTCGAAATGATCTTTGCCGGCCGTGCTTGCGACCGCCGCTTCGGTGCTCCGGTCGAGCAAGCGATTGACGCTTGCCGCGATGTCGACGAACGGGCCGGCCCGCCCATTGACGAGGATCCTCGCGTCGGGGCTCGCACCGGCCAACAATCGGTGCACATCGTCGCGGAGGCGCTCGGTTTCGCGGCGATTCTTCGCGGCCCGCCACGTCACGACGAGCATCGCAAGCGCGAGAACCAGCAACAAGACAACGCCGGCCAGAGCTCCGTAGTCGGCGATCAGATTCCTCATTGAAACACCGCGCAGCGGCCGCAAGCGTGTCGCGCTACCGCGGTACAGCATTCGCGCCTGCTCACCGCACTCGCGGCCCGGATCATAGGTTTCAGCTGAGTCCCTCGTGACACCTAGGATTTCGCTCTACGCAACGCCGATTTCTTCCTCATCGGCCTCTTCTTATTGTCGCCCATCGCCGGTGGTGTCGCGTGATTCGCCGCGCGCGAAACTTCGGGGACAGACCCGCGTGTGGGGCTCCGCGTAAGATAGCGCATGGGCCATACCCGAAAATTCCGGATTTGACGATAATTCTTAAGACAGCGCCTTGTGGCGGGGGCCTAAACTTCTTACCCTAACGCGTCCTATTTCCGGGTACGCGTGCTCCGCGCGGACTGAAATTAAGCATGAATTTCGAGACAGCAAGAGCGCAGATGCTCGGTCAACAGGTGAGAGCCTGGGAGGTTCTCGATGACCGGGTTCTCGGCGTCATGCAGGCGACCCCGCGGGAGCTCTTCGTGCCCGAGAGCGAGCGTGAGCTTGCTTTCGCCGATACCGAGATACCGCTCGGTCACGGCCAGTCGATGTTCGCGCCGAAGATCGAAGGCCGGCTCTTGCAAGCGCTGCAGATCGAGCCGAGCGACGAGGTGCTCGAGATCGGTGCGGGCAGCGGCTATCTGACTGCTTGCCTCGCACGGCTCGCGCGTCATGTCACGAGCGTCGACATCTTCCCCGATTTCGTCGCCGGCGCCGCCGCGCGCCTTCGGGAGCACGGCATCCGGAATGTCGATCTATCGACGGCTGATGGGCTGACGCTACCGGAAACCAGGCAGTTCGATGCGCTCGCCGTCACGGGCTCCGTTCCGCTCTTAGGCACGCACTTCCCGAGCATGCTCAAGCCGTACGGCCGTCTCTTCATCGTGGTCGGCCGCCCCCCCGTCATGGAGGCCTGCCTCATCACCCAACATCCGCGCGGCCACCGGACGCGCCAAGATCTTTTCGAGACCGTGTTGACTCCGCTTCTGAATGCGGAGCAACCCGAACCGTTCGTGCTCTAGAGGCTCGTTGACGAGCATGCCCCGGGTCCAGGAGCTCTCGCCGACCGAATTTCGCCGCCGCTGGCCGGAAGATTCAGCCGGCGTCGTGCTGCTCGACGTTCGCGAGCCGCAGGAGCTCGTCCTTGCGAGTGTTTCGCGAGCGATCCATATTCCGATGCGTGAGGTTCCGCAGCGCCTGCACGAGCTCGATCCCGCAACGCCGCTCGTCGTGATGTGCCACGGCGGCGGCCGCAGCCGGCGTGTCGCAGAGTTCTTGGCGACCAACGGCTTCGAAGAGATATACAACCTCGCGGGCGGCATCGATGCGTGGGCAGACCAGCTCGATCCGAGCATACCCCGCTACTAACGACTTCTTCTCTCGCGTTTCAACAACGGGCATGGAATGAACATGAAAGCTTACAAACTTGTATTGATGGTTCTCGCCGTCTGCGCAGTGGGGCTTCCGCAAGCTACTCTTGCACAACAGGCACAAGAGGGTCTCATCGAGATCTATGAGCGCGCGCTCATGAACGACCCGGCGCTGCGCGAAGCCGAAGCGGCCTATCTCGCGACGGCCGAGGCCAAACCGCAGGCGCGTGCGCGGCTGTTGCCGCAGCTGCAGCTCGGCGCCAACACCTCGGGCACGCATTCCGAGAATCCGAAACCGCCGCTCGACTTCGTGACGGGCCAGCCGAGCTTGATCATTCGGAGCACCGAGACCGACCGCACGTCGGACAGCGTCAACCTGAGCCTCAACCAGACGATTTTCGATTGGGGCAGCTACATGACGCTGCGGCAGGCGGACAAGATCGTCGCAAGGGCCGAAACCGATTACGCCGTCGCGCAGCAGGACCTGATCGTCCGCGTGTCGAACGCCTACTTCAACGTGCTCGCTGCAGAAGACAACCTCGCATCGGCCGTCTCGGCGCGCGAGTCCATCGCGCGCCAGCTCGAGCAAGCGCAACGGCGCTTCGAGGTCGGGCTCATCGCGATCACGGACGTCCAAGAAACCCAAGCGGGATACGATACGGCCGTCGCCGACGAGATCGCCGCAGAGCGTGCGCTCGCATCGTCCCAAGAGTTCTTGCGCGAGATCATCGGCGATTACGTCACCGATCTCGCCGGACCCGTCGAGGATCTGCCGTTGTTGAGCCCGACTCCGGCTGATGCCGATCAATGGGTCGACACGGCTTTGCAGCAGAACCTGAGCTTGCTCTCGAGCCGCATGAGCCGCGACATCGCCGAGGACGACATCAAGATCCAGCGCTCGGTGCGGCTGCCCACGCTCGACTTGTCGGCCGGAGACAGCGATCAGACCAGCGAGCTCACGCAGATAAACAATCTGTTCACGGGCGCTTCGATTACGGGCAATCCGAATCAGACCGAAAGCCAAGGCTACAACTGGCAGTTGAGCTTCAGCATGCCGATCTTCACGGGCGGCGCGAATCGATCGCGGATCCAGCAGTCGGTGTACCGGCATCGCGCAGCGATGGAATCGCTCGAGCGCACCGCGCGGCAAACCGAGCGCGAGGCGCGCGACGCCTATCTCGGCGTGCTCTCCGAGATTCAGCGCGTGCAAGCGCTGCGCCAGGCCGTCGAGTCCGCGCAAACGGCGCTCCGTGCCACGCAAGCGGGCTTCGAGGTTGGGACGCGAACCTCGGTCGACGTGCTCAACGTCCAGTCCAACTTGCGTCGCGCCGAGACCACGTACGCGCGCAGCCGCTACGACTACATCATCAACACGCTGCGCCTCAAGCAGGCTTCCGGCGCTCTTGCGGTCGAGGACGTGCGCGAGGTCGACGGGTGGCTCGAATGAGGGATCGCGGCTAAAGCCGTTCCGACAGACCGCTCAAGAGTCGGCGCCGCGCAGCGCCTCGATGAGGCGCGTCGTCGAGCGGCCCGCCTTGTAGGGCAGCACGATGACTTGGCCGCCGTTGGCGATGACGGCGGGACCGCCCGCTATCTGGTCGGCACGCCAGTCGCCGCCCTTGACGAGCACGTGCGGCAACAATCGCTCGATGATCTTTGCGGGCGTGTCCTCGGCAAACGGCACGACCCAGTCGACGGCCGCAAGCCCCGCCAAGACGGCCATACGATCGGCGAGCGGCGTCACGGGGCGAGAGGGCCCTTTGAGACGGCTGACCGAGGCATCGTCGTTGACGGCCACGATCAAGTGGTCGCCAAGCGACTTCGCCTCCTCGAGGTATGCGACGTGGCCGGCGTGCAAAAGATCGAAGCAACCGTTCGTCATGACAATACGCTCGCCGCGCGTCTTCGCGGCGCGTACGAGCTCGTCGAGCTCCTCGAGCGTCACCAACCCGCGGCCGCCGCTGCCGTGCCGGTGGAGCGCCAGATTGAGCTCGGCGCGCGTCACGGTCGCGGCGCCGATTTTGCCGACGACGATCCCGGCGCCCAAGTTCGCGAGCGCGACGGCATCGGCGCGCGCCATCCGCGCAGCGAACCCGGCTCCCAAGAGCGCAATCACGGTATCGCCGGCGCCCGTGACATCGAATACCTCGCGCGCTTGCGCCGCGAGGGTCAAAGGCGGCGCGCCGCGCGCGAAGAGCGTCATCCCCCGCTCGCCGCGCGTCACGAGCAACATCTCGAGATCGAGCCGCGCGCGCAATGCCTCCGCGCGCGCGGCAAGATCCATTTCGTCGACCCAATGGCCAACGACCGCTTCGAGCTCCGCCTGGTTCGGCGTCAGCGCAGTCGCGCCGCGGTATTTATCGAAGTCGCGTCCTTTTGGATCGATGAGCACGGGGACCTTACGCCGCCGGCACTCGGCGACGAGATCGCTGACGCGGTCCAACGTTCCCTTGCCGTAGTCGGAGAGCACGACGGCGTCGGCGCCGGCAACGGCATCGGCGAATAGCTTCCCGAGCTCGGCTGCCGCGCTCGCGAACGATTGCTCGGAGTCCAGCCGAATGAGCTGTTGACTGCGCACCAAGACGCGGAGCTTGTGGATTGTCGGCTGGCTCCGCGAACGGACGACGCGGCACTCGACGCCTTGTGCCCCGAGGCGGTCGGTCAGCGCGGCGCCGCGCTCGTCGGCGCCGACTGCGGCGACGAGGGTCGAGCGCGCGCCCAATGCGGCTACGTTCAAGGCCACGTTCGCGGCTCCGCCGGCTCGTTGCTCCGTCGTTCCGGTCCGGACGACGGGCACCGGCGCTTCGGGCGAGATTCGCGCCGCCTCGCCGAACCAGTATTCGTCGAGCATTGCGTCGCCCGCGACTACAACGCGCACGCTCGAGAAGTCGGGGATTGCGAACGTCACGAGTGCCGCCGGCCTTGAGGATTCGCAATCATTCTAACGTAAAAAGGGTCCGCTCCCGGGCTTAGCGCCTCAAGGGAGCGGACCAACGGCGGACCTGTGGCTAAAGCGCTCTCAATCGAGCGCGACACCTCGCAACGTTTAGCCGCATTTCGAATACCCGCAATTCAGACACGTGAGGCAACCGTCGAGCATGACTGCCGCAGCCGTATTGCACTTCGTGCACAGTTGCGCTCCCTCTGGGAAACGCCCTTCCGAAAACGCATCGACTTGCGCGCCGCGGGCCGCAAACTCTGCCCGCTTCTCGGCCAAGAGCTTTCGATGCGCCTCGCCGAGCTCCGGCGCCTTGAGCAAGCCGATTTGCGTCAAATGCCGCTCGACGATGTGCCCGAGCTCGGCAATGATCGACGGCATGTATTTACCGCCCGGCTGCCAATAACCGCCACGCGGATCGAACACGGCTTTGAGCTCATCGACGAGGAACGTGACGTCCCCGCCTTTACGAAACACTGCCGACATAATGCGCGTGAGCGCGACTATCCATTGATAGTGATCGAGATTCTTCGAATTGATGAAGATCTCGAAAGGACGGCGCTGCTCGTGCTTCGTGCCCTCGTTGAGCACGATGTCGTTGATCGTCACATACATCGCGTGGTCGGACACCGGCGTCTTGACCTTGTATGTCGAGCCGACCAGAACCTCCGGACGCTCGAGCTTCTCGTGCATCCGAATGACATTGGATTCTCCGTCCTCGGCCGCCGCGCCCTTGCTGACCGGTTTCTCGGCCTCGTTCCGAGAAACGCTGTAACCGACGATTTTCTTGTCGATGGTTATCTGTGCCATTTCTACAACTTCCCGTAGTACCCTTCTTTGAGAGCATCGAAGAGGTTCGCCGCCGTGTGAATCTCGCCGTCGTAGACGACCTCTTGGTCGCCCGCGGCTTCGACGACCGTTCCGTCGTCCAGCGTGAATTGGTACGTCGTGCTCTTGAGATCCTTCTCCTTCACGAGCACGCCCTGAAACGCCTCCGGGTTGAAACGAAACGTCGTGCAGCCCTTGAGCCCTTTCTCGTACGCGTAGAGGTAAATGTCCTTGAATTTCTCGTAGTCATAGTCGGTCGGCACGTTCGCGGTCTTCGAGATCGACGAGTCGACCCACTTTTGCGCAGCCGCCTGAATGTCGACGTGCTCCTTCGGCGATATGTCCTCAGAGCTCACGAAATAGTCGGGCAGCTTCTCGCCCGGCAGCTTCGACCCTGGCAACGCGTTCGGATTGACGATCTCGCGATAGGCCAAAAGCTCGAACGAGTAGACGTCGACTTTCTCTTTCGACTTCTTGCCTTCGCGAATGACGTTGCGGAAATAGTGGTGGGCAAACGATGGCTCGATGCCGTTACTCGCGTTGTTCGCGAGCGACAACGAGATCGTCCCCGTCGGTGCGATCGAGCTATGGTGCGTGAAGCGCGCACCCGCTCTCTCGAGCTCGGCGACGAGCTCGGGCGCGGCCTCTGCGACCCTTTGCATGTAGCGGCTATAGCGGGAGTGCAGAATCCGTCCCGGAATCTTGTCGCCGAGCCGCCAACCGTCGGCACGCATCTCCGGTCGCCGCCGCAGCATCGCCTCGTCGACCTCGAACTCCTCGAGCAATATCGGTGCCGCGCCCTTCTCCTTCGCGAGGTCGAGACCCGTTTCCCAACCGGCGACCGCGAGCTCTTTGGCGACTTTCTCCGTGAACGCGATCGATTCTCTGGAGCCATAGCGCATCCCGAGCAGCGCGACCGTCGACCCCAGGCCTAAGAAGCCCATTCCATGCCGGCGCTTGCGAAGAATCTCCTCGCGTTGCTTGAGCAGCGGCAGCCCGTTGACGTCGACGACGTTATCGAGCATCCGCGTGAAGACTTTGACAACCTCGCCGAATTCCTGCCAATCGAAGTGCGCGGCATCCGAGAACGGCGCGCGCACGAACTTCGTCAGATTCACGGAGCCGAGCAGGCACGCTCCATACGGGGGCAACGGCTGCTCGCCGCACGGATTGGTCGCGCGAATGTTTTCGCACCACCAGTTGTTGTTCAGCTCATTGACGCGGTCGATGAGAATGAAGCCGGGCTCGGCGAAATCGTAGGTCGAGGACATGATGACGTCCCACATTCGGCGCGCCGGTAGCGTTCGATAAACGCGCGCGGCTACGAGCCCGTCGGCTTTCGTCACGTAGTCGCCGTCGATCGGCCACGCGCGCCAAACGATCTGCTCGGCATTGTCGAGGTCGAGGCTGTCCTCCTCGACTTCGCGTCGCGTGACCGGGAACGCGAGCTGCCAAGTACCGTCATTCTTGACGGCGCGCATGAATTCGTCGGTGATGAGCAGAGACAAATTGAACTGGCGCAGGCGCGCGTTCTCGCGCTTGGCGCGAACGAAGCTCATCGCGTCCGGATGGCCGACATCGAACGTGCCCATTTGTGCGCCCCGTCGCCCGCCGGCCGAGGAGATCGTGAAGCACATCCGGTCGTATATGTCCATGAACGACAGCGGGCCGGACGTGTGCGCGCCGGCCCCGGAGACATAGGCTCCACGTGGGCGCAGCGTCGAGAACTCGTAGCCGATCCCGCAACCGGCTTTGAGCGTAAGCCCCGCCTCATGGACCTTGTCCAGGATGTCGTTCATCGAATCGCGGATCGAGCCCGAGACGGTGCAGTTGATCGTCGAGGTAGCCGGCTTGTGAAGCTCGGCGCCGGCGTTGGAGATGATGCGTCCGGCAGGTATGGCGCCTCGCTCGAGAGCCCAGAGGAACCTCTCGTGCCAATAGTCGCGGATTTCGCCTCTCTCGACACTCGCGAGCGCTCTGGCCACGCGCTCGTAGGTTCCATGAATGTCCGCGTCGACCGGCGCGCCCGGTTTGGTCTTCAAGCGGTACTTGGTATCCCAGATGTTGAGCGATGCCTCCTGAAGAGGAATGTCGTCAAGAATCTTTGGTGAAATCTCGAGCGCTGTATTCATGTTGGTATTCGACCCTGTCTGCGGCCGCATGGGCCGCATTGCCCCCCGGAAACGTCACATCCCCACGGCTCTTATGGCGGCGAAATTTGCGGGAAAAAACACCCTCGAGCCGGGTTGGTCGGCCCTTCGCTCCCTGACTTTCTACGCAAAAACGCCGACACAAGATCTTGTGTCGTTCGAACGTAGAGTAGGCTCCGCTGGCGCTTCTGTCAAGGTTTTGTCATAAACGAATGTGCTCTATGATTCGCTGGATAAACAAGATGTTATCCTGCTATCGTCAGAAAGCACTCAAAAAACTTTCCCGAACGCTCGGCGATGCGTCGATCTTTGTCTCGACACAATATATTGTGCACTCGACTCAACAGGCTACCCACCGAAAACGCACATTTCTTACACAGGGCTACAATGGCTCGCCGCCGAACTTCGAGGTTCTAATTACACGATGTTGAGCTCCGCCACTCGCCTCTCGCGCGTGCGCACGCAAGGCCTCGCTGCGCTCGCAACTTTCGCAGCAACGGTGTTGCATGCCCAACCTGTGCCAACGCTCGCGCCGATGATCGAGCGTGTCTCGCCAGCTGTGGTCAATATTTCCGTGAGCGGTCACGTCACGGCGCGCAATCCACTCACGGAAGTCGATCCGTTGTTCCGCCGCTTCTTCCCCGACGTCCCCGAAAACTCGGAGCGCGAGTTTCAAAGCACGGGGTCGGGCGTGATCATCGATGCCGATGCCGGCTACATAGTGACGAACTACCACGTCATCGAGAACGCAGAGAAGATCACTATTACGCTGCTCGACCAACGCGTTCTGGACGCGCGCGTGATCGGCTCGGATTCGGCATCCGATATCGCCCTCGTTCAGGTCGACGCGGAGAATCTGACCGAAATTGAGTTGGGCGAATCGAACGCTTTGCGCGTCGGTGATTTCGTGGTCGCGATCGGAAATCCTTTCGGCTTCTCGCACACGGTGACCTCCGGCATCGTCAGCGGACTCGGGCGCAACCGTGTGAGCCCGGACCCGGCCGCGCGCGAGGATTTCATTCAGACCGACGCCGCGATCAATCTAGGCAACTCCGGCGGCGCGCTCGTGAACCTCGACGGCAAGCTCGTCGGCATCAACTCCGCGATACTCTCGCAGAGCGGCGGCAACATCGGGATCGGGTTCGCAATTCCAGTAGCGATGGCGCGCAACGTCATCAACCAACTCATCGAGTATGGCGAGGTCAGCAGAGGACTACTCGGCGTCGCGATCGAAACGATCACACCCGACCTGGCTGCGACTTATGGGCTCAGCGACACGCGCGGAGCGCTCGTGACCGACGTCACGCCCGGGTCCGCAGCCGAGGCGGCTGGTCTTAAGATCAATGACGTCATACTTACCATCAATGGTGAGGCCGTGCGCGATTCCGGCGCCCTGCGCAACATGATCGGCCTCAGGCGTCCCGACGAGGAGATCAGGATCGGTTTCGTCAGAGACTCGCAGCAGCAATTCGTGACGGCCCGGCTCGGCGAGTCCGAGCCCGTAGCCACGAGTGCCGCCCCGACGCCGTCGCTGCCCGCGGAGCTCGACCCTGCGTTCGACGGCGTCGAGCTCGTCGAGAACCGCTCCGGTAACGGGGTCAGCGGCCTCCTCGTTGTTCGTGTCGATCCCCAAAGCGCGGCTGCGGAACGCGATCTGCGGCCCGGCGACATCATCACGTACATCAACCGCGAGCGCGTGCGCAGCCTCGCCGAGGCGCAGCAGATCATGGCCGATGCGCGGACGATCATCCTCCAAGTTCAAAGAGGCAGCCGAAGCTTGCTGATCTTGCTGCGCTGATTCGGCAGGCATGTCCCCTCAGCATCGAACACGAACGGTTTGTGTGCTCGGCGGCTCGGGCTTCGTCGGGCGATCGCTGTGCAACCAGCTGGTTCGCGGCGGCTATTCCGTGCGCGTTCCGACGCGCAACCCCGCACGCCGCCGCGAACTTCTAGTTCTACCCGGCGTCGACCTCTTGTCGGCCGACATTAGTGCCTCGGGTACGCTCGTATCTCTCCTCGACGGGTGCGCTGCCGTCATCAATCTCGTCGGTATCCTCAACGAGCGCGGGCACGACGGCAGCGGGTTCGCGTCGGTGCATGTGGACCTCGTCGAGAATCTCGCTCACGCGTGCGCCGAAGTGGGTGTAGAGCGCCTCATCCACGTGAGCGCGCTCAAAGCCAACGCCGAGCGTGGACCGAGCCATTACTTGCGCACGAAGGGCCGGGCAGAAGAGCTGATTCACCGCCTTTGCGGCGACGATATCAAGTTCACGATCTTCCGCCCCTCGGTGATCTTCGGGCCAGACGATTCGTTCATCAATAGATTCGCGGCGCTGCTGCGGCGAGCGCCGCTATTGCCGGTGCCGCAGGTCGGCGCGCGTTTCGCGCCGGTATACGTCGAGGATGTCGCCGCGGCCATGATCCGAGCACTCGAAGACAGCTCGACTCACAATAAGACGTACGAGCTCTGTGGCCCGGATATCTATACGCTCGGCGAGATACTGCAGATCATTCTGCGGCAACTCGAGATACGACGGTTGGTATTGCCGATGCCTGCGCTGCTCGCTCGCGTGCAAGCATGGATCGCCGATTACTTGATACCCGGCAAGCCTTTCTCGCTCGACAACCTGCGCTCGCTATCCGTCGCAAGCGTCTGCAGCGAGAACGGCTTCGCCGCGCTCGGCATAGAGCCCACACCCCTGCACGCGATCGTGCCGAGCTACGTCGGTCCGGACCTACCGCGTCTCGCGAAGCTGCGTCAAACGACTCGTCGCTGAGCTCTGCCGGTCCCATTCCTCGAGCCGCGCCGCTCGTTCTTGCTCGCGAAGCTCGGCGAGGTCGGCGACGTCCGCATAGAACTGCGTGACGCCTGCGCTTTGAAGCCGCCATTTCAACGCCGGCAACCAGCGGCGGTACGTGGCAATTGCCGCGAGCGTCGCGTTGTTGAGCGGCGGGCTCAGCCAACCGTCGTACTCAGTCGTGCCACCCCAGCGCTCTTTGAACCCGAGGTACTCGCTCTGCATCGTCAGGAATGCCTGAGCCTTCGCCTCGAGCTTGGTCGCGTCGTCCGACTGCGCCGCGTAAATGGCCTGCAGGCGTGTTTGCTGCGCGGCGACGAGCGCGGCGAATTCCACGCGCCGCTGAACTCGCATTCGGTAGCGCTCGAGCGCGAGGGATTCGCCGTGCTCCATGAGCCAGAGCTCGACGCCATGCTCCTCGACGGCCGTCGCAAAAGCCTCGCTGAGCTCGCTGTCGTCCTTCACGTAGAGCTTTTGGTGTGCAAGCTCGTGGAACAACGCGCCGGCGAGGCCCGCGACATCGCCGCCGAGCATCGTGTTGAGCACGGGATCGTCGAAATACCCGAGCGTCGAATATGCGCCCGATCCTGCCGAGTACGTATCGTAGCCCTGCTCGGCCAATCGGTTCGCAAACTTCTCGGCGTCGGCGCGATCGAAGTAGCCGCGATAGCTGACGCAGCCAGCGAACGGAAAACACCATTGCAGCGGCATGACCGAAAAGCGCTCCGCGGCGACGACGTTCCATACAACGTAGGGCCGGCCGAGGTCGACGTAGGTCGTGTAGCTGTCGTTGTCGGGCAGCTCGAGCGCGGTCACCGCGAACTCGCGAAGCGCCGCGACCGTGCGCAGCTCCTCGCGCAAGGCTGTACTGCGATTTTCGTCCGCGACGATCGTCTCGATCGGCTCGCGTTTACGCAGTAAATCGATCTGCCCGCCGATCGCCTGCCAGTAGTACGGCATCGCGCATCCGGACAAAAACATCGCCGCAAACGTGCTGAACGCGTAGCGCAGAAACCTGCACATAGGCGCACCATAGTACGCGCGTCCGCTACGCTATGATTGCCGAATGAAGAAATACGCAGTCGGAGGTGCCGTCCGCGATGCTCTGCTCGGTCTACCGGTCGTAGAGCGCGACTGGGTCGTCGTCGGCGCCGAGCCTTCCGATTTGCTCGCGCTCGGTTACCGGCAGGTCGGGCGCGACTTTCCGGTTTTCCTCGACCCCGTGACCCAAGAAGAACATGCGCTCGCGCGAACCGAGCGCAAGGTCGGCCCGGGGTACAAAGGGTTTAGCTTCGATACATCCCCTACCGTCACGCTCGAAGACGATTTGTGCCGCCGCGATCTTACGATCAACGCGATCGCGCGCGACGAGCACGGAACGATCATCGATCCGCACAACGGCCGTGCCGATATCACCGCACGGATTCTGCGGCATGTCTCGCCGGCGTTTCGCGAGGATCCGTTGCGTGTACTGCGCACGGCGCGGTTCGCGGCCCGGTTCAAGGATCTCGGATTTGCGGTCGCGCCCGAAACGCTCGAGCTCATGCGCGCGATCGTGAACGACGGCGAGCTCGAAGCACTGAGCCCGGAGCGCGTTTGGCAGGAAACCGAGAAGGGCCTCGCTACGGCGCGTCCGGAGATCTATTTCGAGACGCTGCGTGCCTGCGGCGCGCTTGCCCGTGTGTTTCCCGAAATCGAGAAGCTCTTCGGCGTGCCGCAGCCCGAACGCTGGCACCCGGAAATCGATACCGGTGTGCACACGATGATGGCGCTGAAGCTCTGCGCGTCGTTATCGAGCGATATCGCCATCCGTTTCGCGGTTCTCGTCCATGATCTCGGCAAAGGAGAAACGCCGCGGCTGCTGTGGCCGAAGCATCACGGGCATAGCGAGCGCTCGATTGCAGTCATCGACCGACTCAGCGAGCGCTTGCCGGTGCCGAATCGGTTGCGCGCGCTTGCCAAACGTGTAGCGCGGTACCACGACCACGTGCATCGCGCAGCAGAGTTGCGGCCCGGAACGATTCTCGAAGTTCTCGAAGGCGTCGATGGCTTGCGCCGGTCAGGCACTGCGCTCGAAGAATTCCTGATTGCCTGCGAGGCGGACGCGCGCGGACGCGGGGGTCGCGAAGCAACGCCCTATCCGCAAGCGGAGATCTTGCGGCGCGCGCAACGTGCGGCGCTTGCGATCAACGCGGGAACCGTTCAAGACGGGACTCTCGAAGGTCCGCGCTTAGGCGAGGCCATCCGCCAGGCGCGCATCGCCGCGATCGCGCGCGCCGTTCGCTGAACGACGCGCACTCACAATCGGCTGCGCAGGTCCCGGCCCGGCAACGACCACGCGACTCCGCGTGTAAGCAGAAGCAGCTTGAAGCGCTCCCCCATCTCGCCGGGCAACAACAGAGTTTTCGCCGCCTGACGCAGAGCGATGCTGCCTCGGTCGAGCGCCGTCGGCAGCTCCTGCGCGACGGTTGCGAGCAAGAAATGCGCTTGCGTCGTGAAACCGGCGACGTCGAGTCCCACCGCCGTCGCAGCCGCCGCGCACGCGCTGAAATCCACCCAGCTGCTGATGTCTTGAAGCCCCACGCGCTCGAGCGGATCGAAGCTCACGCGATGCCGATAGTGGCAGATCAGAGTGCCGTCGACGCGCTCGGCATGGTAGAGCTCGCGCCGCGGCAACCCATAATCAATGAGAAGCACCGCCCCCTGCGCGAGTGCCGCGCCGAGCGCCGCGACCCAGCCGGGCAGCATCGGACTAATCTCAGAGCGATAGCCGGGCGGCAACGGCGCGCCGAGGTCGGCCTCGAGGGCGTCGACCGCGCGCGTTAGCGCCGGATCTGCGGCGCCCACCTGCCAGCGAAATCCTCCAGCAGCGGTCGTCACGCCGAGCGGCCGCGCATCGTGCTCCGTTCTTACGAAACGCGCGACCGGTAGTGCATCCGCCACTTCGTTTGCAAGTATCAACCCCGCGAGCGGCGCTGCGGGCAATTGCTCGAGCCATGCAATGCGGTCGCCGAACCTCTCGAGATGCGCCTGCTGTTGCCGACGCAAGCTCGCGCTCGGCTCGAGGATTCGGTACTCGATATCGTCTCGCCCGTGTCTTGCCCACGCCTCGAGCAAGTGCCGCGCGAGCGCGCCGGAGCCCGCCCCGAGCTCGAGAATCACGGGGTGCGGAAGACCCGCGAACAGCTCGCGCGCCCACGCAACGATCGCGCGCGGCAACAAGTCGCCCTGCTCCGCCGCGGTCGTGAAGTCGCCGTGCGGCCCGAATTTTTGGCGCGCGACGCTGTAGTAACCGAGCCCAGGCTCGTAGAGCGCCATTCGCATGAACTCAGCGAACGGTAAGAACCCATCATGGCGATCGATTTCCGCGGCGATGCGCGCGCTCAAGGCCGCGCTCTGCTCTTCGGGGCTCCGCACGGTGAATAGTGTAACCTTAGCCCCGTCGCGTTTTGCGGAGGTGGCCGTTGGCCGAGTCGCGTCAGGAGCGTTCGCTTGCCGGCCGATGGGCGCTCGTTACGGGCGCCGGAGTCCGCATCGGCGCAACGATCGCGGCGACGCTGCATGCTGCCGGCGCCAACGTCGGCATCCATTATTTTCGCTCGGCGGCGCCGGCTGCCGAGCTCGCGGCGAAGCTCAACGACGTGCGCAAGGGCTCGGCGATCGCGCTCGGCGCCGATCTTCGCGATCTCGGCGCGTTACGCGCGCTCGTCGCGCGCCTCGTCGCGCACGCAGGTCGGCTCGATATCCTCGTCAACAACGCGTCGGTCTTTTACGCGACTCCGCTTGCGTCGGTCACGGAAGCACAGTGGGACGATCTCATCGACAGCAACCTCAAGGCGCCGCTCTTCCTCTGCCAGAGCGCTCTACCGCATCTGCAGCAAACGCACGGAACGATCGTCAACATCATCGATATTCATGCTCAGCGCCCACTGCGCGAGCATGTCGTCTACGGTCCCGCGAAAGCGGGTCTCGCGATGCTGACACGCGCGCTTGCGAGGGACCTGGGCCCCGAGATTCGCGTGAATGGCGTCGCGCCCGGCGCGATTCTTTGGCCCGACGCCGGCGTCCCCGAGAAGCTCCAACAAACCATCATCAACAAGACGATCTTGCGACGCGCCGGCGAGCCCGAGGACGTTGCGCAGGCCGTGCTCTTTCTCGTCCGCGATGCGCCCTACGTCACGGGTCAGATCATCGCCGTCGACGGCGGCCGCAGCGTCGGCTGGTGACGCTGCCGCACGGCGTCAACGATAGTCTGCGGTGGTCCGCTCGATCGTGACGCCGACCTCGCGCGACCCTTCGATTGCGCCGGGTTTCGCCACGCTGACGCGGACCCAAGCCACGGAAAACTCCGTGACAATGATTCGCGCGACGGCTTCGGCGAGCGATTCGACGAGCTGGAACTTCGTCTCGCCTATGAACGCCGTGAGCCGTTTCGCGATCTGCTTGTAATTGAGCGCGTTATCGATCGAGTCAGCGCGCGCCGCGCCCCGCACGTCGGTCGCGAGCTCGACGTCGAGGCTCACGATCTGCCGGACGCGCCGCTCCCACTCGAAAATCCCGATGACCGTTTCTACCTTGAGATCGCGCAGGAATATTCGATCCACGGGGACTCCTTCAATCCACGCGCGGCGGCGGCTCTAGCTCGTCGAGTGGCCAACGCGGACGCGCAATGATCCGCGCTGCCGTGTTCCGCACGCCGCCGATCCGGCAAGCGCCCGCATACGCGATCATCGCGCCGTTGTCGGTGCACAACGCCGGACGCGGATAGTAGACGCGCACGCCGCTCGTTTCGCCCAATCTCGCAAGCGCCGCGCGCAGGTCGCGGTTCGCGCCGACTCCGCCGGCGACGACGAGTCTCGTCAGGCCGGTTGTGGTGAGCGCGCGCGCGCACTTGGCAACGAGCGTGTCGACGATCGCCGCCTGAAACGACGCGGCTAAATCCGCGCGCACGGATTCCTCGAGCGGCCGTCCCGCGCGGGCTTGCGCTTCGATCGCGAGCCGCGCCGCGGTCTTCAGCCCGCTGAAGCTGAAATCGAGCCCGTGACCCTTGAGCGGGCGCGGAAACTCGAACGCGGTCGGGTCGCCCTGCGGCGCGAGCGCGGCGAGCGCGGGCCCGCCCGGGTACGGCAGGCCGAGCAAACGCGCAACCTTGTCGAAAGCCTCACCCGCGGCATCGTCGAGCGTTTGCCCGATGATCCGATAGCGGCCGACCTCGGCCACCTCGACGAGCTGCGTGTGGCCGCCCGAGACGAGCAACGCGAGAAACGGAACCTCGGGCTTGTCGGCCTCGAGCATGCTCGCGAGCAAATGGCCCTCCATGTGGTGAACGGCGACCACGGGAATCCCGAGTCCGAGCCCCAGCGCGCTCGCGAGCGACCCGCCGACCATGAGCGCGCCGATGAGGCCCGGGCCCGCGGTGTAGGCGATGCCATCGAGCTCGGAAAGATTGCTGCCGGCCTCGCGGAGCACGTCTTCGACCATGGGCGCAAGCTTCGCGACGTGGTCGCGCGAGGCGAGCTCGGGCACGACGCCGCCAAAGGGCGCATGGATTTGAGCCTGGCTCGCCAGAGCCTCGGCAAGGATCCCCCGCCCGCGCGCGTAGAGCGCCACACCCGTTTCGTCGCAGCTCGTTTCAATGCCCAGAATCAGCATCGCTGGACTTTACACCACCAGCGCGAAGCAGCTAACATTCGCGTTCCCCGCCGGCCTTGGCCGGCCTATTTTTCTAGAGGCTCCGCGAGTACCCGATGCCCGGCGTCCGTATTAGAGAAAGTGAGCATTTCGATGCCGCGCTCAGGCGGTTCAAGCGCGCTTGCGAGAAGGCCGGCATTCTAACGGAGCTCCGCCGCCGCGAGTACTACGAGAAGCCCACTCAGGAACGCAAGCGCAAGAAAGCCGCGGCGATCAAGCGCCACATGAAGCGCAGCACGCGCACCGTCACGCGCCGCAAGCGCCTTTTCTAGAAACCCCGAACACCCGTGTCGTTGAAGGCACGCATTCAGCAGGACACGCATGCGGCCATGCGCTCCGGCGACAAGCCGCGCGTCGGCGCGCTGCGTATGGCCCTCGCGGGGATCAAGCAGCGCGAGGTCGACTCGGGAGCCGCGCTCGACGACGCCGGCGTCGTCGCCGTGCTCGAGAAAATGATCAAGCAAGGCCGCGACGCGATGGAGCAGTTCAAGACCGGCGGGCGCGCCGATCTCGTCGCGAAAGAGAGCGCCGAGATCGCGATATTCGAGCAGTACATGCCCGCGCGCATGAGCGATGCCGAGCTCGACGCGCTCATCGCGCAAGTCATCGCCGCAACCGGAGCTCAGGGCCCGAAGGACATCGGTAAAGTCATGACCGCAATCAAGGCGAAGGCGGCCGGTCGCATCGACATGGGCGCCGTGAACACGCGCGTGCGCGCCGCGCTCAATCCCGGCTGAGTTGCCTTTGTTGGTATGCTCGGGCCCGAGAAATCCGGCCCCGCCCATGAGCAGGCGTATACCGCAAACTTTCATTCATGAGCTCGTCGCCCGCGCGAATCTGCTCGATGTGATCGGCGCGCGCGTTGCGCTCAAAAAAGCCGGCGCCAACTACAAAGGGCTCTGCCCGTTCCACAGCGAGAAGACGCCGTCTTTCTCGGTCAGCCCCGACAAAGGTTTTTATCACTGCTTTGGCTGCGGTGTGCACGGCAATGCGATCGATTTCGTCATGCGGTACGAGAATCGGAGCTTCCCCGAGGCCGTGGAAGCGCTTGCCGACATGCTGCACCTCGACGTGCCCCACGAAGGCCGCAGCGAGCCGGAAAACGAGCTCGAGGGTCTCTACGCACAGCTGCGCGAGGCCGACCAAATCTACCGGCGTGCGCTCCGCGACGATGCCCGCGCAGTCGACTACGTCAAAGGCCGCGGCATCGACAGCGACACCGCGGCGCGCTTCGCAATCGGCTACGCGCCCGATGCCTGGGATACGCTCGTGCGGGCGCTCGGCGGCACCGAAGAGAGCCTCAAGAAGCTCGTCGCAGCAGGTCTCGTCAAGAAAAACGATCAGGGCCGCCATTACGACACGTTCCGCGATCGCATCATGTTTCCGATTCGCGATGCGCGCGGCCGGGTGATCGGCTTCGGCGGGCGCGTGCTCGGCAGCGGTGAGCCAAAGTACTTGAACTCCCCCGAGACCCCGGTGTTCCACAAGCGCCAAGCGCTTTACGGGGTCTACGAAGCGCGTCAGCGCCCCGGTCGGCCCGAGGAGATTGTGGTCGTCGAGGGCTACATGGACGCCGTCGCGCTCGCGCAGCACGGCATCGAACCCGCGCTCGCGACGCTCGGCACTGCGACGACGGCCGATCACGTGCGCCAGCTCACGCGTTTGGCGAACCGCGTGATCTTCTGCTTCGACGGCGACCGCGCAGGCCGCGCGGCTGCGTGGCGGGCGGCGGAAGCGGCACTGCCACTCGGCGGGGGCAGCGTCGAGATCAAATTCCTGCTGTTGCCCGAGGGCGAGGATCCCGACTCGCTCGTGCGCAAGCGCGGCGCGGACGATTTTCGGCGCCGAATTCCGGAAGCGCTCGGGCTGTCGACATTCTTGCTTCACGAGCTCGGCGCTCAGGTCGATCTGCGCACGAGCGACGGGCGGGCGAAGCTCGTTACGCTCGCCCGGCCTTTGCTCGAGCGCCTCCCCGAAGGCGTATATCGAGAGCTCCTCGCGGATGAGCTCGCAACGCACGTCGGCATGAGCAGCGAGCGTTTCAAAGCGGTGCTCAAGGCGCCGGCCGCGGCCCCCTCGCAGGGTCCCCCGCGCCCGCGCGCCGGTAACCGGTCTCTGATTCGCAAGATAATCACGATGATCGTCCACTATCCCGGCGCGGCCGGCCGCATCGGCCGAATCGAAGGCCTCGAGGGTGTGGAAGCGCCGGGTGCTGCGCTCTTGCGCCGGCTGCTTGAAATGACGGCGGCAACACCCAACTTAATGGGCGCCCAGCTCGTCGAGGCATTCCGTGACGATCCCGAGGGGCGTCACCTGCAACGCCTGGCGGCCGAAGTGCCGCTCGACGATGAGGCCATGGCGGAGACCGTGCTCGCCGACAGCCTCAAGCGCCTCGTGGCCCGGCACCGCCAAATGGCGGGTGCGGAGGCGATTCGCAGCCGCGCCGGAGTCCCGGGAAATCAAGACTCTGGCGGGGTTTAACCCCTGTAAACGGAACTGCGTCTTTGCGCGTAGTACTAAGTTTAGGTAGATTGGAGCATTTTTTAGGCCGCCCGCCACGAGGAACCCACACTCCATGGATCAACCGGCTCAACCCCTAGAAGACGAAAGGCAATCCCAGCTCAAGCTCCTCATCGCCAAAGGCAAGGAGCAAGGCTATCTCACGTACAGCGAGGTCAACGACCACCTGCCGAGCGATATCGTCGATCCCGAGCAGATCGAAGACATCGTCAACATGATCAACGATATGGGAA
>DATBLZ010000128.1:0-25793 GCA_036555065.1 Gammaproteobacteria bacterium
TGCGGAGCAGCACCACGTGCTCGTAGCGCGCTCTGAGATCGAAGAAGTTGCTGCCCGCGAACTCGTGATAGGCCTCGTCGATGACGACGAGCGCACGCCCGGCGAGCGCCGCACAAAGCGCCTCGACGTCGCGACGCGGCACGGAGCCTCCCGTCGGGTTGTTAGGCGAGCAGACGAAGACAATCTTCGTGCGCTCCGTGACGGCGCCGAGCACGGCATCGACGTCGAGAGCGAAATCGCGTTCTTTGACGAGCGGCACGCGCACGACGCCCGCGCCTTGAATGCCGGCGTAGAACCGATACATGTCGAACGTCGGTGGGCACACGAGGATCTCGTCACGGCGCGCCTCGCAGAAACCGCGAATCAGGACGTCGATCGCCTCGCTGCTGCCGCGAGTGACGAGAAGCTCGCTCGCCTTGGTGCCGTAATGCGCGGCCAACGCCTCGTTCAAAACCAGCGGTCGCGGAGGAGGGTAGATGTTGAGGCCGCGCTCGGTTTTGTCGGCCGGCAACCGCCACGGTGACTCGTTCGCATTGAGGCGAATGAGCCCGGGCTCGTACGCGGCAGGCACATAGGCACGGAGCTCGCGCAAGTCCGGCCGCGCCAAGTCGAGCGCGGATCTCATCGCGGACCTCCGGCGCCGGCGGCGAGCCGGCGAAGGACGGCCTCGGCGTGCGCATCGAGACCTTCGAGGCGCGCGAGCGTCACGGCAATCGGCCCGATCGTAGCCAGCCCCTCGAGGGTCAAATCCTGAACCGTCATGAACCGCAAGAAGTCGCCGACGCCAAGGCTCGAGTAGCGGCGCGCGTAGCCGTACGTCGGCAGCACGTGGTTCGTGCCGCTGCAGTAGTCGCCGACGGTCTCGGGCGCCCACGGGCCGAGAAAAATCGACCCCGCCGCCTTGACTCGCGCAAGCCACTCACGCGGATTCTCGATCTGGAGAAGCAGGTGCTCGGGCGCGTATTCGTTCGCAAGGTCGATCGCGCCAGCGATGTCGTCGACGACGATCGCGCTCGAGTGCGCTAAAGCACCGGCGATCGCGGTACGCCGCGTGAGCGTCTGCCGCTGCAAGTCGACGGCTGCGATCACACGCTTGGCCAGGCCTGAGTCGGTCGTCACGAGCAGCGCTTGCGAGTCCGCGCCGTGCTCGGCCTGCGAGAGCAAATCGGCGGCCGTAAATTCCTCGCGCACGCTGCCGTCGGCGACGACGAGCACCTCTGACGGGCCGGCCGGGTAGTCACGCGCCGCGCCGTCGGCATCCCGGTCGACTTGCGCCTTGGCTTCGGTGACGTAGACGTTGCCGGGCCCGAAGACCTTGTCGACCTTCGGCACGGTCGCCGTGCCGTAGGCCATCGCGGCAATGGCCTGGGCGCCCCCTGCCTTGAAGACGCGCGTGACACCGGCCGTGCGCGCTGCATAGAGCACGGCGGGATCGAGCGTGCCATCGGCGCGCGGCGGACTGCAAAGCACGCGCATCGGACAGCCTGCAAGGCGTGCCGGCACGCCGAGCATCAACGCGGTCGACGGCAAGGGCGCAGAACCCGCAGGCACGTAGAGGCCGACGCTCTCAAGCGGGCGGGTCAGGCGCTCGCAGGCAACGCCGGGGGCTGTCTCGACATGGAGCGGAGCCGGCACCTGCGCCGCGTGGAATCGCTCGATGTTGGCTGCCGCCGCACGAATCGCGGCCATTTGCTCCGCCGTAAGCGCGGTTTCCGCGGCATCGAGCTCCTGGGTCGTGACCTCGAGCGTCGTGAGTCTCGCGCGATCGAGCTCGAGCGCGAGCTCAAGTAGCGCACGGTCGCCGTCGCGACGCACGCGCGTAATGATTGCCGCAACCGCTGCGCGCACGCCGGCGTCATCGGCAAGGGCTGGGCGGCGCAACACGCTCGCACGCTCGGCGCTCGACAGCTCTTTCCAGATGTGCAGTCGCATGGCGGCCCTGTCGCTATTCGAGCATCTTCTCAACGGGCAGCACGAGCATCGAGCTCGCACCGGCCTCTTTGAGCTGCTCGAGCGTCTCCCAGAAGACGTTCTCGCGGCATACGGCGTGCACGGCGACTTTGTCGGGACGGCCTTCGAGCGGCATGATCGTCGGCGCTTCGCTGCCCGGCAGTAAGGCCGTGATGGCTTTGAGCGCCGAGCGTGGCGCGTGCAGCATGATGTACTTGCTCTCTTTGACCTGCAGAACGCCCTGCACGCGTTGCAACAACCGGCGTACCCACTCGGCCTTGCCGGCAGCGATCGCCACGGGCGTCTGAATGAGCACCGCGCGGCTTTTGAGGATCGTCTCGGCTTCGACGAGGTCGTGCGCCTTCAAGGTCGAGCCGCTCGAGACCAGATCGCAGATAAAATCCGCTTTGCCGAGGCTCGGCGCGATTTCGACGGCCCCCGAAAACTCGACGACGGAGGCCGCAACGCCCGCACGCTCGAGGAAAGCGGCCACGATGCGCGGATACGTGGTCGCGATGCGCTTGCCCTGCAGCGATTGCGGCCCGCGATAGGCCCCGCCCGCGGGAAACGCGAACGCCAATCGGCAGTGGCCGAAATCGAGCGGGGTAACCTCCGAAAAGAGCTTCGCAACGCCCAGTGCCGCGAGCTTGAGCCGTGCCTCCTCGATAACGTTGAGGCCGACGATGCCGAGATCGCAAACGTCGTCCTGGACGAGACCAGGAATGTCGTCGTCGCGCACGAGCAGAACGTCGATCGGCATGTTCTCGCCGTAACAGATGAGCTGGTCCTTGCCGCGCGAGTAGC
The DNA here is from genome assembly GCA_036555065.1 of Gammaproteobacteria bacterium. GTDB lineage: Bacteria > Pseudomonadota > Gammaproteobacteria > Steroidobacterales > Rariloculaceae > DATBLZ01. The sequence goes on from DATBLZ010000128.1 coordinate 2,755, forward strand.
TCAGGCCGCAGCGCGCGAGCAGCTCGAGCGAGTGCTCGGTCAAGCGCCCGGATTTCTGCACGGCAATCTTGATGCGTTGTTCGGTATCCACGTCGGCTCCGTTTTTCTACTGGGCGTTCAGCCGCTCGAGCGCGACTCGGTATCCGCCGTTCTCGCCGGCCAAGAACCGCGCGACGCGGGCGATCGTCGTGACCGAGACCCCGGTGAGCTCGTGGATCTTGCGGTAGGGGACACCGTCGTTGAGGTACGCGACGACGCTCCAGCGATCGACGAGCGCCTCAAGCTCGGCCGGCGTCAGGAGATCGGTCAAGAAGCTCCGACACTCTTGCTCCGTGCGCAGCGTCAGCAGCGCCTGCAACAAGCTGCGCTCGGCGCGCACGGCAACGCGAGGATTCGACTCCCGGCGACTTTTCATGGCATGCCTCGAACAGGATAGCGGCTAAAGCCGCTCCTACGTGTCTGTACCAATGTATTAACGCGTTAATACATTAACACAGGTCGAATCAGGACGTCAAACCGAGGGAGGGCGGCTTTCCTAGAGGGTGAGCTCGCTAAGGACGGCCCGGCCGAAGTCACGCGTGCCGACGTGCCGCTCGCCGCGCGCGGCGATGTCGCGGGTACGAAGCCCGCCGCCGAGGCACCGCGCGACGGCATTTTCGACCGCGGTCGCGGCCGCCGGCGCATCGAGGCTGTGGCGCAGCAAGAGCGCCGCGCTCAAGATCGCCCCGCAGGGGTTCGCGATGCCTTGTCCCGCGATGTCGGGTGCCGAGCCATGAATCGGCTCGTAGAGGCCGGGGCCCCCCTCGCCGAGCGAAGCCGACGGCAAGAGACCCATCGAGCCCGCGAGCATCGATGCCTCGTCGGTCAAAATGTCGCCGAACATGTTCTCGGTCACCATGACGTCGAAATCGGCGGGGCGGCTCAGCAGGTGCATGGCCGCGGCGTCGACGAGCAAGTGCTCAACGTTGAGCCCGGGAAACTCGTCGCGATAGATGCGCGTCGCGGTCTCGCGCCACAGGCGCGAGGTCTCGAGCACGTTGGCCTTGTCGACCGACGTGACCTTGCCGCGGCGTGCCTCTGCGAGACGTCCGGCGACTCGGCAGATCCGCTCGATCTCGCCGACCGTGTACTCGCACGTGTCGAAAGCCTTGTCAGCCTTGCGGCCGCGAGCGCCGAAGTAGATTCCTCCCGTGAGCTCGCGCACGACCATGATGTCCACGCCCGCGAGCTTCTCGGCCTTGAGCGGGGAGGCGCCGACGAGCTCGCGCGCAGTCTTGACGGGCCGCAAGTTCGCGAAGAGCCCGAGCGCCTTGCGCAAACCCAGCAAGCCCGCTTCCGGGCGCAGCGGCACCGGCACGTCGGCCCACTTGGGTCCGCCGACGGCGCCAAGCAGCACGGCCGCCGAAGCGCGGCACGCCTCGAGGGTTTTCTTCGGCAAGGGCTCGCCGGCCGCGTCGTAGCCCGCGCCGCCGAACGGCGCTTCGACGAACTTGAGCTCGAGCCGCGCGAGCTTCGCGACTTGCTCGAGCACAGCGACGGCCTCTGCCGTGACTTCCGGGCCGATGCCGTCACCGCCCAACACGACGATCGTCCGACTCATGCGCGGCGCTGTTCGAACTGAGTGATAGCGGTTTCGTGCTCGAGCAAGAATCCGAGCTGATCGAGACCTTGCATGAGGCAATAGCGCGCGAACCGGTCGATCGGGAACTGCACGCGCCTGCCGCCCGGGAACGCGAGCGTCGTGGTCTCGAGATCGATCGTGACCTCGACGCCCGGATGCTCGACGAGCCAGCGATGGTCGTCTTTGCCGACGATGACCGGCACGAGCCCGTTCTTGAGCGAATTGTTGCGAAAGATGTCGGCGATCTCCGTGCTGATCACGGCGCTAATGCCGAAATCGAGCAGCGCCCACGGCGCATGCTCGCGCGAGGAGCCGCAGCCGAAATTGTTGCCGGCGACGAGAATCGCCGCGCCCGACGCTTGTGGAGCGTTGAGGATGAAGTCTTTGCGCAGCGTTCCGTCGGCGTTGTAGCGCCAATCGGTGAACAGATTCTTGCCGAGGCCGGTTTTCGTGGTCGTCGTCAGGAAGCGCGCCGGGATGATCTGATCCGTATCGATATCGTCGATCGCGAGCACGACCGTCTTCGAGCGGATTTGTTTGACGGGTTCCATGAGCGGCTTTAGCTCATGAGCTCGCGCGGATCCGTGACTCTGCCCGTCACGGCCGCGGCCGCCGCCGTCAGCGGGCTCGCAAGGATCGTGCGTGCGCCGCTGCCTTGCCGACCTTCGAAATTGCGGTTGCTCGTGCTCACGGCGAGCTTGCCGCGCCCGACGCTATCGCCGTTCATCGCAATGCACATCGAGCATCCCGGCTCGCGCCATTCGCCGCCGGCCGCGCGGACGATCGCGTCGATTCCTTCGGCCTCGGCATCGCGCTTGACCTGCTGCGAGCCCGGGACGACGAGCAAGCGCACGCGCGCCGCGACGCGCCGTCCCTTGAGAAGCTGCGCGGCTTGGCGAAGATCGCTGAGCCGGCCGTTCGTGCACGAGCCGATGAAGACCACGTCGACGTCCTTGCCCGCGAGAGGCTTTCCGGCCTCGACTTGCATGTAGGCCAACGCCTTGCGATAGGCGGGATCATCGCCGCTCGGCACCTGCTCATCGATCGGGATCACCATGCCGGGGTTGGTGCCGAACGTGACCATGGGCTTCAACCTCGAGACGTCGATGCTCACGGTCTTGTCGAAGGCCGCATCGGCGTCGGTCGGCAATTTGCGCCACGCGGCAAGGGCGCGGTCCCACGCCTGGCCCTGCGGCGCGAGCGGCCGGCGCGCCATGTACTCGTAAGTCTCGTCATCGGGGCCGATCATGCCGGCGCGCGCGCCCGCCTCGATCGACATGTTGCAGATCGTCATGCGTTCTTCCATCGAGAGCCAGCTGACAGTCGAGCCGCGGTACTCGATGACGTAGCCCGTGCCGCCCGCAACCCCGATCGTGCCGATGATCTTGAGAATGATGTCCTTGGCCGTGACGCCGGCAGGCAGAGAGCCATTTAGGTTTACGGACAGCGTTTTCGGCTTGCGCTGCAGCAGGCATTGCGTCGCGAGCACGTGGCCGACCTCGGTCGTGCCGATGCCGAATGCGAGCGCGCCGAACGCGCCGTGCGTGCTCGTGTGCGAATCGCCGCACACGATCGTTTTCCCGGGTTGCGTCGCACCGAGCTCGGGCCCGATGACGTGGACGATGCCGCGCTCGCTGCTCGAGAAGCTGCGGAGCTCAATGCCGAACTCGCTGCAGTTCTTCTCCATCTGGATGACCTGCTTCGCGGCGGCAGGCTCGCTGACGATCTCGAGCTCCTTGAGCGAGCGCACGGGAACCGTGGGTGTGGAGTGGTCGAGCGTCGCGAGGCACAAATCCGGGCGCCGCACGCGCAGGCCGCGTGCGCGGAGCTCCGCGAACGCCTGCGGGCTCGTGACTTCGTGAATCAGGTGCAGATCGACGTAGATGATCGCCGGCGTCTCGGCGCTTTCGGCGCTGACGATGTGCGCGTCCCAAACCCTCTCGAAAAGCGATTTTGCGGCCATCGCCTTGCTCATAGCGCCGCGGAACGCTCGGCACGCGCATCGAGCATCGGCTCGAGCCATCCCCACTGATCGGCGGTGGAGCCGTCGAAGAGCCCGAAAAACTTGCGCTGGATCTTCTCCGTGATCGGCCCGCGCTTACCCGTGCCGACGGTGATCTTGTCGACGGAGCGGACCGGCGTGACCTCGGCCGCCGAACCCGTGAGAAACACTTCATCGGCGATGTAGAGGAGCTCGCGCGGAATATCTTGCTCGATGACGGCGAGGTCCATCGTGCCGGCGAGCCTGATGACCGTATCGCGCGTGAGCCCGCAAAGAATCGACGCGGCGATCGGCGGCGTGTAGAGCTTGCCGTCCTGAACGACGAATAGGTTCTCGCCCGCGCCTTCGCTGACGTAGCCGGCCGGATTCAACGCGATGCCCTCGGCGAACCCAAGGCGCCGCGCCTCGAGCGTGACGAGTGCGCTCGACAGATAGTTGCCGCCGGCCTTGGCCAGCGCCGGCACCGTGTTCGGCGCGACTCTCTGCCACGACGAGACACAGACGTCGACGCCTTTCTCGAGGCCGCCTTCGCCGAGATAAGACCCCCATTCCCATGCCGCTACCGAGCAGCGCGCCGGCTCCTCGATGTTGCCGGCGACCCCCATCTCCCCGTATCCGCGATAGACGATCGGCCGCAAGTATGCGCCGTCGAAAAGCTTGTTCTCGCGAATGACGTCTTTGCATGCGCCAACGATCGTCGCAAGAGAGTAGGGGATCTTGATCCGATGAATCTTGGCCGAATTGAACAATCGCCGAATGTGATCGGTGAGGCGAAAACCGATCGGGCCTGCGGGCGTTTTGTACACGCGCAGCCCCTCGAACACCGACGAGCCGTAGTGCAGTGCGTGACTCAGCACGTGGACCGTCGCCTGCTCCCACGGAACGAGCTTGCCGTCGTGCCAGATGAATTGACTCGTCTTCAGGGGCATAACGCCTCCGGCGCTAGCTCTGCAACCAACTCATACGCCCGCGGAGCTCGCGGCCGACCTTTTCGATCGGGTTGTCGAGATCTTCCTGCAGCAGCCTCTTGTACTTCGGCTGGCCCGCCTTGTTCTCGGCGATCCACTCGCGCGCAAACGTGCCGTCGCGCACTTCTTTGAGAACTGCACGCATGTTGTCCTTCACGTGCGCGTCGATGATGCGCGGTCCGCGCGTGAGATCGCCGAACTTCGCCGTCTCGCTGATGAATTCATGCATCTTCTTGAGCCCGCCCTCGTGAAGCAGGTCGACGATGAGCTTCACCTCGTGCATGCACTCGAAATACGCGACCTCGGGCTGATACCCGGCCTCGACGAGCGTCTGAAAGCCTTGCACGATGAGCTCGGTCGCGCCGCCGCAGAGCACGGCTTGCTCGCCGAAGAGATCCGTCTCCGTTTCCTCGGCGAACGTCGTCTCGAGCACGCCGCCGCGCGTTCCGCCGATTGCGTGCGCGTACGCAAGCGCGCGCGCGCGCGCTTTGCCTGTCGCATCCTGGGCAACCGCGAGCAAGCACGGTACGCCGCGGCCCATCTCGTACTGACGGCGCACGAGATCACCGGGGCCTTTCGGTGCGATCAGCACGACGTCGAGGTCCGCGCGCGGCTTGATCTGTCCGTAATGGATATTGAAGCCGTGCGCGAACAACAAGGTGGCGTTTTTCGCGAGCGAGCTTTCGATGTCGCGATAGAGCTGCGCTTGCGCCATGTCCGGCGTCAAGAATGCGACGAGGCCGGCGCCCTTGACTGCGGCAACGGGGTTCGTGACCTCGAAGCCATCCTGCGTAGCCAAGGCGCTCGTCTTGCCTCCGGGCCGAAGGCCAACGACGACGGTGTAGCCCGAGTCGCGCAGGTTTTTCGCATGCGCGCGGCCCTGGCTGCCGTACCCGAGCACCGCAATGCGCTCACCCGTCAAGGCATCCGCATCAACGTCGGATTCCGTGAACAACTTCATCGTTGCTATCCCTCAATCTCCCGGTACCCAAGAAAAAAAAACCCCGCAGCCTTTCGGGTGCGGGGCCATGTCTTTTGCATTCGTCGTCAAGTCAATGGCCCGCACCCGCGTGAGCTCGGTACGATTACAAGAAGCTCGGCGGAGCGGATGCGATTCATCTCAGTCGAACAGGTCGTGTGGAACGCTCATGATCCCGAGAAGCCCTTGCATTGTCAACGTTTTAGGCTAATCTTCGGGCCGTCGGGAACTCGCCCAAAGAACAGCAAAAAAAGGAAGCCAGCATCATGACAATCGCGGTCGGCGCCAAGGTCCCGAAAGGCCAGTTCAGCGTAATGGGAGCCAAGGGGCCCGAAACTCTGACGACCGAAGCACTCTTCACGGGCAAGAAGGTTCTGCTCTTCTCGGTCCCGGGCGCGTTCACCCCGACTTGCTCCAACAAGCATCTCCCGGGGTACGTGCAGCAGGCCGCGGCGCTCAAAGCCAAGGGCATCGATACGATCGCATGTCTCGCAGTCAACGATGTCTTCGTCATGGCCGCCTGGGGCAAGGCCGGCAACGTCGGCGATAAAGTCGTGATGCTTGCCGACGGCAACGGCGATTACACGCGCGCGCTCGGCCTCGAGCTCGACGCGACAGGCTTCGGCATGGGCAAGCGCGGCAAGCGCTTCTCGATGCTCGTCGACAACGGCCTCGTCAAGCAGCTCAACGTCGAGCCGCCCGGTCAGTTCGGCGTGAGCTCGGCGGAGTCGTGCCTGGCGCAGCTAGGTTGAGGTATCGCCGAGCGCCGCAATCAGCTCGGGCACCGCGACGAACAGATCGGCGACGAGCCCGAAGTCGGCCACCTCGAAGATCGGCGCGCTTGCGTCCTTGTTGATCGCGACGATCGTGCGCGCATCCTTGATGCCCGTCAGATGCTGAATCGCGCCGGACACGCCGAGCGCGATGTAAAGCTCCGGCGCGATGATCTTTCCCGTTTGCCCGACCTGAAGATCGTTGGCGACGAACCCGGAGTCGACGGCCGCACGCGAGGCCGCGACCGCCGCGCCGAGCACACGGGCGAGCTCATGCACGAGCGCGAAGTTCGCGGCGTTGCCCAAGCCGCGGCCGCCGCCGACGACACGCGCCGCCGTTTGCAAATCCAATCGTCCGGAATCGCTCGCCTTGAGCTCGATGAACCGCGTGTGTGCCGGCCGCGCGCTGTCGACGGACCGTTCCTCGAGAGGCGCGGGCGGTTGCGTGCCCGCAGCCGCATAAGAGGCCATACGCACCGTTGCGACCAGCAGGCGTTCCGGGTCCGCTTCGACAGTGACGATCGCATTGCCGGCATAGATCGGCCGCTTGAAACGGTAAGCGCCCTCGACGGCCATGACATCGCTGAGCTGGCCGACGCCGAGCAACGCCGCTACGCGCGGCATCAAGTCTTTGCCGAAAGTGCTCGACGGCCCGAGCACGTGCGTGTAGGCAGACGCAACGGCAGCAACCTGAGGAGCGAGCACGGCGGCCAATGGCGCGGCATCGCCGCGCGCGGCGATGACCTTCGCAACGCCCGCGATGCGCCGCGCGGACTCGGCGACGGCCGGGCCGCCGCCGACGACGAAGACGTCGACGCCGTCCAGCCTAAGCGCGCGCGCGCAGGCGACGCACTTCGCGGTGTTGACGTGGAGCTCTCGGCCCGTGTGTTCGGCAACGATGAGCGCGCGCATCACAGCACTCCCCGGGCGCGCAGGTGAGCGACGAGCTCCTTGGCGTCCCGAACGATGATCCCGCGCGGCCGGGGACTCGGCGCGGCCGTATGCACGACGCGAAATTGCGGCGCTACGTCAAGGCCGAGCGCGCCGACCGCCACGATTTCCAGGGGCTTGCGCTTCGCTTTGAGGATGTCGGGGAGCTTGATGTATCGCGGTTGATTGAGCCGCAAGTCGACGGTCACGACGCCCGGGAGGTCGATCTCGACGGTCTCGAGTCCCGCGTCCACCTCGCGAGTCACGGTCGCACTCGAGCTTGCGACGATCACCGTCGATGCGAACGTCGCCTGCGGGCGCTGCCAGAGCGCCGCGAGCATCTGGCCCGTCTGGTTCTGGTCCTCATCGACGGCCTGCTTGCCGAGGAGCACGAGCAGCGGCTCTTCGCGCGCGACGACAGCGAGCAGCACGCGCGCGACTGCCAAGGGCTCGAGGCCCGTTTCCGACTCGACGAGCACGGCGCGATCCGCCCCCATCGCCAGCGCCGTGCGCAGCTGTTGCTCGACGTCGCGCGCGCCGATCGACACGGCGACGACCTCGTCGGCGTGCCCGTGCTCTTTGATTCGCAACGCCTCCTCGAGGGCGATCTCGTCGAACGGATTGATGCTCGTCTTCAACCCTTCGGTGGCAACACCCGCGCCATCCGCGCGCACGCGAATCCGGACGTTGTAATCGACGACGCGTTTGATGCCGACGATGATCTTGCGCATTTCGACGCGCATTGTAGCGGGCCGCTACAATGAATGAGCATGAACCCCAAGCCGTTGATTGCCGTCGCCGATCTCGCGCGCAAAATCGACTCCCGCGACTGCGTCGTCGTCGACTGCAGGTTCGAGCTGCTCGCACCCGCCAAGGGTCACGAGAAATATCTCGCCGGCCACATACCGGGCGCGCGGTACGCGCACCTCGACAACGATCTGTCGGCAGCGCCGACACCCCTGAGCGGCCGGCACCCGCTGCCCGACCCCGGTGACCTCGCCGCGTGCTTAGGCCGCCTCGGCATCGATGCCGACAACTATGTCGTTGCCTACGATGACGTCGGAGGCGCGGTCGCCGCGCGGTTGTGGTGGCTGCTGCGCTGGATCGGCCATACCGAAACCGCCGTGCTCGACGGCGGCCTCACGGCGTGGCGGAAGGGGGGAGGGAGCCTCGAGACCGGGAATCCACCGTGGCCGAAGCGCGTCTATCGAGCGCGCGCGCCGCGCATGGACTGGGTCGTCGAGACGGCCCGGCTCGAAGCGGAGCTTGCAGCCGGCGTCGTGCTGCTCGATGCGCGTGCGCGGGAGCGTTACCAGGGCCTTCGCGAGCCGGTCGATCCGGTTGCGGGTCACGTCCGAGGCGCCGTCAACCTCCCGCACAGCGAGGTGTTGAGCGCGGAGCTCGGTTTCCTGCCGCGCGCGAGGCTCCGTGAGCTCTTCGCGGCGTGCGGCGCGACCGCGGGAAACGTCATCGCGATGTGCGGCTCGGGCGTGACGGCTTGTCAGCTGCTGCTCGCCATGGAGGTCGCGGGCTTGGCGCCCGGGAAGCTCTACGCTGGGTCATGGAGCGAATGGATTCGCGACCCCAAACACCCCGTTGCGACCGGCCGGAGTCCGACTTAACCGGCACTGCCGCACAACTTTGGCCGTCCGCCTTGTGGCAGAATGATGTTTTACGCAAAGGCCGCCCCCGTGACCCGCACATCGCCGCTCGTCGAGCCGAGCACTCGGCTCAAGGAAGTTCGCTACGAGATCCGCGGGAAGCTCGCGCGTCGCGCGCACGAGCTCGAGCGCCAAGGCTACGAGATCATCTCGCTCAACATCGGCAACCCGGGCCTGTTCGGCTTTCGGACCCCGGAGCGGATGCGCCTCGCCATGATGGAGAACCTCGGCGCGAGCGAGGCCTACTGCAACCAAAAGGGCATATTCCCGGCGCGCGAAGCCGTCGTCATGCAGCAGCAGGAACGCGGCGTGCCGGATGCGACGACCGACCACGTATTCATCGGCAACGGCGTCAGCGAGCTCATCGACCTCACGTTGCGCGCACTCTTGAACCCCGGCGACGAGGTGTTGATCCCGAGCCCGGATTATCCGCTTTGGACGGCGGCGACCGTGCTCAACGGCGGGCGCGCGGTTTATTACCCGTGTCCCGAGTCGCAGGCGTTCAATCCCGATGTCGATGCGGTCGCGAAGCTCGTCACGCCGCGCACGCGCGCGATCGTCGTCATCAATCCGAACAACCCCACGGGCGCCGTCTACAACCGTGCGACCTTGACGCGATTGGCGAAGATCGCCGAGCAGCACGGCCTCGTCATGATGTGCGACGAGATCTACGATCAAATGCTGTATGACGGCACCGAGTTCGTGCCGATGGCAACGCTTTGCCGCGATACGTTGTGCGCGACTTTCAGCGGTCTATCCAAGGTCTATCGAGCGTGCGGTTACCGCGTCGGCTGGGTCTCGTTCAGCGGCGCCGTCGAGCGGTCCGAGCGCTACCTCATGTCATTGGACTTGCTCGCGGCGCTGCGCCTGTGCAGCAATGTCCCCGGGCAGTGGGCCGTGCAGACGGCGCTCGGCGGCTTCCAGTCGATCCAAAAGCTGTGCACGCCCGGCGGACGCTTATATCAGTCGCGCGAAGCCGTCGTTTCGGGAGCGGAGCGCAGCCGCTATCTGCACCTCGTCAAGCCCAAGGGCGCGATGTACGCGTTCATCGGCGTGAACGCGCAGCTCTTGCCCGAGTTCAACGACGAGGACTTCGCGCTCGAGCTACTCGAGCAGCAACATGTCTTGATCGCGCCGGGATCGAGCTTCAACACGCCCTATCGCGATCATTTCCGCATCACGACGCTGCCCGACGAGGAGCAGCTCGCGGACGTGTTCACCCGAATGGAGAAGGTGCTCGAAGCACAGAGCGCGCGCACGAGGCGCCTCGAAGTCGTCTAAGAATAATCTCGTAACCTTTTGATAGATAGCGATCTACGGCCCGCCACTCTCGGAAGCGGACTGCGGCTGGTCGCACGCAACGCGCTCGCGGCGCGCCAATGGGAGGCCCATTACCTCGAGGGCGCGGGCGCCGGCCGTGCGGCCGGCGTCGCGCCGGCATTTTCTGCCTACCGCACGTGGCTCGCCGACACGTGGCGCGCTGCGCTCGCCGCCGACGATTCCCGCGTCCTGCTGACGCGGCAGCAGAGCGCCGCGTTGTGGCGCGCCGTCATCCAGGCCTCGCCGGACGCCGGCCGCTTGCTCGAGTTGCGGCATGCGGCGCGCTGGGCGGCGCAAGCCCACGGGCTGCTCGCCGATTGGGGCCTCGGCGCCCGCGACGTCGAGAACGCCGACGCGTCGCGCGAAACTCAGGCATTCCTGGCCTGGCAGCGGAGCTATCTCGCGCGCTTGCGCGAGGCCGGCTGGCTCGACGAATCGAGTTTGTCGCGCGAGCTCCCGCACGTTGCAGCGCCGGAAGCACTCGTGCTCCACGACCCCGTCTCCCCGACCCAAGCCGAGCAGGCGCTTTTCGCGACGCTGCGGAGCCGCGGGTGGGCCATCGCGACGAAAGCCGCGCCCAGCACCCACTGCACCGCGCGGCAACTCGACCTTCATGATGCCGACGAGGAGCTCGAGCGCGCGGCCGAGTGGGCGAGCGCGCGGCTCGAGGCCCGGCCGGACTCGCGTCTCGCGCTCGTCGTTCCGGACCTCGCTCGGCGGCCGGCCGCGGTCATGCAGCGCGTCCGCCGCGCGTTCGGCGGTTCTCTGCTCGGCTCCGCGATCGGGCTGCCGTTGGCCGCGCGGCCGGCGATCGGTGCCGCACTCGGTGCGCTCGAGCTTGCGACGGGACGCGCGACGTTTGCGACGCTGAGCCGCTGGCTTCGCAGCCCCTTCTTCCACGGCATCGAGGGGCCGGCACAAAACGACGCAGCAGCGGCCGAAGCGGCGCTGCGTAGCGACCTGTGCGCGCAGCTGCCATTCCTGACGGCGTACGCGCAGGCGGGCTTGGCCGGTCGCCTCGCGGCGCTCGTTCCGGATCTCGCGGAGCGGCTGCGGGCGGGACTCGAAGTGCTCCGGGCGCCGCGTCCTCGGGCAACACCCGACGTCTGGGCACGGGCGTGGAGCCATGGGCTCGCGCGTCTCGGCTGGCCCGCGCCTGACAGCGGCGACGACGCCGCAACGCTCGACGCGTGGGAGGCTGCGCTCGCAACCCTCGCGCGGCTCACGCCGATCATTGGCGTTTGCTCCCAAGAGACCGCGATCGAGCAGCTGCGAGCGGCCACGGAAACGCCGGTTGCGGCGTTGCTGCCGCTCCACGGCCTGCACGTGCTCGCGCGCGCCGACGACGTCGGACCGGGGTACAGCGGGGTCTGGGTGACGGGCGTGACGGACCGCGCTTGGCCGGAGCCTGCGCGTCTGAATCCGCTGCTGCCGGCGGGGCTGCAGATTCGGCACGCGCTGCCCTGGTCGACACCTGCCGATTCGCTCGCGCGCGCCCGGGCGACGCTCGCACGCCTGCGCACGCGGACGAGTGAGGTAGTGCTGAGCCGGCCGCGCCTCGTCCACGATTATCGTTCGCTGCCGAGTCCGTTGCTCGCGGGCATCGCGTCCATTACTCCGGCCGATCTCGCTCGCCCGCGCCGCGCGCCGGCCGTGGAAAAACCCCGGCGCCCGCTCGAATCAATCGCCGATCCGGCTCCCCCATTCACGGCCGCACGGATCCCCGGCGGCGCACGGACGCTCGATGCGCAGGCGCGCTGTCCGCTGCGCGCATTTTGCGAGACGCGGCTCGACGCGCGCGCGCTGCCTTCGCCGCCGCGGGGCTTGAGCCCGGGCGCGCGCGGAATCGCGACCCATCGCGCGCTCGAGCTCGTGGGGAGCGCAAGCCCGGCGGCGACGAGCGCCGCCGTCGCCGCGAGCGTACAGCGCGCGCTTGCGCAGACATTCGGGCCCGCGCGGCGCGCACTCGCGGCGTTGTTCGAGCTCGAGGCCGCGCGGCTGCGAGAAGTCCTCGCCCGGTTCATCGAAGCCGAGCGCCGTAGGCCACCGTTTCGCACGCTCGGCGTCGAGCAAAAGACCGAGGTTCGCGTCGGCGCATTCGCCCTCGCATGCCGTTACGATCGCCTCGATGAGCTCGCCGACGGAACTCTTGCGCTCATCGACTACAAGAGCGGCGCGAGCAGAGCGAAATCACGGTGGCTCGATGGCCGTTTGGCGTCGGTGCAATTGCCGTTGTACGGGCTCGAGATCGGCGCGCGGCTATCGGCGCTGCTCACGCTCGAGCTCGGCGGTCGAACGATCGCCTATCGCGGGGCCGCGCGGCGTCCGGATCTGATTGCGGAAACGTTGCGCGCGGTGCCCGAGGCGCCCGCGTGGACGGCGCTGCTCGAGCGCTGGCGCACGCAGATTCACGCGCTCGTCGAGGAGTTTGTCGGCGGGGACGTTCGGTTATACGCCGAGGATTGGAGCGACGCCGCGGGCGAATACGCGCCGCTCACACGCGTCTATGCCCACGCGGAGCTCCGCCAACCGGAGGCGATTCATGAGGAATGAAGTCGCCGACCAGTCGGCGCGCGCGCGCGCACTCGACGTCGCCCGTTCGTTCATCGTCCAAGCGCCCGCGGGCTCGGGCAAGACGGAGCTCCTCATCCGCCGCTTCTTGGCATTGTTGCTCACGGTTCGGCACCCCGAGCAAGTCGTCGCGATCACGTTCACGCGCAAGGCCGCTGCGGAAATGCGGGCCCGCGTATTGGAAGCCATGCGCGACGCCCACGAGCCTGCCGCGAACAGCGAGAAGGGCGCCGCAACACGCGCGCTCGCACGGCGGGTGCTCGGTCGGGATGCCGAGCTCGGCTGGGCGTTGCTCGAGCAGCCGCAGCGCCTGCGCATCGACACTCTCGACGCGATGAATGCCTGGCTCGCGCGTCGTCTGCCGCTCCTCGCCGGCGGCGTTGCCGATGCAAAGCTCACCGAGAGTCCCGCGCGACTCTACGCAGAGGCGGCGCGGCGCACTCTGCAAAAGCTCGGCGACGACGATCCCGTGGCGGCGGCGCTGCGTGTTCTGCTGCCGAGCGCGGATAACTCGGTCGCGCGTTTCGAAAAGATGCTCGCGGCGCTCTTGCCAACGCGCGATCGTTGGCTCAGAAGCATCGTCGCCGTCGACGCAGACCTTTTGCGCGCACGCCTCGACGCAAGTCTCGAGACACACGGCGTCGATCTGCTCGCCGCGGCCGAAGGGTTACTCGGTCGAATGCAAATCGACACGCTCGTCGAGCTCGCGCGCCACGCGGCGCTCCGTGCCGAGGATCCCAGAACGCTGGATCGACTCCGTGCATGGCGGGACCTTGCGGCGTTGCCGTCCGGGCCCGCTGCGCTCGACGCATGGCGCGGAATCGCTCACCTACTGCTGACCGAAGACGGCGAGTGGCGCGTGCGGTTTACGCGCAGCTCCGGCTTCGGGCCGGCGCATCCGGCCGAGCGCGCGGCAATTGAAGACCTTTGCAATGCGCTGCGTGCGAATGAGCCGTTGCGCGCGGCGCTTGCGGCTCTCGACGGGCTACCGGAAGCGTCTTACAGCAACGCGCACTGGGCCGACCTCACGGCGCTGCGTGCCGTGCTGCTGCACGTGGTCGCGGAGCTTCGCGTCGTCTTCGCCGAGCAGCAGACGATCGATTTCGTCGAGCTTGCGATCGCGGCCGAGCAGGCACTCGGGGAGACCGAGGACCCTTCCGAGCTGCTGTTGGCTCTCGATCAGCGCATTCAGCACGTGCTCGTGGACGAGTTTCAGGACACCTCACATGCGCAGTTGCGCTTGCTCGAGCGCCTCACGGCAGGGTGGACGCAGGGCGACGGACGCACGCTCTTCCTGGTCGGCGATCCGATGCAGTCGATCTATCGCTTCCGTGATGCCGACATGACGCTGTTTCTGCGCGCGCAGCGCCACGGCCTCGGCGCCGTAGCCCTCGAGCCCCTGGCACTCGAGAGCAATTTCCGCAGCGCCCCGCCGCTCGCCGCATGGATCAATGGCGCGTTCACGCGAATCTTTCCGCACCGCGACGACCCCGAGCTCGGCACAGCGCAGTTTCACGCGTGCATCGCGGCCCGGGAAGGGGGCGAGGGGCAAGGCGTCGAGCTGCATGCGCTGCGCGCGGACACGCCGACCGCGGAAATCGCCCGGGTCGCGGAGATTGTCGCCCGCGAGCGCGCGCTCCGGCCCGCGCAGTCGATCGCGATACTCGTGCAGAGCCGCAGCCACCTGCGCGGCCTCGAGACGCTGCTCTCGGCACGCGGGCTCGACGCTCATGCGCTCGAGATCGAGGCGCCCGCCGAAACGGGGATAGGGCAGGACTTGCTCGGGCTCACGCGCGCGTTGACTCACTTGGGCGACCGGATCGCTTGGCTCGGCGTGCTGCACGCACCGTGGTGCGGACTCGCGTGGCGCGATCTCGAAGCGCTCTGTGCGGGCAGCGCGGAGCAAACCGTTTGGAGCTTGCTCAATGACGATGCGCGCCTCGCGCGGCTCACGCCCGACGGTCAAGCACGCGCCCGAGCGTTGCGCGCGGTCTTGCGAGTCGCGCGCGCGGCGCGCGGCCGCATGAGTCTAGGCGAGTGGGTCGAGCACACGTGGCGCATGCTCGATGGCCCGAGCCTCGCGACGAGTAGTGTTGCGCACGAGCAGGCGGCGAGCTTTTTCGCGGCGCTCGACGAGCTTTCGAACGACGGCGACCTCGACGATCCACCGGCCCTCGAGGAGCTCTTCTGCGAGCCGCGTCGCCAAGCCGACCCCCCGGCCGGCGCCGGCATCGAGATGATGACGATCCATCGCGCTAAGGGGCTCGAGTTCGATACCGTGATCGTGCTCGGCCTCGCGCGCCGCGTGCGCGGACCGGATTCCGCGGCGCTCTACTGGCAAGAGCGGTTTCGCGAGGACGGCTCGACCTCGTTGCTCGTCGTGCCGCTTTCGCGCACGGAATCGCGGCTCGAACGCTACTTGAGGCGCGTCGAGCAGGAACGCGACGCCGCGGAGCGCGCGCGTCTCTTGTACGTGGCTGCGACGCGCGCACGCGAGCGGCTTTACCTCGTAGCCCAACTCGGCATGACCGACGCGCGGCCGGAGCGCGGCACGCTGCTTGCACTGCTTTGGCCGGAAATCGCGCCGCGTTTTCAACCGCCCGCGGCACGCACGGAGCGCGAAGCAACACGTACCTCCGTCGCGCTGCCGCTCGTGCGTGTCGCAGGAGGTGACGACGCCAGTGCAGTCGCCGCCGTTGCGCCTGCTGCCGCGGCGCCGCCGCGGACCTCGGTCCGCCCGCCGTTCGAATGGGCGAGCCACGCGGCAATTCAAGTCGGGACCATCGTCCACCGTTATCTGCAATGCATCGCGGCGACAGGTGCCGACTTCTGGACGACGGCGCGGCTCGACGGGGCCCTGCCCCGGATTCGCGCGGAGCTCGCGCTGCTCGGCGTCGCGCCCGCGATTCTCGAAGAAGCCGCGGCGCACGTGCGCACGGCCTTGCAGAGCGCGCTCGCGGACGCGCGCGGGCGCTGGATCCTTGCGCCGCATGACGAGGCCGTCTCCGAGCTCCGCTTGGCCCTCGTCGAGAACGGCATGCTCGAGCACATCGTGCTCGACCGCAGCTTCGTCGACACGGGAACGCGGTGGATCATCGACTACAAGACGAGTCGTCACGAGGGCGGCGACATGGCCGCATTCTTGGACGCGGAGGTCGCGCGCTATCGCCCGCAGCTCGAGCGTTACGCGCAGGCGCTCGCGAACGTCGAGGCGCGGCCCATTCGCCTCGGCCTCTATTTCCCCTTGCTGCGCAGCTTTCGCGAGTGGAGCTTCGCTAGAGCTGACGGAGCCACGGATCGAGGTTGAGCGTCCGCCAGCCCTCGGCATCGACCGCAGCCGTCAGGAATTCGAGGGGGGTCCTAAGCTCCGGCGGGATATCGCCACGCTCGCGCACGCGCCCGTCGAAGCGCGGGTGCGCGCCCGCAAGCGTTCGCGGAGCCTGCAGTGCAAGCATGACGGTGCCCTGAATCTCGAGCGGCCCACCGTCGTCACGGAGCAGAGCCGCAAGACCGAGCTCCGCCACCTCGAAGCTCGAGAGCTCGTAGTTGCCGAGCGGAATCAGCGCGGAACCCGCCGGAGCGCCGAGCGGGAACACCTCGAGCTCGCGGATTCTGACCGTCCCTGTCGCCGCAACGGGCCAGCCGTTGCGCAGCGACAGCTCGGCGAGGTCCAAGCTCAGCGTGCCGCGCGCGCCCTGCAACGACAGCACCGCTCCGAGCGCGTCGAGACTCGTCGTCACGCGGACGTCCGTGAGCCGAACGTCCCAGAAGCCCGCCGACAGCGAGCCCGTGACGAGGCCATCCGCCGGCCGCGCCGCGAGCGTCACCGAAAAGCGGCCGAGCGCCAAGGCCAGCGGTGCGACGGACCATTCGACGTCGCGCAGCGGTAGGTTACCGATCGATCCGAGCTCGGCGCGGCCCGACCAAACGGTTCCCGATATGCCGGACAGGACCAACGCGTCCGTGCCGAACCAACGGTAAGCCGTTGCGGCGGGAAGCTGCGCGAGCGCAAACGCGAGATAGGCTCCGCAGCCGAGTGCCACCCATGAACGCCTCGCGAGCATCGCTAGTTTCTGCGCAAGAAGGTTTGCCCGGTGACCAAACCGGGACTCGGTGCGCCATTGACCGAGAACGAATCCACAGTGACGCCGTAATCGCGCTCGAGCTGCGTGAGCCACTCGACGAGGTCGTCGAACTTCACGCTCTCGAAGCTCACGCGGATCGCATCGGTACCGCCCGTCGTGTCGGGCGCCGTGCGGGTGAACACGAGCTCGTGCGACTGTCCCGTGTTCGCGATGAGACCGATCAACGACTGTGTAGCGGAGGGCGGTGCGCCGCGATTGTCGACGCCCGTGCCGAGTGCTTGCGCGCGGCGCAGATCCGCGAGCACTCGTGTCTTTTCCGCGACGGCGCCGCGGAGCTCCGTCGTACCGCGCTGCAACGGCAGCCAAATGAATGTAATGGCGATGATCAACACGGCGGCCGCAGCGCCGCCCATGAGGATCAGCCGTTCGCGGGGATTGCGGTCGAGCCACCACTGTCTCATGGGGCGGCCTCGGCGATTTGCACGCGGCCTTGCACGCCGGCATCGCTCGGATTAGTCGATTGAATCCGCGCGACGAAGCGGCCGTCGTCCCCGATTCGCTGTGCGAACGTATCGAGCTGCATGACGCTCGGCACGGTGAGCTGCAGATCCATGACGCGATTCCGATAGCTCAACGCCTCGATGCTGCCGCCGTCGACCTGCGACCCCGCGAGGGCCGCGAGCGTGCTCAAGAAGCCGGCGCTCGCCGCCGGCTGCTCGCCGAGCGCGGCGAGGCGGCCGCGGAGCTCGGTCGTGCACTGCGCGAGCACCGGTGAGTTGAGCGCCTGGGTGCATATCGTCATCATCTCGGCAGTCAACGCCGCGTCGCTACTGCGCAGCGAGAAATACTCCGCGACCTGCACGCTCAGTGCGACGCCGACCCAAACGAGGAACAACGCGGCAGCAAACCGCCACGGACGTAGCATCCCTGTGTAGTCGGATTTCGGCGCGTACTTTCCCTGAAGCAAGTTCGCGCCCGGCCGAAACACGAGCGTCGCGGCGAGCCGCGGCAGAGCGCCTCCCTCGAGCGCTTTGACGTCGAGGCTCGCGACCCGCGAGTGGATCTCGGCGAGCTCGGCCAAACGTTCCGATCCGCCCTCGAGCCAAACGAGCACATGCTCGAACGCCGGAGCTCCGCCCGCCGCCTGACTCTGCAGCACGTCGAGCGCCTCCGCAACGCTCATCCCGTCGAGCACGAACGGCGCGGCACCGGGCAACCGTCCGTAAACGCGTTGACCCTCGACGAGTAAATTGAGCGTCGCGGGCGTATCGGGAAGGCCATCGGCTTCGGAATAGACCGCGGTCGGCCGCAAGCCCACAGAATCGAGCGTCCGGAGCCATGCCTCGACGCGGCTGTGCGCGACGACCGACACGAGGAGGGCGCCCGAGTCGGTGCGCGAACCGGCCGCGAAATGCAGCGCCTCGATGTCGGTGGCCAGAGACTCCTCGAGCGAGTACGGCAGGAGTTGCCTGAGCCGCGCCTGGCTCGCCTTAGGGAGGTCGGCGCGCGCGGCGAGCACTTCCGTCGACGGCACGAGGACGATGACGCGCCTGCCTTGAGCGCGTGCGGCGACGTCGACGAGGCGCTCGCGGCGCACCGGCTCGACGACATGCCCTTCGGAATTCAGGACGAGCGTCGCGACCTCGTCGCTCGAATCCTGCAGACGGACGAAGAAATGCTCGGCCATCGTCATTCGACTCCGAAGCTGCGAAACAGCGCGCGCGTCAGGCCGCTGTTGTCCCTTTGCAGCACCGAGCGCAACGTCATCTGATTCGAGCCCATGACCACAGTCCCGGTCAGCATGAAATGCTCGCTGACGCCGCCGATTCTAGCGAACATCTCGGGAGGGATCAGATCCGCGAACACCGTCTCGACGTCCGTGAACTCGGCATCGCCACGTTCGTCGATCAGGGAAGCCGCGAGCGACAAATCGATATCGTCCGACAAAGAGGCCAGTAGCATGTCGGATGCGGTGTTGACGTTCAAGGTCGTGCCCCGCGGCAACGCAGTCACATAGGGCGCAATGCGCCGATAGCTATCGAGATCGAACCCCGCGATCGCCATGAGCTCCGACGGCGAGGTGATGAGCGTATTCGCGGTTCGATAGGGTGGATCCTGATCCGTATAGGCTGAGTCCTCGGCGCCGGTCGGGAAATGCTGCTCGACATCGACGTCGATCCAATCGACGACCGCGCCCGCGAGAGCGGGATCGAGCTCGAGCAGGCCGAGCAAGCGCTCGAACTGCTGCCGGGCAAGCTCGTCCTCCTTGCCGTCTTCGCCGATGAGGTTGTTGAGATTGAACCGGCCCTGCAGATCCTCGACGTGCCCGGCAATGACCCCGCCTTCGAACGGCAGCGGCGGAAGCTCGGTGGCCCAGAGCTCGCCTAAGTGATCGCTGTCGGGTGAGTCGACGAGGTCCTGGCGCAAGATATCGGCCGCCCAGGCCTCGGCGCCGAGCGCGAACATCAACGATTGGTCGGCGGCGAGCGCAGCCGCCGTCCGCCGTTGATCGAGCGCGGATTGCCAAACCAAATCGACGGCGATGATCGTGCCGACCGCGACGACGAGGATCGCGGTCAAGAGTGCGACTCCGCGTTGCTTACGTACGTAAAGCGGCATCCGGCGCATCAGTTGCTGGTCTCCACGAGTCGCCAAACGCGGCCGAAGTCCTCGAGCTCGACGGCGAACTCGACGGCACGCGGTACGCTGACATACCGCATCGCGCCCGAGAGCTCCGTCGGCGGCCACTCGGTAAACCACTCTCCCGATTGCGCGCGAAAACGGACCTCGAGATTCGTAACGCCCGTGAGCAGCTCCGTGCGCTGCGGCGGCGTCGCGAGCGTGCGGTCGGCAACGGGCCACGTGAAGCGCAACAACGCGTCGTCCTCCCAAGCGTAGGCGACGCGCAGCACGGTGCCACGCGTGAATCCGCCGGGATTCGACCAGCCGCCGCGGCTGAGCTCGATCGGAAACTGCGCCGTCGGGCTCGCAAGCAGACTCGGCTCGAACGCGTCGCCGAGCTCATCGCGCGTCGGCCGCGGATGGATCTGCGCGAGATCTTGCATGACGACGCGCATCGCGAGCTGAATCTCGCGCCAGCGGTCGGCGCGTTCGCGCGCGCGCGACTGCTGCTGAATGGCTTGACTCAAGCCCTCGAGCGCCATGACGCCGATGACGGCAACGATCGCGAGCGCGACGAGCACTTCGACGAGCGTGAAGCCGCGCGTCGATCTCATCCGACTCCTCCGGGCCCGCCGATCCACCGCGGCGGAATGAAGCCGGCCGGCGGCGGCGGTTCTATCAAGCCCGACACCTTGTGGATGATGCGCTCGGGCTGATCGGCGCGCGCGACGGAGACGTCGACGCGCCGCAGATTCGCGACTTCCGTCTCCGAAACTTCTACGGTGTAGCGCCAGACGCGCCCCGCGAACTCGACCTCGTCCTCCTCCGTGCCGAGCTCCGGCCACGACGGCGCGATGCTGAGCTCCGTGAGCTCGTTCGTCGCGATCCAGCTCGCGAGGGTTTTCTCCTCCATGTACGTAGCCGTGACCGCGTATTGGTTGAGTTGCATGTAGAGCGCCATCATCCCGAGCGCGACGATGACGAGCGCGACGACCGCCTCGATGAGCGTGAAGCCCGCGGCGCGCTTACGGCGTGCCGTAGCCACGTCTGCTGATCTCGGTTGCGCCCGTGAGCTCCGCGGTGAGGACGTGCTCGCCGACGGCCGGATCGAGGAATATCCGCGCTTCGAACGGCGTGATCTCGCCGCTCGAAAGAACGAGCACCTGCGGCTCGGGCTCCTCGTCGTCCTCGGTGGCAAACGTCTCCGGTAGAACGAGCTCGCGATCCTCGACCACTAAGGCGAGCCGCAATTGCTGTCTCTCGCCGATCGCATGCTCCGTCAGCAATCGATCGTCCAAGGGTGGGTTCCACTTTTGCAGGCCGTAGTCGTAAACGTAGAAGCGATAGGCCGAGCGCGTGAAGAAGACGCCGTAGTCGCGCGTTTGCAGCAGCGCTTCCTCGCGCGCGAGATCGACCAGATTCTTGAGCCGCGCGATCTCGCGCTGGGTTTCGTGATCCGTCCCCGACGCGACCCCTACCTGAAGGACGACGGCGCCGACGAAGATTGCGATGATTCCGACGACGACGAGGAGCTCGAGCAGTGAGAAGCCGCGTTCCTTCGCAATTTGCCGGCGCACAGACTCAGTTGAGGTTCCAGTTGCCGATATCGGCGTTGTTGTCATCTCCGCCGTCCTGCCCGTCGGCGCCGAGCGTGTAGATGTCGAACTCGCCGTGCTGGCCCGGGTTCAGGTACAGATACGGACGGCGCCACGGATCCATAGGAATGGATTTCAGGTAACCGCCGCGCTGCCAATTCGGCGCGGCCGCCTCACCGGGGTTGGTGACGAGAGCCGCGAGCCCTTCGTCCGTAGTCGGATAGCGGTAATTATCGAGCCGGTAGACGTTGAGCGCCGTCTCGATCTGCCGAATGTCCTGGCGCGCTCGCGTAACCTCGGCTTGGCTCAGCCTGCCGATGATTTGCGGAGCGATCGCTGCGGCGAGCAAGCCGATGATCACGACGACGACCATGATCTCGATGAGCGTGAAACCCGCGGCAACCGCCGCCGGCCTTGTGCTTCGCTCTGTCATCGCACTACCTTAGTCGTTGAATCGACTGGCTTTAACTTCCGATGCAATGAAGATAGCACACCCAACAGGCAGCCAAACGTGAAGTCTCTGTCATGCGCCGCGCCCGCGTGCTGACAGGGCTGCGGCGTGCCGTAGCACCGCTCGGAATCGCCGTCCTCTGCATCGCCATGGCGCTCGGCGGCGACGGCGCGCGCGAGCTGTTTCGTTACGACCGCATTGCGCTCGCCGACTTCGAGCTGTGGCGTCTCGTCAGCGCGCATCTCGTCCACTTGAGCGCCGGCCACACCGCACTCAACGTAACCGCGCTCGCAATCATCGCGCTCCTGTTCGACACGGCGCTCGATTCGTTCGATTGGATCGTGTCGGCCGCGCTCGCGGCGCTCGCGATCGATTTTGGCCTCTACTTTTTCAGTCCTGACGTCGTGTGGTACGTGGGGCTATCGGGCGCGCTGCACGGCATCATGGTGGCCGGCGCTCTTGCGCTCGCGGTCGCGCGTTCTCGTCTCGGCGCGGTCCTGATTGTGCTCGTCGTCGCGAAAATCGCGTGGGAGCACTGGGCAGGACCGCTGCCCCTATCGGAGCTGACGTCGGGGGGGCCCGTCGTGACGGAAGCGCATCTCTACGGCGCGGTGGGCGGAGCGATCGCGTATGCGGCGCTCTACTCGATTCGCGGCTCGAGAATCGCGTCGCTATAATCCCGCGCGTCATGGACCTTGCAACGCTCCAAAGATGGCCTGGCATCGCCGGAAGAACGGCCGTCGTAACGGGAGCGTCGCGCGGAATCGGCCGCGCGATCGCGGAAGCGTTGGCGCACCAGGGCGCCGCCGTAGTCGGCACCGCAACGACCGCGGCCGGCGCCGACGCGATCGGTGCGCATCTCGCTACGATCAACGCGTCCTGCGCCGGCCGCATGCTCGATGTCACCGATGAAGCCTCGGTCGAGGCTTGCTGGGAGTGGATCGGCGGCCGACAAGAGGCGCCGACGATTCTCGTCAACAATGCGGGCATCACTCAAGACAACCTGCTCATGCGCATGAAAAGCGAGGAGTGGGAACGCGTGATCGCAACGAATTTGTCGTCGCTCTACCGTGTCTGTAAGGCAGCCGTTCGCGGCATGATGAAAGCCCGTCATGGACGCATCATCAACGTGAGCTCCGTCGTCGGGCTTTCGGGCAACCCGGGCCAGGTCAACTACTCGGCCGCCAAAGCGGGCATGATCGGCTTCACGAAGTCGTTAGCCCGCGAAGTTGCCTCTCGTAACATCACGGTAAACGCGATCGCGCCCGGTTTCATCGAGACCGATATGACGCGAGCGCTCGACGCGAAACAGATCGAAGCACTCCGACAGCAAATCCCGTCGGGTCGTTTGGGGGTTCCAGAAGACATCGCCGCCGCCGTCGTTTACTTAGCTTCCGATGCCGGCGCTTACGTCACTGGCGAGACACTCAACGTCAACGGCGGACTGTACATGCAGTAAGG